>CADCOC010000062.1 GCA_902802945.1 uncultured bacterium | reverse complement strand
CCGCCACTTCGATGGTGTCGCCGGGAAAGAGGTGCTGCACCTCGTCGCCGTCAATGGACACGTTCGCCGTGCGGCACAGCCACCCGGAGCGGAAGTTGTTCAGGTGCAGCTTGACGTCGCCAACGGAACGCTCGTGAGGGAAGGTAAATATGTTCTGAATCACGCTGCTCTCAGTCGTAGTCATGCCTTCGCCCGAACGCGTTGGCGGCTCCGTCGCTGTCACAGCAAGAGAGCCGAGCCGCCCCGACGTGAGCGTAAACGGCACCTTTGCCCCGCAGTCGATGGCGAATACAAGTTCCACCGCGCCATCCGCCGCCACTGGGACACCGCCAAAGTCAAGCAGAGTAGGCCATGCGCTCCCGTCGTCGAACGCTAAGCCGAGCGAGACGAGACGCCTGTCGGGGTCGGCACCCCGCGCGGCAGCCCACGCGGCGTAACCACCCATGGCGGATATCTCGGCGGCGTTCGACGGAAAAGCCGCCGCAGCCCATTCTTCCGACTGGTTCCATGCGGACGGCACAATAGGCACCTCCGGCGCGGGATCAATGTCATTCGGCAAACCGTCATTGTCAATGTCGAACGGAAGCACTCGCCGATACACCCGCTCCACGTCGTTTGAGCGCGTGATGAAATTGCCGTCGTCGTGAAACTCAATCTGCGCGTTGTACTGCCCCGTGCGGTCTCTTCCCCCAAAGACATTCTCCCATGTCAGAAATTTTGCTTGGTAGGGCGCGATCTCCGAGCGCGCCTTATCCGCCCACCAGAACCTCCCCACACCCGGCACAATCGACGCCCACTCCCTCGCCGCACAGATCGACATCGCTGACGAATACTGGGACAACGGGCTTCCAGCCCGTTGCCTCGGCAGCGACTCAACCGTGCCACCTGAAAGCACGTCCAAGCGGCGCACCACGCCCGTACCGAATGGAAATCCGAAATCATCGCCGAGGTCAAGCGGGAAGTGAGTCTCGTATCCGCCGCCCAGCGACCACGGCGCGTACTCAACGCCGTTCGTCGGCATCGCATACGAAACTGCATCGTTCGTCGTGACGCTCTCAAGCCTCCATCCCTGTACAATCTCCTCAGGCGTGACCACCACTGGGACAACGGGCGTCCCGCCCGTTGAAGGTGGCGGCATGAGGAACTTCGCGCCGACGCGTATGACGCATAATGCCGAAAAGGCCGCAAACGCGGCAAGTCTTGCCACCGCCAGAGGACGCCGCATGGCCGACGCAACACCTCTGTACAACCACGCACCGACGACGCCGACCGCAATCGCGGCCAGCGCCGACAGGCCAATCCACATCAGCCCGTTCCTAATCGTTCCTATGGTTTCAATTACACTCATCGCCGTTCCCCGTTAGTTTATCACATTTCCTGATTGTTGAATGGCATGATTTTGCGAAAACTGGCCTGACCGGTTTTCGCAATTTTTACCGTCACCATCAGTGGCCTCTTTGTTGCGGGGAAAAGATTCATGCGAACACCTCCTTGACCCCGTGGGGGATGTTTGGTAATCTAATCGCCCATGAAGGATTTTGGTTTCTATCTTGTGATCACCAATCCGGTGGTCGGATATGCACGCTGCGCGGGGGCGGCGGTGCGCGCGGGCGTGCGGATCGTCCAGCTGCGGATGAAGCACGCCGCGCGCGAGGACATCCTGCGCGAGGCGCGCGAGATGCGCCGCGTGACGCGCGGCACGGACACGCTGTTCATCGTGAACGACGACCCCGCGCTCGCCGCGGAGGCGGAGGCGGACGGCGTGCACGTGGGGCAGGACGACATGTCCCCCGTCGAGGTGCGCGCGAAGTTTCCCCAGCTGAGGGTGGTGGGGCTCTCCACGCACAACCTCGACCAGGTGCGCGCCTCCTGGGACCAGCCGATCGACTACATCGGCGTGGGGCCTGTCTACGCCACGCCCACGAAGGACATCCCCGATCCCACGCTCGGGCCCGAGATGGCGGGGCGGATGATCGCCGCTGCGCGCGTCCCGGCCGTCGCGATCGGCGGCATCAACGCCGAGACGCTTCCCCCGGTGCTCGCGGCGGGCGCGCGCAACTTCGCGGTCGTGCGCGCCGTGTGCCAGTCGCCCGACCCCTATTCGGCCATTTGCAAGCTCCTCGAGATCCATGCTTGACTTTCAGAACATATCGGTCCACTACGGCCTCCAGGACGTTCTCACGAACGTCAGCTTCCGCGTGAACAAGGGCGAGCGCGTGGGCGTGGTGGGGCCCAACGGCTCCGGCAAGTCGACGCTCTTCAAGATCATCCTCGGCGAGCTCTCCACGGACCACGGGGAGCTCGTGATCGAGGAGAACCCCACGATCGGGTCCACGCGACAGCATCCCGAGCCGGACACGCCTGAGGAGACGCTTCTCGAGTACGCGATGCGCGGCGTGCCGGGGTTCTGCGAACTCGAGGCGAAGATGAAGGCGCTCGAGGCGCGCCTCGACGCGGGCGAGACGTCCGTGCTGAAGGAGTACGGCGAGGTGCAGACCGCGTTCGAGCACCTCGGCGGCTACGACCTCGAAACGCGCGTGAAGGTGGCGCTTGGCGGACTCGGCTTCGCCGTGGAGGAATTCGCGAAGCCGTTCGCGTCCTTCTCCGGCGGCTGGCGCATGCGCGCGGAGCTTTCGCGCGTGCTCGCGAGCGAACCGGACCTCCTGCTGCTCGACGAACCGTCCAACTACCTCGACCTCCCCGCCGTCGACTGGCTCCAACGCTACCTCAAACTCTACCGCGGCACGCTCATGCTCATCTCGCACGACCGCTACCTGCTCAAGACGCTCACGAGCATCATCGTGGAGGTGGATGCCGGCACGTGTACGCGCTACGAGGGCGACCTCGACTGGTACCTCCGCGAACGCGAGGTGCGCTACCAACACCTTCTCGCCGCGAAGGAGAACCAGGACCACCACCGCGAGCAGCTCCAGCGGTTCGTGGACCGTTTCCGCGCGCAGGCCACGAAGGCCGCGCAGGCGCAGAGCCGACAGAAGCTCATCGACAAGATCGACGAGGAGCGCATCATGCTCCCGAAGCGCTACTCGCGGCGTGGGCGCCTGCGTCTCGCCGAGCCGCCGCCCTCCGGCATCGAGATGTTCCGCTGTGAGAACATGTTCTTCTCGTACGATGGCGTGAAGAACGTCCTCCACGACGTGACCTTCAACGTCGCGCGTGGCGACAAGGTGGCGGTGATCGGCTACAACGGCCTCGGCAAGACGACGCTCATGCGCATCATCGCGGGGACGCGCCAGCCCACGGCCGGCAAGGCCGTCCTCGGACACAACGTGGTGTGCGGCTACCTCAGCCAGGAGTTCGCCGAGACGATTCCGCCCGACCTGACCGTGTACCGCAACGCGAAGAACGCGATCCCGCCGGGGATGAACGAGAAGAACTTCCGCAACCAGCTCGGCGCGTTCGGGTTCGACGAGAACGACGTGGAGAAGCCGGCGGGCGTGCTTTCGGGCGGCGAGAAGATCCGCCTCGCGTTCCTGCGGCTGTTCCTGCAATGCCCCAATTTCCTTCTCCTCGACGAGCCCACCACGCACCTCGACCTCGACGGGCGCGCGCTCCTGCAGGACGCGCTCCAGAAGTACAATGGAACGATCCTCCTCGTCTCGCACGACATCGAGTTCGTGCGCGCCGTCGCGACGTCCGTGATCGAGATCACGCGCGAGGAGGTGCGTTCGTACCCGGGCGGCTACGACTACTATTGCGAGAAGAAGGCGCAGCGGGAGGCCGCCGGTAGGGCGGCCTCGACGAGGCCGCCGAATGATGCGGCGCGCGCGGGGCGCGCGCCCTACCAGACCAGCGCAACGGATGCGGCGCGCTCGGCGAGCGCGCCCTACCAGGATGGTGCAACCGAGGCACCCAAGCTCACCTCTAAGGAGTTACGCCAGCAGCGCGCCGCCGAGCGCGCGAAGATCGCGCCGCGCGTGAAGGAGCTGAAAAAGCGCGTAGAAACGGCCGAGCGTAAGCTCGAGGAGCTGCAGAAGGCGCTCGACACAGCCTCCGAGGAGCTGTTCAACCCGAAGCCCACAACAGACTTCGCAGAGGTCAACCGCCAGGTGCGCACGATCCAGTTTGAGATCGACCGCTACACGGCGGACTGGGAGTCCGCCGCTACGGAGCTGGAACAGCTGACACATGCGTCAGCAGATGTGGTATAATATGCCCCGTTTTTTCAAGGAGAAGAGATAGACATGTCAGAGAAACGCCGTATAGTCGTTACGAGTGCGCTCCCCTACGCGAACGGGGACATTCACCTAGGCCATCTTGTCGAGTACATCCAGACCGACTTCTGGGTCCGGTTCCAGAAGATGCGCGGGCATGAATGTCTGTATGTGTGTGCGGACGATACGCACGGTACGCCAATCATGATCCGCGCCCGCGCGGAGGGTATCACGCCGGAGGAACTGATTGCGCGCAGCCACGCGCTACACCTCAAGGACTTCACTGACTTCGAGGTGGCGTTCGACAACTACTACACCACCAACTCCCCGGAGAACAAGGAGCTTTCGGAACGCATCTTCGCCGCAGCCGAAAAGCACGGCTACATCACGACGAAGAGCTCTCCGCAGCTCTACTGCACGCACTGCGGAATGTTCCTGCCAGATCGTTACGTGAAGGGGACTTGTCCGAAATGCGGCGCCGAGAACCAGTACGGCGACAGCTGCGACAAGTGCGGCGCAACGTACGGCGCAGAGGAACTCGGGCATCCAACTTGCACGACCTGCGGCGCCACGCCTGAGGTGAGGGACTCCGAACACCTCTATTTCGAGCTTGAACCACAGCACGAGTACCTCGAGAAATGGATTCCCGCCCACACGACAAGTGACATCTCCAACAAGCTGCTTGAGTGGTTCCGGGAGCCGTTGCGCGGCTGGTGCATATCGCGCGACGCGCCGTACTTCGGATTTGAGATTCCCGGACATCCTAACAAGTTCTTCTATGTATGGGTCGACGCCCCAATCGGATACCGTGCCTCGCTTGCCAACTGGTGTGCCCAGCACGGACAGGACATCAATGCATGGTGGCCGGAAGAAGGGGAACAGGGAACGGGGAATGGGGAACAGAAGACGGAACTGTATCACTTCATAGGGAAGGACATTATCAGGTTCCACTGTCTGTTCTGGCCTGGAATGCTGCATGGTGCGGGCATCCGCACGCCCGACAAGGTGTTCGTACACGGCTTCCTCACCGTGAACGGCGAGAAGATGTCCAAGTCCAAGGGCACGTTCGTGAACGCCCGCACGTACCTCGAACACCTTCCTGCGGCTGCATTGCGTTACTACTATGCCTGCAAGCTCTCGGGTACGACGGACGACCTTGACCTCAACCTCGCCGACTTCGTGCAGCGCGTGAACTCCGACCTCGTGGGCAAGATCACGAACCTCGCTTCGCGAGGTGCGCAGATGTTGAACAAGCCCGCGCTCGGCGGTACTCTCGGCACGCTTGACGAGGAGGGACGCAAGCTCGTCGAGTTCGCGCAGTCCCGTGCGGATGTAATTGCGCAGCACTATGAAAATCGTCGATTCTCGCAGGTGCCCGTGGAGGTGTCTAAAATCGCCGACGCGGCGAACGAGTACTTCGACCGCCGCGAGCCGTGGAAGACGATCAAGACGGACGTCGAGACAACGCGCGTGACACTCACGGCTATCCTCAACGTGTTCCGCATCCTCGCAATCTACCTTAAGCCCATTCTCCCCACATACGCTGAGAAGTCCGCAGCCCTGTTTGGCGAATCCGACTGGACTTGGTCCGACGCGGCGAAGACGCTGGAAGGGCAGCCCATCGGCAAGTACGAGTACCTCGCCACGCGCATCGACGCCAAGCAGGTGGAGGCGATGGTCGAGGCCGCAAAGGTGAAGCCCGCCTCCAGCGGCGAAGTGGCGCACGAGAGCCGGGCGAGCAAAAACAAGGCGAAAGCTGCGGACAACGAGCCGCAGGCCACTAGCCAAGATTTTCCCCTCAAGCCCGAAATCGCCTTCCCTGACTTCGAGAAGCTCGATCTCCGCGTGGGTACGGTGCTTTCGTGCGAGACGGTGCCGAAGTCGTCGAAGCTCCTCAAATTCGAGCTGGATGCTGGCGCGCTCGGCAAGCGCACGATCTTCAGCGGAATCCGCGGGGCGTATCCCGACCCGGCGGCGCTGGTGGGCAAGGAGGTCGTGTTCGTCGCGAATCTCGCCCCGCGCAAGATGAGCGTGGGTGTCTCGGAGGGAATGATCCTCTTCGCTGGCGAGCCGGGCGTTTCGGGTGGCGTCCTTACCCCGTTCGCGGCCGCTGGTGCCGGCACGCCTTGCACATGACAGAGGCGCGTTGATGGGTTGAACGGACGGGCTGGATTTGGTATACTGTCCGCATAGGAAAACCAGGAGATTTTATGGGCGGATTTTGCGGCGTCATATCAAAAGAGGACTGCGTGGCAGACCTCTTTTTCGGTACAGACTACCATTCGCATCTCGGCACGCAACGTGGCGGGATGGCGGTGCTTGGCGAGAAGGGCTTCCAACGCGCCATACACAACATACAGAACGCGCCGTTCCGGTCGAAGTTCGAGAACGACTTCGCAAAGTTCCAGGGACGAGCGGGACTCGGCGTGATCTCGGATACCGACCCGCAGCCACTAATCGTCGCGAGCCGTCTCGGTACCTACGCGATCGTGACCGTGGGCATCCTCACGAACATCGAATCGCTCATGGCCGAGATGTTCGCCGAGCGGCACATGCAGTTCCAGTACTCCACGACATCAGGCGTGGTCAGTCCCACCGCCGTGGTTGCGGCGCTAATCGATTCGCAGGATTCCTTCGTGGAGGGCGTCAAGTACGCGCAGGCGCGGATTGAGGGCTCCTGTTCGCTGATGATTCTTACGGAAGAAGGGCGCTTCTACGCGGCGCGCGACCGTTTTGGACGCACGCCAATCATCTTCGGCAAGAAGGACGGATCGCTCATCGCGACGCAGGAAAGCTGCATCTTTCCGAACCTCGGTTACGAACATCTGCGCGACCTCGGTCCCGGCGAGATGGTGGAGGCGACGCCGGACGGTCTCACTACGCTCATCGAGCCTGGCGAGGACATGGCGATCTGCTCGTTCCTCTGGGTCTACTACGGCTATCCAGCCTCGACTTACGAAGGACGCAACGTGGAAATGGCTCGCTACCGTTGTGGTGGCTACCTCGCGCGGCGGAATCCCGTGGAGGCGGACAGCGTGGGCGGCGTGCCCGACTCGGGCGTGGCGCATGCCCTTGGCTACTCCCAGGAGTGCGGTACTCGTTATGCGCGTCCTTTCGTGAAGTACACGCCCACGTGGCCGCGTTCCTTCATGCCGCCGGACCAGCGTCAGCGCGACCTCATCGCGCACATGAAGCTCATCCCGATCCCCGGTCTCATCAGGGACAAGCGGCTCGTATTCTGCGATGACTCTATCGTGCGCGGCACGCAGTTGCGTCAGCAGGCGAAGCGTCTGTGGGGCGACGGCGCGAAGGAAATACACATGCGCATAGCATGTCCGCCGCTCCTCTACGGATGCAAGTTCATCAACTTCTCGCGGTCTAAGTCCGTCTACGACCTCGCCACGCGCCGCTATATCCGCGAAGTGGAAGGGGACGACCCGAATGCCGTGGAGAAGTACCAGGATCCCGACGGCGAGCCCTACAAGAAGATGATCGAGAAACTCCGCAACGACCTCGGGCTCACGTCACTCGCTTTCCAGCGCCTCGACGACCTTGTATCCGCAATCGGGCTCCCGAAGGAAAAACTCTGCACCTACTGCTGGACGGGCAAAGACGTTTCAGAGAAGGGCGGCTGCCCTTGCGGAGGGAAGTGTCCGCACGCCGCAGCAGCACAGGGGAAATAGCAAATGAAAACACTGCCATTCACTTGGGAAAAGCTTGAGTCGATTGTTTCGCGTTGGCCCACGCCGTTCCACATCTACGACGAGGCGGCGATCGTCGCAAACGCGCGACGTCTGAAGGCTGCATTCGACTGGAACAAGGGGTTCCACGAATATTTCGCCGTCAAGGCAGCGCCCAATCCATATCTCATGGAACTGCTGCGAAAGGAAGGTTTCGGCAGCGACTGCTCGTCGATGGCGGAGCTTGTTCTCGCAGAGGCGGTCGGCAACGTCGGCGAGGACGTGATGTTCACGTCGAACGACACGCCGGCTCCGGAATTCAAGAAGGCCGCCGAGATGGGCGCAATCATCAACCTCGATGACATTACGCACCTTGATTTCCTTGAACGAGTGCTGGACGGACATCTGCCCGATCTCTTGTGCTGCCGCTGGAATCCCGGCCCGTTGAAGGGCGGCAACGCCATCATCGGCAAACCAGAGGAGGCGAAGTACGGCTTTACGAAGCCTCAGTTATTCGAGGCGTACCGCCGCATGAAGGAGAAAGGTGTTAAGCGTTTCGGTCTCCACACGATGGTCGCTTCAAACGAACTTGACCCTCAGTACATCATCGACACTGCAACGCTCCTATTTGACCTCGTCGTTGAAATCTCTCGCGAAGTAGGCATCACGTTTGAGTTCATCAACATCGGCGGCGGCATCGGCATTCCGTACCGTCCTGACCAGCAGGCGATGGATCTGGAGCGCGTAGGGAAGGGGATTGAGGACGCATACCAAACGCATCTTCTTGCGCAGGGACATCCCGACATCCGCCTCTACATGGAGTGCGGACGCTGCATAACGGGTCCTTACGGCTACCTCGTTGCACGCGTCCTGCACATTAAGGACACCTACCGCAAATACGCCGGACTCGACGCCTGCATGGCGAACCTGATGCGCCCCGCGCTCTACGGCGCATACCACCACATCACAGTGCCAGGAACGGCACCGGACGCACCGCGCGTCGTTTACGACGTGACGGGCTCGCTCTGCGAGAACAACGACAAGTTTGCCATCCAGCGCGAGTTGCCCGAACTCCAAGTTGGTGACCTTGTGGTGATCCATGACGCCGGCGCGCACGGACATGCGATGGGCTTCCAGTACAACGGCAAGCTCCGCAGCGCGGAACTGCTCCTCAAGCCAGACGGCTCCGTAATGCAGATTCGCCGCGCAGAAACCCTTGCGGATTATTTCGCAACCCTTGATTATCCTGGACTCCCAAAATGAAGACACTCGGTATCATTCCGTCCCGCTACGGCTCCAGCCGTTTCCCCGGCAAGCCGCTCCATCTCCTCTGCGGCAAGCCGCTTGTCGCATGGGTAGTAGAAGCCGTCAAAAAGGCCAAGACGCTCGATGACGTAATCGTTGCGACGGACGACGAGCGAATCGTCTCCGCCGTTGAGGCTCACGGCGGAAAGGCCGTGATGACGCCTAGCGAGCTGCCGAGCGGTACGGACCGCATTGCCTGTGCGGCCGGAGATTTTGCCGACGATGACATTCTGGTAAACATTCAGGGCGACGAGCCGTTGATTTCTCCTGATCTCATCGACTCGCTCGTTGGGCGCATGAAGGAAGGAACGAAATGGGACATGGCGACGGCCGTGACGCCGATCAAGTCGCTTGACGATCTCAACGCCAAGACTGTTGTCAAGGTCGTGCTAGACCGCGACGACGGCGCGCTGTATTTTTCCCGCGCTCCGATTCCCTGCGACCGCGACCACGAGCCCGACATCAAGAGCGGACTCTGGGTGCGCCATCTTGGTATCTACGCCTATCGTGGCGCGTTCCTAAAGAAGTACATCTCCGAGCCTCCGTGCGACTTGGAGAAGACAGAGAAGCTTGAACAGCTCCGCGCGCTCTGGATGGGCGCGAAAATCGCCGTGATCCGCACGGACGATGAAGGGGTGGGCGTGGACACGCCAGAAGACGCCGTGCGCATCGAGGCTATCCTCCAGGCACGAATGCTGAACTCATAATGAACCAGTTGCAAAGCCTTTATTGCTTTCGCTATTGGGAGTTTAGGAGATTGGGAGACTTGGAGAAACTTTTTAAAGGGGTGCATTTTGGATAATAGGCTAGTTTACATAACTGGCATTAGGCGCAAGTTGCGGATTGTGCTTGATGAACCCGTAAGAAGTTGATATACTATGCGCCAAAGGGAAACTAGATGAACCCAGATATATCCGAACAACATGAAACATCATCCGCCGCAAACGCCGTAAGTTTATTCGGCCAAAGCGGCGGCGTGAATGATTTTCCTGTTCTCAAGGCATTTCAGGAATACATTGACGCAGAACAAGCCAAGGCGCGCAAGCGCATGCTTGGGCTGAGCGTTTTCTTCATCCTTCTTTTGATTGTCGTTGTCATCACGTTCACGCTAGTCATCACGTCGGTCATTGGCCGGAATCAACAGCTCTCAGACCGTCTTCTTGACATAGCCTTGCGTGAAAAGACGGCGACCCAGCCTGTCGTCAACGTCCAATCTCCTGCGCCAGCCGTCGTACAGCCATCAGTGGAATCTGCCGAACTGGTTCGCTTGCGCGAGGAACTCCGCCGTGAGAAAGAGGAACGTAAGTCCGAACAGGCCAAACGGGACGAGGATAGGTTCAACAAGCTTCTCGACGCTATCTCAAAGCCGCAGCAGCAGCCTGTAGCCGCGCCAACGCCTGTCGTGGTAACCACGTCGCCCTCTTCAGTCCTCCAGCCCGCAGCTGCCGAATCCGCCGAACTGGTTCGCCTGCGCGAGGAACTCCGCCGCGAAAAAGAGGAACGTCAGGCAGAGCAAGCCAAGGCGAAGGAAGAAAAGCGCAAGGCGGAGATCGAGGCGCACCGTCGCAGACTCTATCCCGAGTATTATGCGCAGGAGGACGCCCGCAGGGCAGCAGCTGAGGCCGCCGCCGAACCGATACGCCCCGTTGAACCTTCGAGAAGGGCAGCTACTCCCCTTCCCAAACCGAATCCCGCTCCTTCGGCGGCACCTCCCCTTCCCAAGGCGAAGCCCGTTCCTGCGCCGGTGCAACCACCTCAACCTCAGACACAGGCACAGAAATTAAGGGCGATGAAGCCTGTCAGCTATTTTGACTCGTCTGCTCCAGCAGAGGATCCGGAACTCGAGGAACTGCTGAAAAAGCGTCCCGCGCCTCAGGCAAAGCCCCCTTCCAAGCCTGCCGTAAATCCAACGCCGCAGCAACCGACAACGGCGAAGCCCGCTGCTGCTGCCAGACCGGCAGTGCAACAACCCTCTACCAAACCTGCTCCGAAACCTACTGCACAGCCTGCGGCAACGCCTGCTGCACAGAGACCGGCGCAGCCTGAAAAGAAAACAGAAACGCTTGCGATTGGTGGCGCGGCGGACGGAAGTTCCATTCCCTGGCTGATTGAACTTCCGAATAAATAATGCCAGTCAGTGGGGAAAAAGAGCATGTCGTTAAAGGCAATGGTCTTCATCGATGGGGCGTGGTTGTACCGCAGTCGTTCGTCGATTTTTGCAAAACTGGGTGAGGAGCATGGGTGCGAAATCGACTACGCCAAGCTCCCGCGCGTATTCTGCGAGGATGTGGCAAACTTCCTCGACGAGGACGTCGGGCTTGTGCGTACGAACTATTTTGGCACGATACCGTCTGTCCGGTCCAGTTTCAGCTCGTCTAAGCAGAGGTCGTTCTACGACTTCCTTGAAAAGTCCTGTGGATACGAGATGGAAATCCACGAAGTGGACGTAAGCGGAAACGAAGGACGCGACGAGTCGTGGGTCAAGGTGGCACTTGCCTCCTCGCTCATGTTCAACTCAGCGATGCCGGGGGCGTTTGACGTCGCAATCCTGATCGGCGACGATACGGACTACGCGCCGGCGCTCCGCCGTGCGCGTATGTTTGGACGTCGCATCCAGCTCGTGACCGCACATGCCGCCGGTGGCGTGCAGCCTGCGGCCGGAACGTCGCTTATCTGGAAGTCACACGTCAGCGATTTCCCGCCTCTCTACATCGACGACCACGCCGAAGAGGTGCGTCTCGTGCGCGAGAACATCATGCGCACGTGCAAGCAGTGCGGACGCGAGGAGGAGACGACTTGGGCAGGTCCTGAGTTCTTCTGCTCCGAATGCCGCAGCAAGCGCACCATCCGCGTGAGCTGATCAGTCGCGGTTGCCGAGGAACAGGCGGTACGCCGAATTCTTCGTTACGTCTTTCCACGCATATCCCAGGAGCTTGAGTGCGCGTCTAAACGCCGCGCGCTCAGATTTTGGCACTTGCAGTCCCACGAGCACTTTGCCGTGGTCCGCACCGTGATTGCGGTAGTGGAACAGCGTAATGTTCCAGCGGTCGGAAATCGCCTCTAGGAAGTCCAGCAGCGCGCCAGGACGTTCGGGGAACTCGAACGTGCAGACCACTTCATCGTGGATGCCGCGGGTGTGTCCTCCGACCATGTGGCGAATGTGCTCCTTGGCGAGCTCGTCGTCAGAGAGATCGATCGTGCCGATTCGCGCGGACGTCAGCAGCTCGACGATCTGACGCGTCTCCTCGCGGCTGGCCACGGAGAGACCGACGAACACGTAGGCTTTGTCGGGATCAAAGTAACGGTAGTTGAACTCGGTCACGGCTCGCTTGCCGATCTTGCGGATGAAGTTCTTGAACGCGCCGCGTACCTCCGGGATGCGGCACTCAAGGATTGCCTCGCGCTTCTCGCCGATTTCCGTCTGCTCAGAGACGAAGCGGATGCGGTCGAAGTTCATGTTCGCGCCTGAGATGATGCAGGCGTAAGTTTCGCCCGACGTTCCCTTGCGCGCCGCGTACTGCTTCGCAGCCGCAAGCGCAAGCGCACCAGCAGGTTCGCAGATCGCGCGCGTTGCTTCGAAGATGTCCTTGATGGCTGCGCATGTTTCGTCCGTAGACACCAGCACGATTCCGTCGAGGAAACGACGGCAGAGATCGAAGGTGATTTTCCCGGGCTTCTTGACGGCCACGCCGTCGGAGAAAAGGCCGACCTCGCTCAGCTCAACGCGGCGTCCGGCCTTGATTGACTGGTCCATGCAGTCGGAATCTACTGGCTCTACGCCGAACACCTTAACCTCGGGTCGCACGGCTTTGATGTATACGGCCACGCCGGCGGCGAATCCTCCACCACCGACAGGCACGAACACGGCGTCAAGTTCGCCGGGACGCTGGCGGAGAATTTCCATCGCAACGGTGCCTTGTCCGGCGATCACGTCGGGGTCGTCGTATGGCGGTATGAATGTATAATCCCTCTCCTTGACGAGTCGCGCAGCCTCGGCGGCCGCGTCTGAATAGGAATCGCCCGCGAGCACGATGGACGCCCCCAGTCCCTTAACGGACGCGATCTTTATCTCCGGCGTCGTGACCGGCATCACGATAGTCGCCTTGCAGCCAAGACGCTTTGCGCTAAGCGCCACGCCTTGCGCGTGGTTGCCCGCCGAAGCGGCCAACACGCCCTTCTCAAGTGCCGAACGCGGAAGCTGCGACATCTTGTTGTACGCGCCTCTGACCTTGAAAGAATGAACGCTCTGAAGGTCCTCACGTTTCAGGAGGAACGTGTTGCCGAGTTTCTTCGAGAGCGTCGCCGCCTTTTCAAGCGGCGACTCGATTGCCACGTCGTAAACCTTAGAATTGAGGATGCGACGGAGGTATTGATCCTTTAGTGTCTTGTCATTCATGGCTGTCTGCTGTGGAGAACCTTGACTATGCAGGTAGTTTTCATGCGAAATATTATATCATAATTTCGCATGAACGGCGTGGCAAGGCCGCCTCGGCCTTGCCAGCTCGACGGCACCACTGCCACATCTTGTAAACGCTACTGCACGATCAGCACGAAGCCGCTGGCGCGAACGAGGCGGAGGCCGTTGCGCTCGTCGTCGCGGACGATCTTGAAACGATTCAGCTTCGTCTCGGCATCGACCTCAAACGTCACGTTCGCCGCCGGGCCGAGGCCTTCCGGCCAGGTGACGACAAACGGATTCTCGCTCTTGACGATCGTCCTCAGGTCGGTGCGTCCGGCAAGGTTGACCGTGACGTTTGCGTTCGCTGCGAAGTGGATGTTCGTCGAACCGCTCGTGTAGTACGAAAGCGTGCTGAACTCGCCCGTCGTGCCGGAGAGGTCGATGGTCGAGCCGTCCTGCATCGTGCAGCCGTAGAACTTCTGGCCCGCTGCCGGAGTGAACGTGCCATAGACGTTCAGCGCCGCCGTGCCCGCGTTGTGGGTTTTGGTATTGGACGCCCACACCGCCTCGTAGTCGCGCACGTTCAATGTATTGCCGATGTTGAGCGCGCACTTCACCTTGAAATCGACGTTCGTCGCCACGCAGGCGTTGACCACTTGCAGCCATCCGCCTTGCGTGATGTCGATCTTTCCGTTCTCGATCTTCGCGCAGCGCAGGTAGAGGTACGAGCCGGCGGGGTTGATGATCGTCGTGAGCGTGTGCCCGCCAAGGTCCATGTCGCCGTGTCCGTTGTTGTCGCCGAACACAATGTTCCATGCGACGTTGAGCGTGGAGTCCTCCGTGAGTCGGCCGATGCCCGAACCGCCGTTGGTGGTTGTTTTCATGTCCGCCTTGGAGTTCGTCAGCGTTCCGCCGGCGAGTACCACGCGGCTTCTGTAGGCGTAGTTTGCGCGGATGTCGAACACCGCGTTGGACGCGACGACGATCTCGTTCGTGCTGAACGCCTTGAACTGGTCGTAGCAGTACAGAGTGTCCGTGCCGCTGCCGTCCGGCGGCTGCGCCTTGCCCTCGTCGATGAGCGTGCCGCCCGTGTAGTTGCAGGCATTGGCGTAGGCATAATACGTTCCGGTGCCCTTCTTCACGACCTTGACGTTGCCGCAGATCGCCGCGCCGTTGTTCACGATCGTCTCGCCCTCGCCCGCGACGAAGGTGACGGTGGAAGTGACGGCGTTGTTTGAGTTGGTGATTGCCGCACCAATGGCGTCCGCCGAGACGGAGGCGAGCGTCAGGTCGTGTCCGTTGAGGTCGATCGTCGCGCCGTTCACGACGAGGACGTTGCCGAGCGCGCTCCAGTCGCAGTCGTTCGTGAGCGTGACGGTGCTGCCTTCGGAGCCAAACGTGAAATTGCCCTCCGTGAACGTGACCGCCGCGCCGCCCCAGGAAATCGACATCGGTGCATTCACGCCGTTCACGACCACGCAGGAGGTGTCGGTGGAGCCATAGCCGCCGGTCGAGTCGCCGCAGATAATCGTGAAGCGGTGCCAGCCCTCCGGCACGTCAACCGTCGCGGTCATGCTGTTCACATACGTGGGATTGGCGACGACCCATTCCCCGTCGATGGCGAAACCGAAGTAGTCGTCAAACATCTGCGTCACGGTCCACGTTCCCGCCTGCACAGCCGTGACATAGAACCAGCCGTCATAGCGCACGCGCGATGTCTTGAGGTAGGACGTCTGCCACGAAGTGCCACCCCCGTTGAGATTGGCGAGGCTCGTGTTGGCGGGGGACATCACGGCGAACATTCCCGCCGGCGCTTCCGTGAAGCCCGAGTTGGTCGCGAGCTTGTAGTTTCCGCAGCGCGTCGCGGCATGCGCGTCCGGCGAGCCGAACTTGATCTCCTTCCACGGGAATGTCGTCACGCCCTCCGGGATCGAAAACCCAGTCGTGCCGTCGATGATGACTGTCGTCACGTTCGTCGGCGCGGCGGCGATTGTTTCCCCTCCAGCGTTCACGCAGTTCCAGTTGTTGGTGTCGAGGAGATCGCTTGCATCGCCAAGGCCCGTCCACGTCGCCCTAACGGGCACGGTCGGATCGGCCCACTTCCATGTGAGGCGCACTTTCGCACCCGCCGTGTACGTGTAGCTTGCGCTTTCGTATTTCTCCGGCTCGCCCCACGCGCTGCCATCCCATGTCTCAATCGTGTAGCGCACGGGGAATGAAGATTCACCGACCGTGAGGCTGCTGGCAGTGAACGTGAACGAACCCGTCACTTCGTAGTCGCCCGCCGGAACCGCGACCGGCGCCTCCACGCCCTCGAACGGAACTTCGCACACCACCGTGACGTTGGCGTTTGTGAAGTTGCCGCGATAGCGGATCTCATCGACCGTCATGTTGTGCGTAAGCTCCTCCTCCGTCAGCGCCCGGTTGTAGACGCGGAATGCGTAATAGTCACCATTGATGGTGCGCGCCGCGATGTCGGCAAAAGTAGTTGTGTTGGGACCTCCGATGGACAATGTCTGGTTGTTGAACTGCTTTTTCTTCTTGTTTGTAACCCTGTTGGCCCGCGTCGCGTCCTGCGAAAGGTAAACATTCGTGTCGTCAACGATCGCGGTGATGTACTGTCCGCCAAAGCTGTTCATCTTGGCGCGCGGATAGGAGGTGCTGTTGTCTTCCAGGAAGTCGTCCATCTTCCAAATGAGCTGCGTTCCCGTCTTGTCTGTGAACATTCCATGGTCGTTCACCGCCCCGAAATACGTAGGCCAGTATTTGCCGCTGCGTCCGGCCGTCTGGCCTGAACCGGGCGGCGCATCCATCACCGACTGGATCGTAAAGGAATATCCGAGGCTCAGCGCCTCCGTCGTGCGGAAGATGTTGTTTTCCGCCACCGTGAAGTGGTGTCCGAATCCGACCCACGCCCTGTGCGCGGAATTGGAGATCGCGATCATCGGGACGTCGCGGTACGAGGAGTCGCGCCAGCGCTGTGCCATCGTCGCATGGCCGTTGCCGGGGCCGAGATTGCGGATGCCGTCGTAGTTGGCGACGAGCCCCTTCTGCACGTAGTCGCCCACATCGTAATCGGCGGCTGAGCGTATGCCGGCGGTGAGGGCGTAGAGCCAGGTGAGGCGGCGGTTTTCATTGGCCGAACTCAGTTCGGCCGTCGTGGCCGAAGCCGTTTCCACCGGGCTTTCCCACATGCGCTTCGAGGCGTTCCAGGTTTCAAGGCGGCAGCCCGTGCAGGAGTAGGTGTTGTTGCCCACGGTGACTGTGGCGGGGGCGGTGAAGGTCTTGCTCACGCCGTCGCCGCGAACGAGCCAGCTGCCCGCCTCATCGACCGTGACGACGCCACCGGGCGATTCCACGGCGACCTCGACGAGGTTGCTTCCGCTGTAGCGTCCCGCGCCTGCGTAGAAGCGGATGTTGTCAATCTCCATGTTCTGCGCGATTTCAGCATCCGTCAGCAAGCAGTCATAGAGGCGTACGGCGTACATCATGCCGGAAAACGAACGCTTCAAGCGATCTCCGGCAGCAGTCCATGCCGTACCGATGCAGTAGGAGTAATCGGCGATGTCGTTCTTGAAAGTCCTGTTAACCCATGCCGGCGCAGCAGAGTTCACCATGCTGATCCTGTTGTAATCCACCAAGGCGTTGATGAAGCGTCCGTCCCAAAGCAGATAGTCGGTTTCGGAATAGCCGCCGAAGTAGCCGTTCGGATTAAATCTGAGCAGATCGCCCCGGTCTGTCGCATACTTGCGGTAGGTGTAGATGTTGAAATTGTCGCCCCCCGTGTTATTACCAAACGGAGACGGCCACTGGGAGGTCGCCGTCTGGAGCGATTCGTTGTAATCCGTCACGAGCTGCACCGTCACCTGACGGCCAAGGTGCAGCGTTGGCGTGACGAAGCAGTCGCCGCCCACGAACCTGTAGCCCTTCGCCGTCCATGCGCCGGGGAGCGTCGCGTCGAACGTCTCGGGCGTCGCGCTGCCGCCAATCGAGCCGAGGTTCTTCCATGTCGTCGCGCTATCGCTGTGCGCGACGCCGAGGCCCGCGTTGCGAATACCGTCGAAGCCGAGGAGCAGCCCGCCCTGCACGTAGTCGTCGGCGTCGATCTTCTTGACGCCGCTTGCGAGCCGCCAGTTCCACGTGATGCGCGCGCCCGTGTTCGCCGCACAGTTCGTGTAGGCGAAGGACGTTGCCGCAACGACGCTGTCGAGAATCCACCGCTTCTGCGCAGAGTTGTAGAGTTCAAGCTTGTAACCCGCGTTCGTATAAACGCAGCCGTCGATCGTCACGGCTGCGGGCGCGGTGAACGTGTGATTTCCGTTCACGTAGTACGTTCCGCTCGCTTCCGTCCCCTCTGCGCCGACGCGGTTGGATGAGACGACGACGATGCCATTCGTGACGAAGCTACGGAAACGCACCTCATCCATAAAACGATTCCAGACAAGATCGTTTTCCGTGAGCGTAGCATTGTAGATTCGGACGGAATAATACATGCCCTTGACGTAGCGGTTAGCGGTTTCGCGGGCGGAGCCGCCCCACGAGAACTGCTTTGCGGCCTTGTTGTTTCTGGCCGACCGTGACTTGCCGTTCACGAGCGCCGTGCCGTCGAAGAGATACTGGTAGTCGTGTGTAAAAATCGCCGTCGCATACTTCCCCGCCCATGCATCAATCTGGGGGCGGTTATTGTTGCTGTAAGGTTCGGCTTTCCAGATGAGGACATTTGACTTCGTGCCCTTCGTGTTGTTGTTGTTGATGTAGATGCCGAAGTCGTCGTTGTCCGACGAATAGAAGAAACCGGGATAGACGCCGGATCCCGTTGCCTGCTGAGACGTGGGCGTGTCGAGAACCAGCTGGATTGTCGCCGTCTCGTGGTTGAGGTCGATGCCGGGCGAGGCGAGGCGCGCATAGACGGACGAGCCGTTGAAGTAGAAGCCGTATTGGGTCCAGTAGCCGCCGTTGCCCGTGAACGGTGCGTCAGGCCCGCCGGAGACGAGGTTCTTCCATGTGCGCGTGGTCGGATCGTGAGGAAGGTTCATGCCCGCGTTGCGGATGCCGTCGAAGTGTCCGACGAGGCCGTTTGTGACGTATGCGTTCGGCTCCATCGCCGTCAGGCCTTCGGGGAAGTTCGGCACGACGATCTCCGCATGTCTGTCGGCCTCCGCAATGAGCGCGGCGAGGGCGGTCTTCATCGCGCCGCCGCGGTTGGTGGTGATTTCGTCAACGCCCTTCTGTGCGAGCGTAAACGCGGCGTTGTCGTTGTCGCACGTCCACACCGCGAACGCATAGCCAGCAGCCTTCACGGCGGCGACGTCCTCGGCGGAGAACGTGGCGTTATAGATTACGTCAACACCCGTCGCGTTGTTACTCTGGATGGCTGAAACAAGCCCCGCCCCCGTGTAGGTGCCGCTCGAATAAAGCAGCCACGCCTCGTAGTTTGGGAGCGCCGTGCGGATTGCCGAGATGAGCGAAAAGTCAAACGCGATGAACACCACGCGGTCGGCCGTCGCAAGCGGCTGCGCCTTTACCACCTCAACGACGTTCGAGACAAGGTGGTTCGCGCCGTTGCCCTTCAGCTCAATAATGCAGCGCGTCGTGGAGTTCATGGAGAGGAGCGCGAGGTAGTCCTCGAGTTTCGGAATCGTCTCGCCTTCCCATTCCGTGCCGATCCACGAGCCAAACGCGCCCACGCGCACGTCCTTGAGGTCGTTCCACGAGGAGGCGGTGACGGTGAGGTTCGTGCCGGAACCCGCCGTGCGCCCGGTCGTCGAGTCGTGGATGATCACGGGCACGTTGTCCGTCGTCGCATAGACGTCGCACTCAACGCCATCCACGCCGCGCTCAAACGCGAGGCGGAACGCCGCCATCGTGTTCTCGGGGCGGTCGTTCGATTCGCCGCGATGCGACATGATGCGCGGCATCGCAATGTCGGCAAACAGCGGCGACGATGCTGTAGCCAGGCAAACTGCGAGCGTTGCCGCTAATTTGCGAACAAAGACTTTGCCCATTATTGACTTGCTATTCATTTTGTTTCCTTTCTCAAAGTGGTTCGACAATCGGCATGTCGATGTTGCGTTTCTTGGGGTTGAAGTTGATTCCGATGAGCGTGACAGGGCGCGGACCGCCCGCCCACTTCGCCGCATAGTCCCGCTCGCGAATCTGCCGTATCGCCGCCTTCGCGCTCTTGCGGTACTTGAACTCGAACACGTAAACTGCGGACGGCATCTCGATCACGGCGTCGGCGTAGCCGAACATGGACGCGACCTCCGGCTGCGGGTTGGCCCCCGTCATAGACGCGAAAAGCATGAAGTAGCGCTTCGCCTCCGCCTCGTCCTTGATCCGCCAGTCCGGTGGGATCGAGGCATAGAGACTGAAGAGAGATTCGCAGACGTAGCCTTTCCAGTCGCCGGAAGCAATCTGCCGCTTCGCCACATCGACGAGCGTGTTGAAGGTGCCCTCCCTCAACCCCATCACCTGCGAGAGGTAGCCGCGCTTCAGTGCCTCGCGTACCTCAAGGTTCGGCGGCGCGAGGATGTATGAGGCGTTTCCGATGATCTGTCCGTCAGAATCGCGAGGCGGCTGTATCACGTCCTTGATCGTCAGGTAGCCGCCCTGGTACAGAAGCGACTCCATCGGCAGCGTCTCCGCATCGCACACGTCAAGCGTCATCGCGTCGGCGGGAACGTTCTCCAGATCCTCAGGCATCTTGCCGGCCCTCTTGATGCGGTCGATGATGAGCGACGCCTGGCCCGTAGCCTCCCAGTAGCCCTTAAGCTTGCCGTCCTTCAATGCGCTGCCAAGCGACACTGGATTGCACACGCGCTCCTTCGAATCGGGCGAAAACCTGTAGCCGTCGTACCAGGAGAGAATCGACCTCTTTGCCTCGGCGAAGTCCATGCCGTTCTTCGCGCCGAGCATTTCGACGTTCTCCCGCAACGGACCGTCCAGCTCCTTCGGCGTGTAGCCGAGGAGCGTCGCATACCGCTCAAACGACGAAATGTCCGTAAGATGGTTCAACCCAGAGAACACCGAGAGCTTCGTCAACTTCGTGACGCCCGTCATCAGCAGGAATCGGATGGAGGCGGAGTTGGCTTTCAGCTTCTCGTAGAAGTCGTGCAGGTCCGAGCGCACCTTGTTTAGCGTCTTGACGTCATCAAGAAACTTTGCGACTGGCTCGTCATACTCGTCGATGAGGACGACGATCTTCTTCGTCGGCGACTTCGCGGCCGCCGCCACAAGGAAGTCGTCGAACTGACCTGATATGTCGCCCTCGTTCCTGTACGGGACGCCCGCTTGCGCGCAAAGACGCCGAACGAGCTTGCGCAGCTGCTCGCGGAACAGTTCGTACGTGCTGCCCACCGCCTTGGTCATCGTGAAACTGTACACGGGTGTCGGCGTCTTCCACCCTTCCCACGGAAGCTTGTCGATGGCGAGGCCCTTGAAGAGGTCGCGCCGTCCCTCAAACATCGCCTTGAGCGTGGAAAGCATGAGCGACTTGCCGAACCGACGCGGACGCGAGATGAAGAGCTGCGCGTCCGCCTTGTGACGTGCTAGTTCGTAAAGAAGTGCCGTCTTGTCGACGTACTTTCCGCTTTCGCTTGTGATCAGCGTCTCAAAGTCGAACGTCCCCGTCGTGGGAACCTTTATGGGTATGGTTCTGCGCATGGAAATAATTTTACCATAAATCCCCTCGGCTGTGGGGTAAAATATGATATAATTTTCACCGTCAAACAAAAGGAAACCACATGAAAAGACTAGTCCTGATCGCCGCACTCGCAGCCGCCGTCCTGCATGTCGGATGTTCACCCGCAAAGCGCGAAGCCGCGTCCATGCGCGTAGGCTCCTACAATATCCGCCTCTCTGCGGGCGACTTGGACACGCCCAACGCCTGGACGAACCGCCAGCACGATCTCGTGGCGCTCATCCGCAAACTCGACCTAGATGCGATCGGCTTCCAGGAGGTTCGTCCCGACCAGGCCGAATTCCTCGACGCCTCCTTCCCCGAGTACGCGAAGTACGGAGAGCACCGCGGCGCGGACCGCGTGAGCGACGAGGCTTCCTCGATCTACTTCCGCACGAACCGTTTCGAATGCATCAAGGGCGGTACCTTCTGGCTTTCCGAGACGCCAGACGTGCCCGGGGTCAAGGGCTGGGACGCGGCCTGTCCGCGCGTCTGCAGCTGGGCGCTCCTCAAGGACCGCCGCACTGGCAAGCAGTTCTGCTTTGCGAACACGCATACGGACCACATCTCGGCCCTCGCGCGCAAGGAGGGCATGCTGCTCATCATCCGGCGCATGAAGGAATTTGCGCCGACCGGCACCCCCATCGTGTTCACCGGCGACCACAACTGCCGCGAGACGGAAGAGCCCGCGCAGGCCGTATCTAAGATCCTGAAGAACGCCCTCTACGAATCCGAGACGCCGCCCGAAGGTCCCTGGCGCACGTTCTCTGGCTGGCAGTGGCGCGACCACGAATACTCCGCCGTGGACGCGATGAAGCTACAGCCCCATGTTCGCAACGCGCGTAAAGGCTCGCCCGACGCCGACAAGAGGAAGAACGGCGGATACGTGTGGGAGGACTGCGGACCGCGCATCGACTACATCTACGTGTCACCCGGCGTGAAGGTGAAGCGCTACGCCACGCACGCCGACCCGCGCCCCGGCACGCACCTCTACCCTTCCGACCACTTCCCCCTCACGGCCGAGATTGAACTCTAACCAATTACGCCAAAAGCCTCGCTGAAAGTCTCACGTTGCTTTCGCTGCTGGGAGATTAGGAGTCTCGGAGTTGAGGAGAATATTATAAATTCTCCCATCTTCTCCCAGCCTCCAAAACTCTGAAACTCCCAATAGCGAAAGCAAGAAGAGTTTTCTCTGCGCTCTCTGCTTCTCTGCGCCTCTGCGTGAGACTATAGTTTGGTGTCCAATGTATTTTTGAGCATCGACTTAGTGTTCGGTTCTGTCTAGGAGGTCTTCGTAGAACGCGGCGTTTGCCGCCGCGAAGTAGGGCATGACGAATATGCCCGCAAGACCCCACGTTGCAACCACGAGCAGGAACCAGCCAATGAACGAGCAGTCCAGACAGGCAAGCCGCCAGCGATGTCCGTACATGAGCTTCTTCGATTCCTGAATCGCCCGCCATGGCGTCCAGTCCGGATTGTCCGCAAGCAGGTAGAACACCATGCGGTATGAGTACGCCGCGCAGACGCCCGGTACGATGAGCAGGAGTGACCAGAGGAAAATAAACAGTGAGCGCAGCAAGCCCAGCGAAGCCGTACGAACAGGCCAGCGGAAACCTGAGAGCACCTGAAAAGCCGTCGCTCCGCCGCGCATTACCGAAATGGCAATCACGGCGCAGCCAAAAGCGAGGATTCCCTTCCACAGTGCTTTCGCGACGAGGACGGCCGCTCCGTATGCAGGATCGATCTGCGGGATTGTCAGCGAACCCAGAGCCTTTTCATGCTCTGGTTCCAGCACCAGTCCAGTCTGGTCGATGAAATCGAGGGCGGGGACGTTTGCGATAAAGCCCTGCCACAGCCCGAACTGCCTGATTGCCACGTCGACCAGGGTGCCGAGCATGAAGACCAACGCGAAGCCTGCGATTATGGGCAGAAAACCGCTATCCCTCATCTTGCCCCACGCTGTGGTGCGTATTTCGTAGGATGTCGGCATGTTACGCTCCAAAGCACATGATCTGCTTTTCAAATCCGAACGTCATCGCAATCAGCGCGGAGCGGATCCACATGCCGTTGCGCATCTGGCGCCAGTACATCGCGCGCGGGTCGTGGTCGCAGCACGTGGCGATCTCGTCGCGGCGCGGCAGCGGGTGCATGATGATGCCGTCCTTCGGCAGGAGCTTCAGCTCCTCCGCGCCGAACTTGAAGAGATGCGTGTCGATGCGCGCGGACTCGCCCTTCGACTGGTCCCATTCGTCCTGGATGCGCGTCATGTAGACGGCGTCCGACACCTTCACGGCGGCGCGGAGGTCATCAGAGACCTCATACTTCACGCCCTTCGCGTCGAGTATCTCCAGCACGTCCGCCGGCACCTGCAGCTGCTGCGGCGCAACGAACACCTGGCGGATGTTCTCGAAGTTGGTGAGGAGGTAGCTGAGCGAGCGGACGGTGCGTCCGCGCAGAAGGTCGCCGCAGAACGTGACGGTGCGGTCCTTGAGTCCGCCCTTCGTCTCAAAGGAGCGGAGGAGCGTGTAGATGTCGAGCAGCGCCTGCGTGGGGTGCTGGTCCTTCCCGGACCCGGCGTTGAGGATAGGGATCGGACGCGACGAGTTGGAAAGCTCCCACGCCATGTGCTCGGCGAGGCCCTTCTCCGGCGTGCGCATGATGATCATGTCGAAGTAGCTGGAGAAGGTGCGGATGGAGTCCTCCTTCGACTCGCCCTTGAACTCGCTCGACGTTGCCGCGTCGCGCACGCTGCCCGTCGTGAGGCCGAGGATCTGACAGGCGGCGAGGTGACTCAGGAACGTGCGCGAGCTCGGCTGCGAGAAGTACAGCATCGCGCGCTTGTGCGGAAGGAGCGACTTGAGATATAGCGCCCCTTCCTTGCTCTTCGCCATGAAGCGGATGCGGTTCGCGAGCGCCGCGAGACGCTCCAGCAGGCCGCGGTCGAACTGCTGCGCGAATAGCGTGTGGTACGGCGTGTTGGGGATCGCGTCGTTTTCCAGATAGGGACGCTTCGCCTCGAGCGGAAGCCGCTCGAATTCCTCCCATGCGATTTCAGTTAGTTTTGCCATTGCCGTTCTTTCTTTGTTCCAGATGAGACGCATTTAGTATGCCAAATCCGCGCGCGTAACGCAAGGCGAAACCTTCTCATGTTTGGCGAAAATTTTCTGTTTCGATAGGTTCTTTTCATCCATCGGAATAAGTGGTATAATCATGCCGCATTGGACATGCACTATCCAGAAGAATTGCCCATCTGCGCGCACCGCGGGGACATCCTCGCGGCGCTTCGCGCGCACCCGGAGCTCATGAAGATGGCTCTCGAACTCGGCCTTGCCGCGAAGGGACGCCGCATCGCCTGCACCCAGCCTCGCCGTCTTGCCGCCGTCACGATGGCCGAGCGCGTCGCGAGCGAGCTCCAGACGCCCGTGGGCGGACTCGTCGGCTACCAGCACCGCTTCGCCCGACACGTCTCGCCCGATACGCGCATCAAGTTCATGACGGACGGCGTGCTGCTCGCCGAAACGCGCGCCGACCCGCTCCTGCGCGCCTATGACTGCATCATCGTGGACGAGGCCCACGAGCGTTCCCTCAACATCGACTTCCTCCTTGGCATCCTCAAGCGCGTCCTCGCGCGCCGGCGCGACTTGAAGGTGGTCGTCTCGTCCGCCACGCTCGACACCGCGAGTTTCGCCGCGTTCTTCGGCGGCGCACCCGTCATTTCCGTACCCGGCCGCCTCTACCCGATTGAGATCCGTTACCGTCCTCCCGAGGACGGCGAGGAACTCGACCTCCCCCGCGACATCGCCGCCGCAGTCGCCGAACTGTCCCCTTCCGACGACGTCCTCGTGTTTCTCCCCGGCGAGCGCGACATCCGCGAGACGGCCGATCACCTCGCGCGCGTGCGGCACGGCGAGGACGACATCATCCCCCTTCTCGCCTCCCTTCCCGCCGGCGAGCAGCAGCGCGCCTTCAGGCTTTCCGCACGCCGCCGAATCATCCTCGCCACGAACGTGGCCGAGACCTCCGTCACCATTCCCGGCATCCGCGCCGTGATCGACACCGGCCTCGCGCGCATCTCGCGCTACGTCCACCGCACGCAGGTGCAGCGTCTCCAGATCGAACCCGTCTCGCAGGCCTCCGCCCGACAGCGCGCCGGACGCTGCGGACGTCTCGGCCCCGGCACCTGCATCCGCCTTTACTCCGAAGAGGATTTCAACACCCGCGACGCCTACACGCCGCCCGAAATCCTGCGCTCCTCCCTCGCGGGCGTGATCCTCACGATGCTCGACCTCCGCCTCGGCGACATCGAGAAGTTCCCCTTCCTCGACCCGCCCAAGCCCGCCATGGTCCGCGAAGGCCTGCGCGAACTGCTCGAACTCGGCGCCGTCGGACACGCCCCCGAAGGCGGCCCCGCACTTACGGACACCGGACGCAAGCTCGCACAGATTCCCGTGGAGCCCCGTCTCGCGCGCATGCTCCTCGCCGCGTCCGAGAACGCCGTGCTGCCGACGGCCATCCCCGTCGTGGCCGCGCTCGCGTGCGACGACCCGCGCCGCCGCCCCATCGACGCGAAACAGCAGGCCGACCAGCAGCACGCGAAGTTCCGCGTGCCCGGTTCCGACTTCCTCGGTATGCGGAAACTCTGGGACTGGTGGGAAACCGAGACGCGCGAACTCTCTCAGGCCAAGGCGCGCAAACTCGCCACAGCCAACTATCTCTCCTACCCGAAGATGCGCGAATGGCGCGACCTCGCCCACCAGCTCGAAACCCTCTCCAAGCGCCTCAAGCTCTCCTTTGCCGAACCTGTCAAACGCAAGGACGAGGAAACAACCGCCGCGCTCCACCGTTCACTTCTCTCGGGCCTCCTCGGACGCATCGGGAAGTTCGACGAGGAAACGCACGACTACCGCGGCGCACACGGCCTCCGCTTCGTCCCGCATCCCGCTTCCGCCCTCAAGAAGGCCACGCCGCCGTGGATCTTCGCCGGCGAGCTCGTCGACACGGCGCGCCTCTTCGCGCGCACGGCCGCCACGCTCGACCCCACGTGGATCGAACCCGTCGCGGGCGACCTCTGCAAACGTCACTACCACTCGCCCGAATGGGATCCGCAGAGCGGCTTCGTGCGCGTGACGGAACAGGTCACGCTCTACGGACTCGTCATCGTGCCCGCGCGCCGACGCGACCTCACGCGCCTCAACCCTGCCCTCGCGCGCGAAATCTTCATTAGACGCGGACTGGTGGACGGCGACTTCCCACGTCCGCCCCCGCCCGTGCGCGAGAACAACGCCCTTCTCGACGTCCTCCGCCGGCGCGCGGAGAAGCTGCGCCGTCCCGAAATCTTCGACGCCGCACGACTTGAAGCGTACTTCGACAAGGTCGTCCCCGCCGACGTCGCCTCCGCCGACGCCCTCCGCAAGTGGCTCGCGCACGCCACGCCCGTCCAGCTCGGCAAGTTCCATCTCAAGAAAACCGACTGGTGGCCGTCCGATGAGATCGCCTCATACGACTTTCCTGATACAATCCGCATCGGCGACGTGAAGATGGCGCTCACCTACCGCAACGCCCCCGGCGAGGAAGACGACGGCATCACCTGCACCGTCCGCGCCTCGCGCGCGCACGCGCTCCGCCTCTGGCGCGCGGACTGGCTCGTGCCCGGCCTCCTGCCCGAGAAGCTCACCTGTCTCCTCTCGGCGCTCCCTTCCTCGTTCCGCCGCGTAATCTCACCGATTTCGGATACCGTCGCCGGCCTGCTCGCCCGCCTCAAACCCGGCACCGAACCCCTGCTCGACGCCGTCCGCCGCACAATCTACGAGGAATGGGGTTTCCGCATCCCCGCCGAGGCCTTCGATGCCACGCGCATCCCCGCCCACCTCCGCGTGCGCTACCGCATAGTCGATGACGCCACCGGTCGCGTCATCGCCGCCTCCCGCAACCTCGATGAAATCTTCTCCACCATAACTGCGACGGGAGGGCCGCGCTTGTCGCGGCCTACGTCCGCCCCCACCCCCTCCACCACCTGGACCTTCGGCACGATCCCCGAAAAGACCACGAACGGCCACGCGGGCTGGGCGCTGGAGCACTTCCCCGCCCTCCAGGACGAAGGCACCGGCGTGACGCTGCGCCTCTTCGCGAGCGCGTCCGATGCAGCCGCCGCCCACGCGAACGGCGTGGCGCGTCTCTTTCTGCTCGCGCTCGGATCCCACGCGCGCATCCCGTTCCGACGCAACAAGCTCCCGCTTGGCGCGGCCATCTACCTGCGCGACCTCAATTACGACGACGACCGCATTGCGGACGACATTCTCGCCGGGGCCGTGCGCGAGGCGTTTGTGCGTGACCAGCCGCCCGTCCGCGACGAAGCAACGTTCAATCAGCGCCTCCGCGAACGCCGTACCGCGCTCAACCTCGCGCAGGACGAAATAGCACGCATCGTCGCCGAATCGGCCACGGCCGCCGCGCACCTCGGGGAAGCGGCACTCTTGCCGCTTCATGCCCTTCCGCCGGAAACTGCGGACTCAATCCAAACCCAACTCGCGTGGCTCCTTTTCCGCGGATTTCCGCGCGTGGTGCCGCTTACGCAGCTGCGCCATTACGCGCGCTACCTCAAAGGCGCAGCGATTCGTCTTGAACGCGCCCGCACGAATCCCGCCGGCGACCGTGAAAAGGAAGCACGCCTCGTGCCCTACTGGCAGCGTTACCAAAGCGCCATCACCGACATGGTAGGGCCCGCTCGCCGAGCGGGCCACGACGCCGCCCTCCTTGCGGACTACCGCTGGATGGTGGAGGAGTACCGCGTCTCGCTCTTCGCACAGGAACTGCACACGCCCCACCCCGTCAGTCCCAAGCGCCTCGACGCCGCTTGGACAGCCATCACATCACGTTGACGGGGGCGGCATCCGGATTTTCCGGATTTTCCGGCTACCGCACGATGAGGAACATGCCCTTGGGCTTGCTGTTCATAAACGTGAGGCGGCCGTCCTGCACGGTGAGCGCGAGGTTCTCCGTGTAGTCGTTGCCGGCTTCGTCGGTCACGGTGTACGTCACGCCGGAAATATCGGCGGCGGTCAGGCCGGTGACTGCGCCCGTGAGGTAGTAGGCCTTGCGCGTCGGTTGTGCGTTGAACGTGACGCTCAGCGACTTCAAGCCCTTGAACGTTTCCACCGTGGCATTGGAGAACTGGACGGCCGGGAGGGTCGCACGCGACACGGTCGCGCCTTCGACCACCCAGCTGTTGTTCTCGCCCGTGAAGCGGTACAGATTGTTGGCGGAATAGGTGTTTGTTGCGCCATTGAATGAGGCGATGATGGAATTACCGATGGAATCGTATTCGTGCGTCTCATAGTTGCCGCCAATTGTCGCCGATGTCACCTCGCTGCGGTCGTT
>CADCOC010000061.1 GCA_902802945.1 uncultured bacterium | reverse complement strand
TTGTTGGCCGACGCGCAAAGTTAGACTTTTGGAGTGAGCAAAATTAGACAGTTTCGGGCGCGCAAAGGTGGACTTCTTCTTGCCGGGGGTTGCCAACGCCTCGCCGTTGTGGTATTCTCCGTGCGCCTTTTGGCAAGGAGTTCCCCCGTGGCCTGCTTTTGGAAGGGTCCGCCGCGTCTGGAGCGTCCTGTCGGAAGGCATTGTTTTTTAACCGGTATGCGGGCCGCAGTGGCCGCGCTGACGGGCTCCCGCACGCCGGTCTTTTTTGGAAGGGTCCGCCACGCCTGGAGGCCTTCCTGCGGAATGCATTGGCCCGCTTAGAACCTGTGCGCGAGCAGGATCCTGGGGATGACGGGGTTGGTCGGGTCAGGCCGTTCCTCCAGAACGTAAAAGCCCCTGCTCTCCGGGCGCAAGGCAATCCACACGGTCTTCTTGAGCGTATGCGCGATTCTCCACCTCTGCCCCATGAACTCGACCCGGCACCCGAGTTCCACCCGCCTTGGGTAATGCTGCGACATGAAGAGCCTCAGCACCTTCTCGTTTGCGACCGGCCGCATCCGCGACTTGCCGGCCTCGACAAGCCGCCGCGCGCGCTCGTCGGGAATCTCGCCCGTCTCCTCGTTCGCGTGCGTGGCGTTCCAGAAGGCTATGTGCTCGCCCGCCACCTCGTCCGCGCGGGCGGGGCTGTCCACCCCGGCCGCCGCGAGCACGACGACGAGCCGGTGCTGGAACGTGCGCATCGCGCGCTCGATCTTCCCCTTCGCCTGCGGCGTCGGCGCGACCATGTGCCTGATTCCGAACGCCCGGCACATGCGGCCGAACTGCGAGCACAGGTCCTCCCCCTCCTTCCCGAACATCGTGAACCCGTCGGTGTACAGCGCCTCGGGGATGCCATACCGGAGGAACGAACGCTCCAGCATTGCGAAGTGCTCGAGTAGCGTCTCCCTGCCGCAGACGCGGTATGCGACCACTTGCCGCGTCGCGTCGTCCAGCGAGAGCATGATGCTCTGCATCTCGGACGGCTCGCCCCAGATGTGGCGCGGCGTCGAGTCGTGCTGGTACAGCTCCCCGTAGCATTCGCGTTCCCACCTGCGGTAGACGTCGCCCGCCTTCTTCCGCTCGACCGGGAACACGCTGCGCAGGAGCGGCGTGAGGCGCCTCTCGCAGTAGCGCCTCACGCTCGACCGGTCGCGCATGAACCCGAACTTCCGCGCCAGCTCGTCAGCGTAGAGCTCGAAGTTCGGGCCGTCGTCCTTGGACGCCTGTATGAGCGTCGCCAGGTAGTCGACGCACTCCTTCGGCCATTCCCCGGCATGGTCTCCTCCCGACCGCCCGAGGAAGGACGCGGACTTGCCGGCGGCAAGCCACCGCGTCCGAAGGTTGTAGAGCTGGGCCCTGCTGATACCGAGGGAGACCGTGGCATCCCCCGCAGTCATGTCTCCGTCGTTGAACCGGCGGACGATCCGCTCGACCGCTTCCGGGCCGAGGCGCGTGAATAGTTGTTGCTTTTTCATGCGACCCATTATCGCACGAAATGCCCTCCGCCGCAACGTACTGGGCGAGCAAGAATAGACAGCAACCGCCCCCAAAGCCAATAAACATGCGGGTGAGACGGCTCTTCACTGTCTAGTTTTGCTCACCCGAACTTGTCTAGTTTTGCTTGCCCGCCAACAGGGAAAACATCCCGATTCGGCGATCGCGCGCAATCGCGCCGATGTGGCTTGTTTTGCGGATCGCCCTCGCTTGTATCGGAGCTGCTGTGGCGTGCCCGTATCGGAGCGGCGGGCTGTTGCAGTGTGCCTGTATCGGAGCGGCGGGCTTTAGCCCGCAATTACACCAATCGCGCCAATCCCCCGCCTGCCGCATTTCAACCCCTGCCCTGAAGAACCGGCTCGCCTCGTGCGTGGGCGAGTGCCACGCCCCGTCGGTCAGGTTCGTCTTGCCGTAGATGGTGTTCGGTTGCGCACGCCTTGTTCACTTACTAGGTCTCGTAGGGTATTTACGAGTGTCACCAATATGCAATGGGGAAATTTCCCTCCATGCACGTCTTCATCAAACCCATCTTCCAAATTACTCTTTGTCCATCTCCAGATTACTCACATCCAGAACACGAAAATCTGCAAAATCGGATAGATTATTGCGCCCCATATAAGATCCCAAAGGGATGCAAGAAGGTTTGTGTGGAGAACGTATGTCCAATAACCATTGTCGAGGCAGAAGAGTCCGACTGTCAAATTGGCTAGAGTTTCTATAGGATGGCAGATGAAACAAACTATCGTGCCAGCTACAAGGCTTATTATTGATGCGCAAGCGCCAATGATTAGGATTATCAGACTTTCAAGATATCCTTGCAGACCATCCATGCACAATACGGCCGTCAGTGCCTTGCGTGGAACTGAGAAAAGATACGAGGTGTTGTATATAAGAGCAGACACACCGTCGAACCGCCACAGACTCGTTATGTCATAAGAGAACTTGCAACGTCCAGTCAAGAGTGCAGATTTGCGCTTTGCCCATGCGGAATCTGTGAAATAGTTCCACAAAAGAAGCGAGGCATCTCCAGTTTCCCCTTTGCCTCTATACAGATACTCCGGAGTCCATGCCGGAATGGTTTCATTTGTAAACTCGTTTAGGAGTATGTCGCTCCCTGATGCCTTGCGTTCTACCAAATCGATTTTGTATATTTGCTCGTAAAACAGATAGTCGTACGTGTTAAACGTCACTTCACTGGACACATTGCCGAGTTTGTACTTCCTGCCGACTTGTGCCTCTGCCGTTGCAACTTCATAATCTTTGGCACAGCCACATACTACGCCAAAGGCGAATACGAGAACAAAAGCAGCCAACAACTCAGCAAACGGGTTAATTGTCTTCATAAGATGTCGCATAATTAGTTTGTTAATCAGACCGTGGGACGGTTGCCGCCGGCGGAGTAGAGGACCTGCCCCGACTGCTTGTCGAGGATGGCGAACGACTCTGGGTGGCGGTGGAGCTCGGCGACGAACGTGAGCGGCGTCTTGAACGTGTCCTGCATCTCCTTGAGGATGTCGGCGTCTTCCATGCGGAGACGCTGCAGGACGGCCGGGGCGATGACGATCTTGGGCTCGAACGGCTTGTTTTCGGACTCGGATTTCCTGAGCAGGTTGGTGAGTTGGCGCTGTATCTCGATGGAGATTGCGAGCGGGCTCTTGATCACGCCGTGTCCGCCGCAGCAGGGGCATGTGGAGCTGAGCAGGGAGAGAATCGACTGCTCGTGGCGCTGGCGGCTCATTTCGAGGAGGCCGAGCTCCGAGATCTCCAGCACGTTCGTGCGGGCGCGATCGCGGCGCAGCGCCTCCTTGAGTGCGCGGTAGACCTGCTTCTGGTGCTTGCGGCTCTTCATGTCGATGAGGTCGAGCACGACGAGCCCGCCGATGTTGCGGAGGCGCAGCTGGCGCGCTACCTCGTCGACGGCCTCGAGGTTGACTTCGAGGATGGCGTCCTCCTGCGATCCCTTGCCCTTGTGGTGGCCGGTGTTCACGTCGACTGCGATGAGCGCCTCGGTCTCGTCGATCACGAGGTAGCCGCCGGACTTCAGTCGCACCTGGCGGTTGAAGGCATCGCGGAGCTGCTTCTCAATGCCGAGGTACTCGAACACGTTCACCGGGCCGTCATAGCGGCGCAGCTTGTTGCGGGCGCGGCGGGATACCTTGGACGTGACCTCGCGCAGTTCCTCAAATGCCTTCTCGTCGTCGATGATGACGCTGTCGATCTCCTCGGTGAGCCAGTCGCGCACGACGCGCTCCACGAGACCGGGCTCCTGGTATACGCAGCATGGTGCGCGGCGCGTCTTGACGTTGTTCTGGAGCTCGTTCCAGGACGCGATGAGGTTGCGGAGGTCCTGCGCGAAGGAGCTGCCCTTGGCACCCAGACCTGCGGTGCGGGCGATGATGCCGACGTCCTCGGGGATGGGCAGGCGGTCGACGAGCCGCTTGAGGCGCTTGCGCTCCTCGGCGTCGCCGATCTTGCGGCTAACGCCGCGCGTGTTGTCCTTGTCGGGCGCCATCAGGACGAGGTAGCGTCCGGGGATGGAGAGGTTAGTGGTCACGCGCGGACCCTTCGTGGAGATGGGGCCTTTCGTGACCTGGACCGTGATTTCGGTGCCGGGGGCGAAGCGCTTGTGGATCTCCTCCTTGGAGAGCTTTGCGGGCTTGTTGCGCTTGCGCTTGCCCTTGCCGTTCTTGGCCTTGTCGTCGTCGTCCTCCGTCTCGTCCAGGAACTGCTCGAAGTCGGGCGTCATGTCCCAGTAGTGGAGAAAGGCGTTTTTCTTGAGGCCGATGTCCACGAACGCGGCCTGGAGGTCGTCCTCCAGGTTCTGTATGCGGCCGCGGAAGATGCTGCCCACGAGGCGTTCCTCGTCTGGGTGTTCGATCATGTACTCCTCGAGGCGCCCGTTTTCCAGGACGGCCACGCGGGTCTCGAGTTTCTCGATGTTGACGATGATTTCGCGCTTGACCTTCTTCTTCCTGAAGAAGCCCACGACCTTATCGACAACGGCTTGTATGATTGATGGCATTGTTTCTCCTTGTTGGAATGTTTTTCAGATCGGTTTTCAAGTTGCTTGCTCCACGTCCCGGTCGTCGTCGGGCGTCTCCGCGTGGTGGATAGCCACGCTCTGCACGATGCCGAGAGCGGCCATGAGGACGATGAGGAACGTGCGTCCGGCGCTGATGAAGGGCAGCGGCAGTCCGGTGATCGGCACGAGCCCCAGGGACATCGCCACGTTCACGTACAGGTGGCAGAAGATCAGCGTGAGGATGCCGATCACCACGAGGCGGCCGCGGTCGTCCGGACACCGCACCGCGATGCGCAGCCCCGGCCCGAGGATTCCCATGAAGAGCGCCAGCATGAGCAGCACGCCCATGAAGCCGGACTCCTCCGCGAGGACGGCGAAGATGAAGTCGTTCATCGAGACCGTGGAAGGCAGGTATCCGAGGAGCTTCTGCGATCCCTTTTTCAGACCCTTGCCCCAGATGCCTCCGGAACCGACGGCGATCTGCGCCTGACGCAGGGTGTAGCCGTCTCCCGTGCGGTCGGACTCCGGGAACAGGAACACGCGCAGTCGCTTGATCTGGTGTTCGCGGAGCGGCACGAAGCGGTATGTCTTCGCGCGAGCGTCGGGATCGGGCTCGCGCTCCGCGCGGTCTACCGCCCACAACACGAGACCGGCGGCGAGCAGCCCCACGGCGAGCAGCGTGACGAGCCCCTTGAGCCACACGCGCGCGGCGAGCAGGATTGCGAGGACGGACGGCACCAGCACGAGCGCGGTACCGAGGTCCGGTTCGGCCAGCACGAGCACGGCCGGGCCGCCAAGTATGGCCGCGCCTGCGAGGAAAGAGCGGAAATCGTTGCGGCCCGGCGCGGCGAACACGTGCGCAGCGAAGAGGATCACCGCGAGCTTCGCGATCTCGCTGGGCTGGAAGAACCACAGCCAGCGCCGTCCCCCGAAGCGGTCGGTGCCTACGACGAGCACGAGGACGAGCATCGCGCAGGAGAGGGCGAACACGGGAAGGGCGCCCAAGTCCAGTAGCTTCCGGTAGTCGAGGACCGCGAAGACCATGTACACGGCAAGGCCGAAGAGGGCCGTGGAGGCATGCACGCGCCAGAGGCTGCGCAGCGCGTCCGTGGGGCGGACCGATCCCGCGGAGTTGATGAACACCACGCCCATCACGATGAGCGCCATCATGCAGGCGGAGAGTATCCAGTCCATGCGCTGGAGTTTGGAGAGAAATTCCTTCATGCCGTCAGTCGCCCCTTTCCAGCATGCCGCCCTGCGGACGCGCGGCGGCGACTTCCGTTTCCCCGAACATGTGGGCCAACACCGCGTGGACGCGCGGGGCCACGGTGCTGCCGCCGGACTCGCCGCGCTCGACGATCATCGCCATCGCGACAGTCGGTTTCTCGAACGGCGCGAAGGCGATCACCCATGTGTTTTTGCGCTTGGTGCTGCCGCGGCCGAGTTCCGCCGTGCCCGTCTTGCCCGCGCAGGTCACGTTCAGGTTGAACCTGCGTCTCTTGTAAGTTCCCGGCTCGGCCTCCTCCCAGCGAGTGCGGATACGGCGCCCTGTGCCCTGTTCGGCCACGTCGCGCATGCCTTCGCGCACCAGCGTGATGTATTCGCGGGCGAACGGGACGGACCGGACGGGCTTTGGCGGCGGCTGGCCCTCCGTGCGCGCGAAGAGGTAAGGCGTGAATATCTTCCCGCCGTTCGCGAGCGCGGCGGCCACGACGGCCATCTGGAGCGGCGTCACGAGCAGCATGCCCTGTCCGATCGACATCTGGCAGGTGTCGCCCGGATACCAGCGTTCGTTGAAGTTCGAGAACTTCCACTCGTTGTCCGGCACGACGCCCGGCGTCTCCCCGCCCAGGTCGACGCCCGTTACGGAGCCGAGTCCGAACGCGCGCGCGGCCGAGATTACGGCGTTCGTGCCGATCGCCGTGCCGATGTTGCAGAAGAATGTGTTGCAGCTCTTCTCGATGGCCGTGCGGAGAGTGATGGGACCGTGTCCCCAGCGGTCCCAGCAGTGGAGACGCAGGTTGCCTAGCGTGTACACGCCCCGGCATGAGTACTCGTCGTCCGGCAGCCAGCCGTTCGCGAGCGCCGCGAGCGCCGTGATGGGCTTGAACGTGGATCCCGGCGCGTATGACTCCGAGATGGCGCGGTTCTGGAGACGTTTCGCCGGGGCGTTTGTGAGCGTGGCGTAGACTTCCCGCGTGAGGCGCGGTACGCAGTCGTTGGGGTCGAAGGTCGGCGCGGACGCCATCGCGATGATGGCGCCGTCGCGCGGGTCGAGCACCACGCCCGCTCCCGTCAGTCCGTCGAGCTGCGCCTCCAGGACTGCCTGCACGTCCTTGTCGATCGTCAGCTGCAGGTCGAGGCCGGCGGACGGTGCGACGTCCGCGTCCATGTCGTCCTCCATCATCGCCTCGCGCTGCTTCGTGGGACGGAACCCGCGCGCGTCCACCCGCACCCGGCGTTCGCCCGCGACGCCCGTGAGGAACCTGTTGTAGTACCGTTCCACGCCTTCGCGTCCCCGCATGTCGTGCTCGAAGAAATGCGCGCTGTCGGCGTCGTCGGGACGGCTCCGGCCCGTGTAGCCGAGAATGTGCGCGGCAAGGCGTCCGCAAGGGTAGATGCGCTCTGGCCGCGTGGACACGTCGAACCCCGGATACTCGTCGGAATGTTCTGCGAACCTTGCGAACGTCTCGTCCGAGACGTCCTCCCACAGCATGAGCGGCATGGCGGATGACAGCTTCACGTGGCGCTCGATCCGGGCATGGGTCAGACTTGCGGGGCGCGCGAGCTTGAGTTCGCTCGCAAGGCGGTCCACGGCCTCCTCCACGGCCGCGACGGTGTTGGTGGCGCTGCCGCGACGCTGGAACTCCTCGACGTTGCACTGGATGCAGTGGCTGGGACGGCACTCCGCGAGGACGGCGCCGTTGCGGTCGAGGATGCGCCCGCGTAGCCCGGGCACTCGGATGCGCCGCGTGTTCTGCAGGGCGAGATCGGCCTTGAATTCGCTCGTGTCCTCGTACTGCAGACGGAAGAGCGCGCTGCACAGCACGAGGAAGCCGAGCAGGTAGACCGCGCCGAGCGAGATGATGAACCACGTGGAGACCTTCATCGCGGCCTCCTTTCCTGGACATGGCCTTCAAACCCCGCCCTGTGCTCGGCCGACGGCAACACGGCGAAGATGAGCGCCCCGGCTGCGGCGGCGGGCAGGGCGCTCGCGAAGAAGCGCACGATGACAGAGCACCCCGGCGGCAGCACTCCCCAGGTCGAAATCCACAGCTCGTGGATTGGCGCGGCCACCATCGCGGCGCAGACGCCCGTCCAGATCGGCGACAAATCGTTCGCGAACGGACGCAGGAAGTGCGCGCCAGTTGCGGCGAGAAGCGCGAAAAACGTGCAGCACGGGACAGGGCTTGCGTTCAGGGCGTCCTCCAGCGCGCCCGCGGCCAGGGCCACGAACATCCAGCGCCGCGCCGGACGGAACGCCGTGTAGAGGGCGAAGAGAAGAAGCACGGGCGCCTTGGTGCCGCCGAACGAGGGCACTAGCTCCTGCGCCGCCGCGGCTAGGACGAGGCAGATCAGCGTAAAGAGAATCTGGACTGCTCTAGTATGCACGGCGGATGAACACGTTTTCAAGGGATAGGAAGTCGACGGCCGGCTCGACGTCGCCCTCCTGTTCAAGGTTCTCCTCGCCCTCGTGCGCTCCGTCAATGAGGAAGCCGACAAGCAGCCCGCGGGGGAACACGCCCCCCAGGCCGCTGGTAATGATTTTCGCACGGGGCGACAGTTCGTACTGGCGCGCGACGCTTTGGAGGCGAAGAGGTGGAACGACGTATAGAAGGGAAGTCTCCGTTGCGGCCACGGGACTGAGTCCGCGGCCGGAAAGTATGCCGTGCGCGAAGCCGTCGTCTAGTTCGACGTCGCAGGCGATGCGCATGGAAGGGTCCGTCATGAGCCTGAGCTCGCTTGTGCTTGGCGTGACGTTGCCGATGCGCCCCACAAGGCCTTCCGGCACGGCGACGACCGCGCCGGGCCGCACGCCAGCGCGCAGCCCGCGTCCAAGGCGCAGGACGCATGGGTTGCCGGACGCCGCGCCGCGCGAGATGATCGGCGCGCAGATCCACGCGTTCGTGCCGAAGCGCGCCGACGCATCGGGCGCGTCAAGCCCCAGCAGTCCCCTGAGACGCGCGTTCTCCGCCGCTGTGCGGTCGGCCTCGGCGCATGCCATGCGAAGGTTCGCCACCTCGGAACGGAGCCTATCGTTCTCCAGAAGCGCGGAGCCGGAGGCGAACATGGCCTTGATCGGACGCATCACGCTGCGCGAGAGCCAGTTTGCGCAGTTCTCAATGGGGTAGACGGCCTCTGCCGCCACGTATGAACCGCAGAAAAACCACAAAACCAGCGCGAGAACCGCGCCGCAGAAAGCAAATATGCCGATTTTCTTAGTCAAGATCCTTCCTTGTTCGCCGGAAGGACCGCGTCAGACTACGTACGCCTGTTCTTCGGGAGGAGATCGCTCACTACGACACCAGTACCTTCAGCCACGGCAGAGAGGGGATCGTCTGCCAATGTCACGGGCAACCCCGTCTCCTGGGAGATCAGCCTGTCGAGGCCGCGCAGGAGGGAACTTCCGCCCGAAAGGACGATGCCGCGGTCGACAAGGTCTGCGGACAGTTCCGGCTCACAGCTTCCAAGCGTGTCCCGCACGGTCTCCACGATGGTAAGGGCGTCGCGGATTTCCTCCGAAGTGATGGTCATCGTCTTCGGCAGTCCCGCCACAATGTCTCGGCCGCGCACCTCCATGGTCTGTTCCTGACCAGTGGGGAATGCCGATCCGATAGTCATCTTTATAGATTCGGCGGTGCGTTCGCCAATCAGCAGATTGTAAACGCGCCTCATGTGGCTCACGATGCAGGCGTCCATCGCGTCGCCCGCCTGGTGGACGCTGCGCTGGTGCACGATTCCGCCAAGCGAGATGATGGCCACCTCGCAAGTGCCGCCGCCGATGTCTACGATCATGCTGCCGGCCGGTTCCGACACCGGCAGCCCCACCCCGATCGCCGCCGCCATCGGCTCCTCGACCAGGTAGACCTCCCCCACGCCTGCGGCATGCGCCGCGTCCTCGACCGCGCGCTTTTCGACTTCAGTGATGCCGCCAGGGACGGCGATCACGACGCGCGGCTTGAAGTACTTGCTCCAGAAGCGCTTAGGGCAGACCTTGTTGATGAAATAACGCAGCATGGCCTCCGTGATGTCGAAGTCGGCGATTACGCCGCTCTTCATAGGACGGATTGCCATGATGTTCCCCGGCGTGCGGCCAAGCATGCGCTTGGCCTCGTCGCCGACGGCCAGCACGCGCTTAGAGCCTTCCTCGATCGCCACCACGGAGGGCTCGCGCAACACTATGCCGCGGTCCTTCACGTGCACGAGCGAGTTTGCCGTGCCGAGATCGATACCGATGTCGGTAGAGAAGAATCCTTTGAATTTGGAAAACATGCCTATATTATAGAATAACCGGCGGCGTTATGCAAGCCCATGAGATTTATTTTTTTTAGGAGCGCGGGGTGCCCGTATTATGGTAAAATATAAGCCCCAACGCATAATAGAAAAGGACAAGTAATGGGCATCTTCAAGGCATACGACATCCGCGGCATCTACGGACAGGAGCTGACGGACGACATGTTCTACAAAATCGCGCGTGCATACGCGCGCTTCCTCGGTTCGCCGAAGAAGATAGTGGTGGCGCGAGACATACGTCCGCACTCCGAACCGCTCTTCGCCGCGTTCGCGCGCGGGCTGAACGACATGGGCGTGGACGTGATCGACATCGGCCACGCCTCCACCCCGATGAGCTACTTCGCGAACGGCACGCTCCACCCGGACGGCAGCGTGATGATCACCGCCTCCCACAACACGAAGGAGTGGAACGGCTGCAAGCTCTGCCGCGCCAACGCCGTCCCGATTTCCGGCGCGAACGGCATCAAGGACATCGAGCGTATGGTGATGGAGATGGATGGAAGCGACATGAGTGTCGCTTCTCCGAGGGGCACGATCACGAAGGTGGACGTCCTTGCCGACTACGCGCGCCACGTGCGCACGTTCGAGCACATGGCGAAGCCGCTCCACGTAGCGTGCGACTTCGCGAACGGCATGGGCATCTGCGAGGCGGCTGCGTTCAAGGGCTCGCCGCTCACGTACGACGGTCTCTTCGAGGAGTTCGACGGCGCGTTTCCGAACCACGACGCGAACCCGCTCAAGACTGAGACGCTCAAGGACCTCCAAGCGCTCGTGCGAGCGAACCCCGGCAAGTACGCCTTCGGCGTGGCGTTCGACGGCGACGCGGACCGTGCGGGCTTCATCGACGAGAAGGGCGAGATCATCCCGATGGACTTCATCACGGCACTCATCAGCGAGGACCTGCTCCAGTCGAATCCCGGTGCCGCCTGCTTCTACGACCTCCGTTCCTCGAAGGTCGCGGACGAGACTATCGCAGCCGCCGGTGGCAAGCCGATGATGTCCCGCGTGGGCCACAGCTTCATCAAGGCGCAGATGCGCGAGAACGACGCGATCTTCGCGGGCGAGCTTTCGGGCCACTACTACTTCAAGGCGAACTTCACCGCGGAGTCGAGCTCCATGGCCACGTTCGCGCTCGCGAACATCGTCTCGCGGAGCGACAAGCCCCTCAGCGAGCTCATCGCGCCGCTCCGCAAGTATTCGCAGTCCGGCGAGATCAACTCGCGCGTGGCGGGTGACCCGGCGGAGGTGCTCGCGCGCGTGAAGGCCACGTATGCACCCACGGCGGAGCGCGTGTTCGAGCTGGACGGCGTGAGCGTGGACAACTGGTCCCGCGACGGCTGGTGGTGCAACGTGCGCATGTCAAACACCGAGCCGCTCGTGCGCCTCAACCTCGAGGCGAAGACGCCCGACCTCATGGCCGCGAAGCGCGACGAGCTGCTTGCGCTCATCCGCGCCTAGGCGTTAGCTTTCCCATCCTCAAGGAGAACATTGCCTTGGCAATGAACAAATGCGATTTCGACACCCTCCAGCAGCGTCGCGGGACGGCGAGCGTCAAGTGGGACGTGCTGTCCGATGACGAGACGCTGCCGTTGTGGGTGGCGGACATGGATTTCCGCGCCGCACCTGAGATTATCTCCGCTCTTCACGAACGGGTTGACTCTGGGGTTTTCGGCTATGCGCTTGCGCCTGAAAGCTGGCGCCAGAGCCTTGCAAGGTGGCTCGCCACACGGCACGACTGGACCATCGACACGAAATGGCTAGTCGAGGCGACGGGCGTGCTGCGCTCACTGGGTGCGGCGATCGACGTGTTCTGTTCGAATGGCGACGGGATAATCCTACAGACTCCCGCTTACTGCGGTTTCCTGGAGGTAATCCACGACCACGGCGTGGAGCTTTTGGAAAGTCCGCTGCGGCGCGTGCCGTCGCACGGAGAAGGTGACTTCTCATACGAAATGGATTTCGAGGATTTGGAGCGGAAGGCGTCCGACCCGCGCGCGAAGCTTTTTCTCCTCTGTAATCCGCACAACCCGGCGGGGCGGGCGTGGTCTGCCGACGAGCTTCGCCGCGCAGGCGAGATATGCCGTCGCCATGGCGTGTTCCTGCTGAGCGACGAGATCCACGCGGATCTGCAGATGCCGGGCTCGCGACACGTGCCTTACGCGAAGGTGGCGGAGGGGTTTGAGGATACGTTCATGACGTTCTGGTCCGCGACCAAGACTTTTAACCTGGCGGGACTGCACGCATCGGTGGCGATCTGCGCTAATTCGAAGGTGCGGGACCGCATGCGCCGGATGCACAGCAAACACGGCACCGGTTACCTGAACACGTTCAGCTTCCTTGCGTCGTCAGTCGCATGGGACAAATGCGCGTACTGGCTTGACGAACTTCGCACCTACCTCCACGGCAACTATCTGGCGCTTGTGGACTTCATCCGCGAAAGGATGCCGAGCGTCCGCGTGGCCGACCTCGACGCCACGTATCTTGCCTGGCTGGACGTCACGGCCCATGGCGTTCCGTCTTGGGAACTGGCCCAGCGTCTGGAGACCGAGGCGAAGGTCAAGTTGTCGCCCGGCGCGATGTTCCTGGAACCGGAGGGCGAATCATTCCTGCGGATCAACCTCGCCTCGCCGCGTGCGATGCTGATGGAGGCGCTTGAGCGCTGCGCGCGGATGAAAGCCAGCAAGTCAATTTTAACTCAACACAAATAAGGAGTTCATATAATGCAAAAATGCAATAGGCGATCGTTTCTGAAACGCGCAGGCGGCGCAGTGGCGCTGCCCATGCTGGCACCGGCTTCCGCGCTGGGCCTCGACGGCAAGGTGGCGCCGTCCAATCGAATCGTGGTGGCCGGCATCGGACTCGGACGGCGCGGCGGCGGCGTGTTCCGCGGCTGGGTGCTGCCGGAGAAGGACGTGCAGTTCGTCGCGATCTGCGACGTGTGGAAGGAACGCCGCGAGCGCATCAAGAAATGGACCGACGCGCACTACGGCAACAAGGACTGCAAGATGTACATCGACATGCGCGAAATGCTCGCGCGCAAGGACATCGACGCCGTCCACATCGCAACGGGCGACCGCTGGCACGCGCCCGCGTCCGTACTCGCCATGCGCGCGGGCAAGGACGTCTATTGCGAAAAGCCGTCCGCGATGACCGTCCGCGAAGGACAGGCCGTCGTCGCCACGGCGCAGAAGTACGGCCGCATCTACCAGGCCGGCATCCAGCGCCTGAGTGAGCCGAACTTCATCGTCTGCAACGAACTGCTGCGCCTCGGCCGCCTCGGCGAGGTAAAGAAGGTGTATGCGCACCTCTACTTCGGTACGCCCCTCTACCTCCAGCGCAAGTGGCTTCCGGCGGAGAAGCAGCCGTCGCGCGAGGAGCTTGACTGGGACGCCTGGCTCGGGCCGTGTCCGTGGCGTCCGTACAACCACGACTATCTCACGCGCTGGGTGAAGCACTACGACTTCGGCACAAGCATCATCGGCGACTGGTGCTCCCACACGTACGCGCAGTGCCACGACGCGCTTGGCATGGAGGCGACATCCCCGATCTTCTACCCGTCCATGCACATGGCCGAACCGAACGGCATGGCGCTCAAGTTCGCGAACGGCGTGGAGATGATCGCCGAGCAGCGCGGCTGGCGCGGAACGTGCGGTGTGCGGTACGTGGGCAGCGAAGGCTGGGTGGCGTGCGCGGACGGCTACACGCGCCCGGACGTGTCGCGTCCGTCGCTCCTCGCGGACTACAACAAGATCCTCGCGGACTACTGCGCGCGCACCGGCTACACCACCGAAAACCACATGCGCCAGTTCTTCAACTCCGTGAAGTCGCGCACGAAGACCGTGGCGAACCCCGTGCTCATGCACCGCTCCATGACCTCCACGCACTGCGCGAACATCGCGCAGTGGCTGGGCCGCGACATGCACTGGGACCCCGTGAAGGAACAGTTCATCAATGACCCCGAGGCGAACCGCATGCTCTACCGCGCGCACCGCCCGGGCTGGCAGATCATTTGATAGGGAATAGGTTATAGTGAATAGTGAATAGGTGAGTGAAAAGTGAAGGACAGAGGACAGAAGACGAAAGACAAAGGAGTGAAGTTTCAACCTTTGTCGGCTGTCCTTTGTCTTTTGTCCTCTCCCAACCAACTAAAGCGAGGTAAGAAAATGAAAAGAATTATATTGAGTTTTGCTCTTGGGTGCGCCTGCGTGGCGGGTGCGCTGGAGGGACCGTCCGTTTACAAGATGACCGAGGCGCAGCTGCTGGACGTGGCGAAGGCCGGTGCGCTTGACGACCGCATGACGGCGTGCCAGGAACTGGCGCACCGCGGCACGGCGGCGAGCGTCCCCGTGCTCGCTGAGATGCTGAAAAGCGGCGAGCCGTCGGTGTTCCATTCCGCGCTCTACGCGCTGCAGAACATCCCGGGCGCGGAGGTGGACGCCGCATTGGCGAAGGCCGCGACAAGCGCGGCCCTCCCGGAATCTGCCCGCCAGGCGATCGCGCACGTGCGCGCCTCACGCGCCGGGAAGGTGTTCGCCCTTGAAAAGTACGCCGGCGCGACGGAGGCGCTGACCGCGTTCCCGCCCAAGACCGCGATCCGGAACGGCGACATGTCCGCGTTCCCCGCGCTCGTGGAGGCGGCGTCCGGCACCGGACGCGACGCCGTGCAGGCCCGCTTCCAGCTCGCCGGGTTCCCCAACGCGGCGGCGGACGCCAAGCTGATGGAACTCGCACGCGGCGGCGACGCGAAGAAGGCGCGTCTCGCGCTCGGCGTGCTCGGCGAGCGCCGCGCCCGCGCGGTGATGCCGCAGATCCTGGCGCTGGCGCGCGCGACGAAGGACGACCGCCTGCGCATCGAGGCGTTCAAGGCCCTCGCGCAGATCGGCGACGCGAAGCGCGACCTCCCGGCGATGCTGTCGCTCCTCGCGGAAATGCCGGAGGAGGATCGCCTCGCCGGCGCAATCGTCCGCATGGCCTCGCGCGAGTTCATGCCCGAGCGGAAGCCGATCAAGGTGATCGACGCGAAGTTCGGCAATTTCGCGGCGGGACGCGTGGCGGACGTGAAGCTGATGGTCGATTCGCTGATCGAGGCCGGTTCGACGGAGATCATGGCCGGTTGCCGTCTTGTGGGACGCGGCGGCTTCCACAGCGATCCCGCGCCGGGAATGACCAAGGAACTGCGCATCGCCTACGTCGTGGGCAACGGGCCGGTGCAGCGCCAGACGGTGCCTGACAGCACGATCCTGTCCTTCGGCGAGAGCTCGCTCCCGGAGTGCGTGGCAAAGCCGCTCGTCGAGGCGGCGCTGTGCGCGAAGGGATCGGTGCGCACGGCGCTGACGGGCATCGTGGGTGCGCTTGAGCGCCGCGGGCGCGTGCCGGGTTCGGACGCCGTGCTGTTCCGTCCGATCTTCAACGGCAAGGACCTCTACGGGTGGAAGCAGGACGCGAACTTCTTCTACGCGAAGGACGGTGTGCTCGTGGGCGAATCGACGCCCGAAAAGCCGTGCAAGAAGAGCCAGTACCTCGTCTACGCCAAGGAGAAGCTCGCGGACTTCGAGCTGCGCGGCTCGTTCCGCCTGAGCAAGTCCGCCAACTCCGGCATCCAGGTGCGCAGCACCGACAGCACGACCACCGACACCGGTTACCAGGCGGACATGAACGGCTCCGGCTCCATCGTGGGCTATTTCTACTGCACCGGACAGCACCTCGTGGGCAAGCGCGGATGCAACGTGGTGCTCGCGCCTGACGGACGCAAGAGCGAGGAGGCGTTCGCCGATGACAAGTCCATCCAGGACGTCTACCGCGTCGGCGAGTGGAACGACGTCCGCGTCGTCGCCAAGGGCAACATCCTCGCGATGTGGGTCAACGGCGTGCGCACGGTCACGGTGGCCGACGCGCGTCCGGAGTTCCTGCCCGCGACCGGGTATATCTCCATACAGCTACACCAGGGACATCCGATGAAGGTGGAGTTCCGCGATCTGCGCGTGCGCACGGACTCGGTGGAGCTCGACCCCAACCTCGAGAACGCGCTTCGCAAGAAAATGGATGCGCTCGAGTTCGGCGGCGCGCCGTCGTTCGAGGGAGCGGAGTGGATCTGGCACAAAGCGGCGCAGAACAAGGACGGCGCAAAGGTCGCGTTCCGGGCCGAACTCGAACTGCCTCCGGGTCAGATCGACACGTCGGCGCTGATCTTCTCCTGCGACGACTCCGCCGTGTTCTCCGTAAACGGCAAGGAAGTGGGCTGGCAGAACAACGGCAAGCTCTGGATGACGCCGACGGCCGTGATCGGCCCGTCGCGCATGAACCTCGTGCCGGGGAAGAACGTGATCGAAGTGGCCGCCGAGAACAACCTCGGCTGCGCCGCCTTCCTCGCGATGATCGAAGTGACGTACACCGACGGCCGCATCGTGCGCTTCCCCACGAACGGGCGCGGTTGGAAGGCGTCCGTCGACGGCAAGACGTTCGAGCAACCTCAGGTGGTCTGCCCCTACGGCTCCGCTCCTTATGGAAAATTCAACACAGAAGGGAAGTAGTCGATGAGGCGAGGATGCATGCCCGGAACGACGACCGCTTCGCTGCTTGTCTCGGTTGTAGCGTTCGCCAGCGTGTCGCTTGCGGCCGTGCCAGGGAAATCTGCGCCGGCAGTACGGATTGAGGCCGAGAAGGGCGAGATGCTGCCCGACGCCAAAGGCGAAAAGGCCGGTCCGTACAACAAGATACAGGGTACGTCCGGCGGCTCGATCCTCGCGTTCTTCAGGGACGGCAAGGGCGTGCGGTACGGCAAGGTGCCGGCGGCGAAATGGCTTGTCATTGCGTTCTCCACGGACAACGGCGGCAAGGACGCCACGGTGCAGTTCTTCGACGGCGACAAGCACCTCGGCGACGTCGTGTTCCCCGATACCGGCGACTTTCACCGGATTGATGATGTCGAGATCGCAAAGCTCGCCATTCCCGCCGGCGCCGACCTGCGCATCGTCGCGCCGCGCCTTCCCGTGAACATCGACTACATCGATCTCTACGACACGGACAAGAAGCCCGTCGTTTCCGGCCTGCGTCCGCCCGCGCCGCCCGTCGCGGAACTGCGCGAGAAGCTGTTCGCCGGGGCGTACGGCAACGTCGAGGAAATCCTGTTCGCCACGCGCACGCACCGGCGCGAGCACTGGTACGCGAACTTCGGCTACTACTGCTACGGCTCCAGCCACACGATCCTCAACCGGCAGGGGCGGCTCGTGGCGTACAACATCCGCACCAAGTCGTTCCGCACGCTCCTCGAGGACGTCGCGGGCGCGGTGCGCGACCCGTGCGTACACTACGACGGCAAGCAGATCGTCTTCTCCTACCGTCCCGGCAACGAGCAGCGCTACCACCTCTTCACCATCAACTCGGACGGTACCGGTCTCAAGCAGCTCACGTTCGGCGAATACGACGACATCGAGCCCGCGTGGCTCCCGGACGGCGACATCATCTTCGTCTCGGGCCGCGCGCGCCGCTGGGTGAACTGCTGGCTCACGCAGGTGGCCACTATCTACCGCATGAAGCCCGACGGCTCCGGCATCCGGATGCTCTCCGCCAACATCGAGCACGACAACACGCCCTGGCCGCTTCACGACGGACGCATCGCCTACATGCGCTGGGAGTACGTGGACCGCCGCCAGGTGACGTTCCACCACCTCTGGACGATGAACCCCGACGGCACGCAGCACCAGATCCTTCAGGGCAACACATACGCCGGCAGCGTGTACATCGACGCCAAGCCGATCCCCGGCTCCGACGACATCGTTCTCATCGACTCCCCCGGCCACGGCAAGATGGAGCACGGCGGCTACCTCAGCATCCTTTCCGCGAAGTCCGGACCCGACAACCGCTCCAACATTCGCCACCTGTCGCCCGTGCAGTGCTTCGATCCGTGGGCGTTCTCGCCGGAGCTCTTCATGGCGACGGACGGCGGAGAGGTGTTCCTCATGAACAGCCGCGGGAAGAAGGAGACGCTTTTCGCGCTTCCGCGCGAGTTCACCGTGTTCGAGGGCGCGAGCGACGGCGGGTCGCGCATCAGCGAGCCGCGTCCGCTCATGCCGCGTCCGCGCGAGCGCATCCTCGCCGACCGCACGGACCTCAAGTCCAAGACGGGCGAGTTCTACCTCGAGAACGTGATGATCAGCCGCAGCCTCGACGGCGTGAAGTCCGGCACGATCAAGAAGTTGATGGTGATGGAATCCCTGCCGAAGCCGATCAACTACACGGGCGGCATGGACCCGCTCACGTACGGCGGATCGTTTACGCTCACGCGCTATCTCGGCACCGTGCCGGTGGAGGCGGACGGCAGCGCCTACTTCAAGGCGCCCGCGCTGCGGTCGCTCTTCTTCATCGCCCTCGACGCGGAAGGGCGCGCCGTGAAGCGGATGCAGAGCTTCACACAGGTGATGCCGGGCGAGCGTCAGGGATGCGTGGGCTGCCACGAGAAGAAGACCGAGAATACCGTGCGCCGTGCCGCAACGGTCTCGAAGGCGCTCTCGCGCGGGCCGTCGGAGATCGACGCGTCCGGGCTCGTCGTCGACGTGGCGGACTTCCCGCGCGACATGCAGCCGGTCCTCGACCGCTCGTGCGTGAAGTGCCACAACCCCGACAAGCGCTGCGGCAACGTGGACCTCTCCGGCGACCACGGCCCGATGTTCTCGATGGCGTACTACAACCTCATTGCGCACAACCAGGTACTCGACGGCAGGAACTCCGCGCAAAGCGACTGGCCGCCCTACGCGCGCGGCAGCGGGGGGAGTCCGCTTATGGAGAAGATATCCGGCAAGCACCACGGCGCCACCGTGTCGCCCGCCGACCGCAGAACGGTGATGGCGTGGCTTGACGGCTCCGCGCCGTACCCCGGCACGTACGCTGCGCTTGGCTGCGGCTCCATCGGCGGCTACTTCCAGAACAAGCAGGTGATGAACAACGACCGCAAGCGCGCCAAGTCCATGGCCGCGCAGGCCGTGATCGCGAAGCGCTGCGACTCGTGCCACACGGGCGGGATGCGCCTGCCGCACTACCTCTCGGACGAAAACGGCATCAGCTTCTGGACTCCGAACTGGAACGATCCGCGCCTCACGAAGTGGCACCGCCACCTGCTCTTCAACCTGTCGCGTCCCGAGAAGTCGCTCTTCCTCAAGGCGCCGCTTGCGAAGGAGGCGGGCGGTTTCGGCATGGGCAAGGACGGGAAGGCCGTGTTCAAGTCGACGGACGATCCCGACTACAAGGCGATCCTCGCGATGATCCAGGACGGCAAGGACGTGCTGGAGAAGGTGAAGCGCTTCGACATGCAGGGGTTCCGTCCCCCCAAGCCGTACCTGCGCGAGATGATGCGCTACGGCGTGCTGCCCGCGACCTTTGACCTCGAGAACGAACCCGTCGATCCGTACGCCCTCGACCGCCGCTACTGGGCGCTCGACTGGACGCAGCTCAATTAGAATCCGCGCAAGCGGAAAATTATGGTAGAATATTACATCTTCACACAGCCAGAAAGGCATAGAAAGGAACAAATCATGGCAACTAAGAAGAAATGCGAATGTGGATGCGGCGTGGACGTCGGCTTCCAGGCACCGCTTAAGGCGCTCAACTTCCTGCGGGCGAAGGCCCAGGAGGGGGCGGCGCAGACCGTGGCTATCGCGTGGGAGCGCGAGGAGGGACACATCTACCGCTACGACGTTACGCTCCCCAAGCGCATCCATCCCACTATGCTTCCTGGCGTGCGGCACCTCATCGAGCGCGTGGTGAAGTTCGTCCTCTGGAGCGCGGGCGGCTGGAAGCTCTACCTCTCGGGCCCGGACGAGATCGTCAAGCCCATCGCGCAGGCGTACACGAAGAAGGGCGCGCGCGCGTTCGACTACGCATTCTTCAACGACCTCTACGGACGTCCGGTCGAGACGGTGATCCTCCCGCTCAAGAAGATGCCCGTCACGAGCGAGCGCGAGGTGTTGGTGAAGGGCAACACCAACGGCAACCGCATCGGCTTCGACCTCGGCGCGAGCGATTTCAAGATCTCGGCGCTCAAGCGCGGGAAGGTCGTGTTCTCCAAGGAGTTCCCGTGGGATCCGCGTCCGCAGTCAGACCCCGACTACCACTACGAGAAGCTCTCCGCCGGACTTGAGGCGGCGGCCGCCGCGCTGGGCGGGAAGGTGGACGCGATCGGCGGCTCTTCAGCCGGCACGTTCGTGGGCAAGAAGCTCGGCGTCGCCTCGCTCATCCGCGGCGTCAAGGAGAAGAATCCGTCCAAGTACGAGATCGCGCAGAACCTCTTCGCCCGCGTCGAGGACGAGTGGAAGTGTCCGTTCGAGGTGTTCAACGACGGCGACGTCACCGCGCTCGCGGGCGCGATCACGATGAAGCGCACGGGCATCCTCGGCGTCGCTATGGGTTCGAGCGAGGCCGTTGGCTACATCAACCAGAACGGCGCGCTCACGGGCCGCATCAGCGAACTCGCGTTCGCGCCGGTGGACCTCAACCCCAACGCGGGCGTGTGCGAGTGGAGTAAGGATTTCGGAGTGGGCGCGATGTACTTCTCGCAGCAGGCCGTCAACTTCCTCGCGTGTCGCTACGGCATGAAGTTCCCCAAGACGATGAAGCTGCCTGAGCGCCTGAAGGTGGTGCAGGCCGCGATGGAGAAGCGCGAGGAAATCGCACTGAAGATCTACCTCATGATCGGACGCTACCTCGCGAACGCGGCGGCGTGGTACCGCGAGTTCTACGACTACTCGAACCTGATGATCCTCGGGCGCGTGACGAGCGGCTTCGGCGGCGACATCATCCTCAACACGGCCCGCATGGGACTCGAGGCGATCGACCCGCTGCTCGCGGAGCAGATCGACATCTTCATGCCCGACGAGAAGGCGCGCCGTCTCGGCCAGTCCGTGGCCGCCGCGCAGATTCCGACAATTTGACGGCAGAGAAAACCTAATGAACAAAGACTCATCGATGGCGGGCTTCGCGGCCTTGCTTGACCAGCAGTTCAAGGGATTCCGCAAGGGGTTCAACCCGGGCGACACGGTGAACGCTCGCGTGGTGCGCGTGGGCGAAGAGTACGTGACGCTCGACGTCAACGCCAAGACGGTTGGACTCCTTCCCGTTTCGGACGTCACGGACGAGGAAGGGGATGTTACCGTCAAGCGCGGCGACATGGTAGAGGTGTCCTTCGTGGCGATGCAGAAGGACGCCTACCTATTCGCGAAGGCGGACGTGGCGGAATCCGCCGCCATCGTCTCCGTGGACCAGACCATCCAGCGCGCCTTCGACGGCGGACTCCCCCTTGAGGGGACCGTCGAGAAGGAAGTGAAGGGCGGCTACGAGGTGACGGTGTGCGGACAGCGCGGGTTCTGCCCGTATTCGCAGATCGACCGTGTCCGCAAGCCGGTTGCGCCCGGTGCGGAGAATCCATACGTCGGCAAGAAGCTGCAGTTCGTCGTGCAGGAGTACGGCACTGACGACAGGGGCGTGAACCTCATCGTGAGCCACCGCGTCGTGCAGGAACGCGAACTCGCCGTTGCTAAGGACTACCTGCGCGACACGCTTGAAGAGGGGCAGACCCTCAACGGCACTGTCGTGAAGGTGCTGAACTTCGGCGCGTTCGTGGACCTCGGCGGCGTGGAGGGCCTAGTGCCCGTGCGCGAGATTTCGTGGGACAAGGTGAACGACCCCAACGACTTCCTGAAGGCCGGCGAACTCGTCACGGTGAAAATACTCTCCCTCGACTGGGAGCGCGAACGTATTTCGCTCTCCATCCGCCAGTGTCAGGCCAAGCCCCTGAAGCCACGCACGCCCGAGGAAATCGCGCGCGACGCCGAAGCGCAGGACGTTGCGGACTGGATGGAGGCGCATGCCGGCGAGACCGATTCGTTCAGCTCGCTCGGAAAAGCCTTCGACGGACTGAAAATCTAGCAGTTCCTTACTGCGCGCGGGGGTCGCGGTCGGGTGGGTTGCTGATCATGTTCTGCACCCACCCGGCGGACTTGAAGTGCTGCGACAGGTATGCATGCGCGAGGACCTCAAGGTCGTCGCTGCCGTAATCGTAGCTGGCGAGCCCCGCGAAGTCGCGGCCGATGTTCTGCTGGTCGAAGACCAGATCGCTGGAGAAGTAGGGGAACAGGTCGCCCACGAACTTCGAGAACATCGACTCCTCAGATGATTTGCACGCGCGGTCCATGCCGATGGTGAGTCCGTCGATTCGGAACACGCGGCATACGGCGCGCAGTATCTGGTTGGCGGAGACGGGACGGTTGCCCGTAACGTGATAGGTGACGCCTGATGCAGGACGTTGGAAGAGGTCCGTGATGGCGGCCTGGACGTAGTCGATCGGGACGAAGTAGATATGGTCCGAGGCCACCGTGCGGCAGTTCATGTCCATGTCGACCCACTCGTCCGGCGACACGCCTTTCCGACGCGCGGCACGCTCCTTGAGCTTCTGGAGGAATTCAAGAATACGGTAGAACGCAAGCGGCTTGCGGATGCCTCCGTCGCTTTTCCTCCCGACGATGATTCCGGGGCGGTAGATCGTGAAGGGTATGCCGGATTCCCTTACCAGGTGTTCGGCCTTGCACTTGCTTTCTTCGTAAGGGTTGTTGAAGGCTGGCGGATGCTGTTCCTGTTCGTAGATCACGCCCGTCTGTTTCCCGGCGACGTAGGCGGTGGCCACGTAGTGGAACTCGCGCACGTCTAGCTTCTTGGCGAGTTCAACCATGCGACGGGTACCATCGTAGTTGATCTTGAACACGCGTCCCGTCGGATCTTTGCCGAGATTCACGTCGGCCGCGCAGTGCAGTACCTTCTGCACGCCCTTGAGGAGAGGATTCGCGGCGAGCTGGTCAACGTCGATCGACGTCACGTCGTCCTCGATTGCGGTGACGCGGCTCAGCACTTCGTCGCAGATTTCCGGACATCCCTCGAACTCGCACTCGCTGCGGATGACGTCTTGCGCCCGTTGCTCTGCGGAAAGGCCGCCTGCGCCGCGCACAAGGCAGACAAAGGTACTTTCGGGCCTTTCCTTAGCGAGGGCAACAACGACGGAACTCCCCACCAAACCGGTGAGGCCTGTCAACAGAATGCGTTCGGATGCACGGATCGAATCTGTCATTGGGTCTTCTTTCTTCCTTTAAACTTCTTTGGCTTCCATGAAACCTTTTGGATGTCGGCGTAGATTATAGCAGATTTTGTCTGTTTGTAGAGCAGTAAATCCAAAAAATCCAAAAAACAATTTCGGCTTGAGTTCGGTATAGTGATTTGGTAGTATCTGCCTACTTAGGGAAGTCAAACCCTCCTACTAGGGAGGTCAAAATTGCCATGTGGCTCAAAAATCCCCCCATCCTAGGGAGAAGCGGTTTCGTTCCTAGGGAGAAGCGGTTTCGTTCCCCCGACAGTGTGACGAGCATAGGATATCCCCCACCTTTGTTAACCTTCGGGTTCCTGGGACGGATCGGACGTTAGGAAGAGGCGATCGATTTTCGTGCCGTCTTCACGGGAGTGGAGGGTGAGTACGACAGGGCCGGCGGGGAACGTCAGCTCGGTCTTGAACTTACGCCACTGCCACAGTCCCTTCGTTACGCCTGTGGGCCATACAGTCGGCGTGAGGATCGTTCCGCTGCGTGAATTCGCGCGCGGGTATTCGCCCGCGTAAGCTGAGACGAAAAACGAGTCGTCGTCCGGCGTGGGCGCCCAGACGCGTCCCCAGAGGTGGTATGTGCCCGCCGTGTGGACGTCGAGCTGCCACGAGACGGTGCCGCGTCCGCTGCGGTTGTGCTTGCCGCCGACTTCGCCCGGCAGCCAAACGAACTTCCCGCCAAACGCGCCGGGATCGACGTCCGCCCTGAACGAATTTTCGATCGCGCCGCTTTCCGCCTCCCATGTCGCTGCACGCCGCGTTGTCACGGGGATGCGGTTGGCGGCGAGAGCCTTGATGACGCGCGCTCGCTCGGCGCGGTATTCGGCGATTCCAGGCGCCTCGCCGATGATCTCCGCGCCAATGTCGCGTCCGTTGACCGCGAAGATCGCACGCCTCGGCGCGGGCTCGACGCATGACGGCGCGGCGAAGGGCGAGTCTGTCCCCAGTGCAAGCGGACCATCTTCGCCGGAGACCTTGAGCGTGATGTTTGTTGCCGTGGCGTGGACGGAACAGGTTGCAGATTTGAACGCGGCGCGGAAGGCGGCGAACTTTTCTGGCGTGGAGGCGTCGTCCGTCACGCGTACCCAGAGCGCCGCAGCCGGAGGGTTGGCGGTGTCCATCGGACGTCCCCAGAAGTCATGGTGCGCGACGGTGAGGCGAAGGGCGTTCACGTCGGGCACGTCGTCCCACACGACCGCTGCTGGCGCGCCGTCGCCCGTGATGCCGCGCGACCACGCGACGCGAACGGCACACGCGCCGCTACCATGGCGCACGAACACGCAGTCGCCGGGCTTGAGGGGATGCGCGAAGGGGTGTCCGCGCGTGGGTTTGAGCGGGGTATCACCGATGCAGATTTCATCGACGTCGCAGGGGAAGACGAAGTGCGATTCGAGCGTGGGCGAGTCCGGCGGCACGTCGCCGGGACGGTAAACGACGAGGCCGAGCGCGTCGCGTCCGCGCTGCACGCCGCACCAGAACGGGCGCAGGTGGAGCGTTTTCTGGTGGGGGCCGTTGCCTTCGGGAATCTTCTTCAGACCGTAGGGGTCGCGGCGGGCGTCGGCGATGAAGTAGCCGCGCGCCTTGCGCTTGGGGGAGGCGAAATCGACGGCGAGCGGGATGTCCATGTTCCAGTAGTTCGCGCCGGAGACGCCGAGCGCGATGTGGCGTCCGACCCAGAGCGTGCGGTAGCGGTCGTCGTCCTCTCCCCAGAAGGAGACGATGAAGCGCGGTGCAAGCGAGGCGAGTGAGGTGATGGAGGCGGGCGGACGCCAGTCGGAGAGCGCGAGTTCCGGCATCGGGCGTTCAGGCGGGCCGGGGAGCGGCGCGGCCACGCCGACGGCGCGCAGGAGCGCGGCGACGCCGCCCATGCCGTAGAGGTAGTCGTACTCGCGGCTGTGCGTTCCGGCGAGGCGTCCGGCGGGCGCGAACGAGGAGGCGCAGATGTCGGTGTAGAAGAGTTTCAGCAGGCGTTCGGCGCGGTCGCGCACGGAGAGATCGCGCACGTAGGCGTGGAGTCGGTGGAGGTTCACGATGTCGACGGCGGTGTAGGTGGGGCTTGAATATTCATGCACGCCGAAAAGCGCGACGTCGAGCGTGAAGGCGTCGAGTCGCTTGACGCCTTCCGCGAACACGTCGCGGCGGGAGCGCGCCTCGCCGAGCAGGATGAGGTTCGCGGAGTTCATGATCGCGATGTTCGTGTAGGAGTCGCGCACGCGGTGGGCGAGGCAGCCCGCGATGGCGCGGTCTAGGATCGCGAGGAACTTCTCGCGCTGCGCGGTAGACATCTTGTCCAGATGGTCGCGCGCGAGGAGCGAGCCCGTCTGCATGCAGAAGTCGACGGCGTTGAGGTCCATCACGAACCCGTCGCGCCAAGACCAGCGGAAGTTACCGAAGGTGCGGCTGGAGGGATCGCGGTCCTGCATTTCGGCGGCGACGTCGAAGAGGATGTCGAGCTGGTCGAGGTGCCGACCGGTCTCGCAGAAGTAGAAGGCGGCATGGAATAGTTCCGCGGCGCCGAGCGCGCGGTCGTGTCGCTTCGCCTTTTCGACGGTGTAGGCGAAGGAAGCCTCGGCGCGCTGTTCCATGGACGTATGGCGGTCAAGCATCGCCGCGCCTGCGAGGCACGGCGCGACCAACACTGCGATTAGAAAATTTTTCATGGGCACAGTATATCATATCAGCAATCCCCTTGCACGGGCGGGGAATGCGTGGTATACTGTTTGCGTTTGGACTTTAAGGAGAGACAGGTAAAATTATGGCTAACGATGCAAACGCGCAGAAAGCGCAGAACTTCATGAACCGCGGGCGGCAGGCTTTGGAGGCCGGGCGGTACGAGCTGGCCGTGGAGATGCTCATGCAGTCTCTTGAGTGCTCGCCGGACACGCTGGAGACGCGTCGTCTCCTGCGCGCCGCGCAGATTGCCCACTTCCGTCAGTCAGGTGGCGGCGGGTTCGGCGCGAAGATGAAGAGCATGCTCCAGCGCTCGAAGGTGATGGGGCTTGTCAAGAAGGGCAAGGGCGCCGAGGCCATGGCCGAGGCGGAGAAGCTGCTCTCGATCAACCCGCTTGACGGCGACAACATCGACGCCGCCGTGAAGGCAGCCGAAGCGGCCGGAAAGCCCGAGGCCGCCGCGATCTCCGTGGAGGCCGCGTACTCCGGCAACCAGGGGGACGCGAACCTGCTCGAGCGCATCGCCACCTACTACATGATGGCGAAGAACTACGCTAAGGCGCGCGACGCGTACGACAAGCTCGCCAAGCTCAAGCCGGGCGACCAGCGCATCCTCCAGCTCCTCAAGAACGCCGAGGCGCAGACCACCATGTCCAGCGGCTGGTCGGACTCCATCGGCAAGAAGGGCGGCTTCCAGGGAATCCTCGCGAACAAGGAACAGGCCAAGAAGCTCGACCAGGCGAACAAGGCCGTCGTGACGGGCGACGACGCCGAGGCCCTCATCGAGGAGAAGAAGAAGCAGATCGAGAAAGAGCCCAACAACATGAACTTCTACCGCGCCCTGGCGCGTCTCTACATGCAGTCGAAGCGCTTCCCTGAGGCGATCCAGACGCTCGAGCAGGCGCAGCAGGTCAACTCGGCCGACCCGGAGCTCGACCGCATGCTCTCCACCGTGCGCGCAGCCGACTACGAGTCCCGCATCGAGGCCCTGCGCAAGGAAGGCAAGGAAGAGGAGGCCGATGCGCTTGAGGTTGAAAAGAACCAGTTCGTGTTCGACGATCTCGCCACGCGCGTGGACCACTACCCGAACGACCTGCACCTCCGTTTCGAGCTCGGCTACCAGTACTACATCTACGAGTACTACGACGACGCCATCCAGCACCTCCAGCTCGCGCAGAAGTCGCCGAAGGACCGCCTTCAGGCGCTCTACTACCTCGCGATGTGCTTCCTCAAGAAGGGGCAGACGGACATGGCGGTGATGCAGCTCGAGACTGCGCGCGACCAGATCCCAACTATGGACGACCTGAAGAAGAAGGTCGTCTACCAGCTCGGTCTCTGCGCCGAGGATGCGAAGGACTACGAGAAGGCGTACAACTACTACAAGGACGTCTACTCGTCCGACGTCACGTTCGGCGACCTCAACGAGCGCATGCTCAAGATTGGCAAGCTGTTGCAGGAGTCGAAGAAGTAGAAATCTGCGGCGCGCTCGGTGATCGCGCCCTACCAACGGGAGGCCGCGCTTGTCGCGGCCTTTTGCTTTGGCAGTCCCGAGGAGAGTCGAACTCCTGTTACTAGGATGAAAACCTGGTGTCCTAACCGTTAGACGACGGGACCTTTTTTTGCAAAGCGGCGTATAGTGTACCAAACACGCCCCACGCGCGCAAGGGGGAATCGTGAGTTTTTTCATCGCAGATGTTTCGTTTGCGTTTTGTGCTTGCGGAAGAGCCGCATTTGTGAGAGAATGTACACGTTTTCACCACCCCAAACGGAGCACTTTAGATGATCGACAGAAGAGACTTTCTTCAAACCAGCGTGTTTGCCGCTGCGGCATCCGCCTTGCCGGGCTGCTGCACGCGATGCTGTTGCGCAGGCGGCGCCTACGTGACTAACGAAAACCTCGGCGTGTGCAGCTGGAGCTTCCAGAAGCCGCTCGACGCCGTGGCTGCCGAGATGAAGAAGCTCGGCCTCAAGCGCATCCACCTCGCGCTCCAGCCGTTCCTCGAGGGCGGCTCGCGCCATGGCGCGGCCGAGGGCAAGGCGGCGCTCGATCGCGTGAAGGCGCGCCTCGCCTCCGGCGAGTGGAAGCTCTCCGCCACGATGATCGGTTTCCCGCAGGAGGACTACTCCACGCTCGAGTCGATCAAGAAGACGGGCGGCATCGTGCCGGACGACGTCTGGGAGGCGAACAAGAAGATCATCGTCGCGGGCGCGAAGCTCTCCGCGGAACTGAAGGCGCCTGTTCTCACGATGCACGCGGGCTTCCTCGACGAAAGCAACGCTGCCGCGCTGAAGAAGTACACCGACCGCGTGAAGTTCATCGTGGACACGTGCGGCGCTGCGGGCGTGCCCGTGGCGTTCGAGACTGGACAGGAGACGGCCGCCGACCTCGCGAAGTTCCTGCCGACAGTTCCGGGCGCGGGCGTGAACTTCGATCCCGCGAACATGATCCTCTATGGAAAGGGCAACCCCGTGGAGGCGGTGCGCGTGCTCGCGCCGTGGATCAAGCACGTCCACCTCAAGGATGCAGTGCAGACGAAGAAGCCCGGCACCTGGGGCACGGAGGTGCCGTGGGGCGATGGCGAGGTGAATGCACCGCGTTTCCTCGCGGAGCTACAGTCCGCCGGCTACAAGGGCGCGTTCGCGATCGAGCGCGAGGGCGGCAACGACCGCACGGGCGACATCGCGCTCGCGGCGAAGCGGCTGCTCGGACAAGGTTGAGTTTTGAAAGCATGGAGGACAGAGGACAAAAGACGAAGGACAGAGGATGAATAACCATTCTTTGTCTTCTGTCATCTGTCTTTTGTCCTCCAGCCATCAGTAAAAGGAAAAGCAAATGAAAGCAAGTAGAAGAGACTTCCTGAGGACGGCTGCGGCCGCCTCGGCGTTCACGATCGTGCCGGCGCGCGTGCTCAACGCGGCGACGGCGCCGTCCAACCAGCTCACGCGCGCGCTGATCGGCTTCGGCGCGATCGCGCATTCCGCGAACCACCTGCCGTTCAAGGGGTCGCGTCTGATCGGCCTCTGCGACCCCTACGAGGCGCGCGTGCAGGCGGGCCTGTTCCACGCCGAGAAGAACGGCTGGGGCAAGATCAAGGCGTACAAGAACTTCATGGAGCTGCTGGCGGACAAGGACGTGGACATCGTCCACATCTGCACGCCGCCGCACTGGCACGGCTGCATGAGCGTGATGGCCGCGAAGGCGGGCAAGGACATCTGGTGCGAAAAGCCCATGACCCGCACGGTCGGCGAGGGCAAGCGCGTGATGGAGGTCGTGAAGGCGAAGAAGCGCATGTTCCGCCTCAACACGTGGTTCCGCTTCAAGGATACGTTCTACGGCTTCGGCACGACCGTCGAGCCGATCCGCCAGATCGTGGAGAACGGCCTGCTCGGAAAGGGTCCGCTCAAGTGCACGTTCGGCGCGGGACAGGGCTTCAGCTGGAAGTTCGGCTGGTCCGGTCGCGTCAACGCCGCTCCGGAGCCGGTTCCCGCCGGCTTCGACTGGGACATGTGGCTCGGTCCGGCGCCGTGGAAGCCCTACACTGCGCATCGCGCGGGCACGTCGTTCCGCGGCTACTGGGACTACGACTCGGGCGGGCTCGGCGACATGGCGCAGCACTACCTCGATCCGCTGCAGTACCTTCTCTGCAAGGACGAGACGAGTCCCGTCAAGATCGACTACAAGGGCCCGAAGCAGCACCCGGAGGCCGTGGGCCGCTTCGACCGCATCATCCTCACCTACGACGACGGCACGGAAGTGAGTCTCGACGGCGACGAGACGCTGAAGGGCGAACCGCTCCTGCGCGGCGCGAACGGCCTGTGCGTGTACCCGAAGGCGAAGGGCGGCAAGACGCTCCGCCTCAAGGACGCGAACGGCTGGTGGCCCGAGGAGAAGGTGCTGGCCACGCTCAAGGAGCTCCCGAAGCCTGCCAAGCAGCAGACGGACTTCATCGACAGCTGCAAGAACCGCAAGACGTTCGCGCTCAACGAGTCGAACGGCTTCCGCTCCTGCACGATGTTCAACCTCGGCATCGTCGCCGAGCGCCTCGGCCGCGGGTTCGAGTTCGACCCCGTCACGCTCCGCGCGAAGAACGACCCCGCCGCAGACCGCTTCCTCTACCAGTCCATGCGCTCGCCGTGGGACCGCGAGATGTGGGGGTGAGTTAAAGGGATGAGGTTGAGAGTGATGAAGGACAAAAGACAAAGGACAGAAGACAAAGGTTGGAACAGCACACCTTTGTCATTCGTCTTCTGTCTTCTGTCCTCACTCCAACCACGATCAACCATCTACCAACTTTGAATCAAGGAGAATCCAATCATGAAATCTAGTATCTATCGTCTCATGTCATTCATGTCGGCGGCGGCCCTCGCCCTTGCGGCGACGGCGGCCGCTCCTGCGAAACCTGCTGCTGCGAAACCGCCGGCAGATCCCAATCCTTACGCTGGATATGGTCCTGCGATGGCCTCCAAGAAGGGCGATCCGATGGCCGTTGAGTGGCAGGCGAAAAACAAGGCCGCCCTTGAGGCCGCGACGAGCGACAAGGAGCTTGTCTGCTTCGTCCGTGATCTCGCCTCGGCCCGCGCGTTGCTCGCGGAAGTGAAGCCCGCTTACGCCACCGATCCGCTCAAGGCGTGCCAGATCGCGGCCGTCTCGCAGTTCGTGATGCGTCCCGGCTGGGAACACGCGCGCGGCATCTGGACGGAAGCCTTGTTCAAGGCGTTCATGACCGCGACCGACGATACCGTGCGCATTGCGTACCTCGACCAGCTCCGCTGGTGCGGGTGCCAGAGGCACGCGGGCGCCATTCAGGTCGTCGTGTCTGGGTGCCGGTCGAAGGTCGTGCGCGATTTCGCTGACGTCGTCATACGCGAGCTGAGCCGATGAGAGTACATGCCACGGTAGCTGCGGCCGCGCTGCTCGCCGTGCAAGCCGCGTTCGGCGTGGCATTGACCTTGCCCGTCGCCGAGGTGGCGGGCGAGGTCGACGACCAGGCGAAAACCTATCCTGGTCGGGTCGTTGCCATGCAGCGCGTCGACCTTGCGCCCGAGGTCAGCGGCGAGATCCTTGAGGTGTGCTGTGCCGACGGCGCGCTCGTGAAGGCGGGCGAAGTCCTCTTCCGCCTCAATCCGATCAAGTACAAGTCGGCCCTCAAGAACGCCCAGTCGAAGGTGGCCGAATGCAAGTCGCGGAAGCTCTACGCCGATTCGAATTTCGCCCGACACGAGAAGACGAAGGGCGTGTCGCAGGACGCCGTGGACAAGGCGCGCTCAGACCGCGACGTGGCCGCGAGCGCCCTTGAGGCCGCCGAGGCCGAACTGGCCGTGGCCGAATACAACCTCGCGCACTGCGAGGTGAAGACGCCAATCGCCGGCAAAGTGGGCACGGTGCGTTTCACGAAGGGCAACTACGCTTCGCCCGAGAAGGGCGCGCTCGTGACCATCACGCAGATCACGCCGATCCGCGTGCGCTTCTCGATTTCCAGCGCCGACTTCCTCGGAATGTTCCAGGGACGCTCCGGGACGCTGAAGGAGAAGGCCGTCGTCGAGGTAGTCCTTGCTGACGGCAGTACCTTTGGCGAGAAGGGCGAAATCGACTACACGGAGAACATCGTCAACGAATCGACCGATACGCTCCCCGTGTACGCGCGTTTCGCCAACGCCGAGCGCGTCCTGCGCTCAGGCGGAACCGTGGGCGTGAAGTTGAGCAATCGGGACGGCGTGAAGAAGCCCGCCGTTCCGCCGAGCGCCGTGATGCAGGATGTGCAGGGCCCCTACGTGTGGGTGCTGGACGCCTCTGGCAAGGCCGAGAAGCGGCACATCGTCCGAGGGCGCATGACAGGCGACCGACTGTTCGTCGCGGAAGGTCTGTCCGTGGGCGAGCGCGTGGTGACGGACGGCACGCACAAGGTCGCCCCAGGCGATCAGGTGACGCCGGCACCGTGACGGAGAAGGTAGAATGGCCGATTTGCTGGTCGATATTCTGGTTGACAACCTGCTTCTGCTGCCGTTCCTCTTTCCAACCTATCTGGTGCTGGAGGCGATTGAGGCCCATGCCGGGGGCGCGCTTGAGCGGGCGCTTGGTCGCGCTCGCCGCTGGGGGCCTCTCGTTGGATCGCTCTCCGGCGCGGTTCCCCAATGCGGCTTTTCGGCCGCTGCAGCGTCATTGTACGCAGGTGGCGTAATCACGGTCGGCACGCTCGTGGCCGTGTTCCTCTCCACGTCGGACGAGCTGATTCCCGTGCTCGTCTCAAAGAAAATGCCCGTTGACCTCCTCGTGAAGATCGTGGGGCTCAAGGTCGTGTTCGGATTAGTGGCGGGTATCGCGGTAGACCTGTTTCTGCGCGTGCGGGGAGCGCGTACGCCCGCGCCGCACGTGGAGGAGCTTTGCGCGCACAGCCGGTGCGGCTGCATGGAACACAAGGGCATCGTCGTGCCCGCGCTCATCCACACGGCGGAAATCTTTTTCTTCATCTTGATAGTCTCTGGTGCGCTGGAGCTCGCGCTCCACTTCGCGGGGGAGGACGTGCTTAAGAGCTTTGTTCTCAATAAGCCCGTCCTGGGCGAGCTGCTCGCGGGACTGGCGGGGATGATCCCCAACTGCGCCGTTTCGGTGACGTTCGCCCAGCTCTATGCACAAGGCGGCATGAGCGCAGGTGCGCTGATGGCCGGGTCGCTTGCCGGTTCCGGTCTCGGATTGCTGGTACTCTTCCGCACGCACCGCAGCCTGAAGGAGAACCTCTTGATTCTCGCCACCGTCTACGTGTTCGGCGTCGTCTTCGGACATCTTTCCTGGTATCTATTCTGAAAGGAGTCCGAGGCCCTCTGGCCCTGGCCCTGCTTTGTCTATATATACGTCATGGTCGATACGCTCAAACGACAGTGTCGAATCGTCAATACGACAGGGGGCGCGAGGGTCAGACACGATTGGTGGAGTAAGAGTGGTGGAGTGACGGAAACTATGGTATACTGTTCGCCATGCGACACCCAAGGAACTTTCAAACGGACAGATGTTACCACCTGGTAAGCCGGGTGGCCCACCGCGCCTTTTACCTGGACGAGGATGAGCCATGGCATGAAGTTACTCCACCACTCCCACTCCACCAATGGGGTCAGACCCTCTGGCGCTCGTTATTAATAATAACTTGCACTTTGCAGGCATTCTTATGTGCAGCATTCGATGTCGCACTGGGAGACAAGCGTGCCGAACTTAATATTTATGCTGCACATTATGCGCCAAAGGGGTATAGCCGCCTAGGAGATACGGGATATGGCGAGTTCCTCGATTATTCATTTGGACAGACAAACACTTGTAAAAATACGGCTGTTAATCGATTCTGCGGAAATGATAAATTTTTATGCATTACAAATCCGATTGCTAATAGAAGCAAGTTTTTTGATTTCGTAACGCTGTTCCATGACGCAACCTCGCGCCGGCTGTTCAGGATTACGGCATCCCGCACTTTTCCGATGAACATGAGTAGTACTGATTGCATGAATCTGCTTAAAGCCTTGTCACGTGATTGTGATTATCGGTATAAAATTAAAATTCCCATACCATACCATGATGAGGTTGATGCTCTGTTGAAGAATCGTCATAATGGCTGGTCAATAAATTGTAGAGATGCCTCCTTTTTAATTTCACTTTCCTTATTATTGAAGACTAATGGGTTAATGGAACTTACAATGACTGTTGAGAGCTTACAGGTTAGACGGCATTCCGAAGCACAAACCGGTGCAATGAATGACATTGAGATCAATGTAAATGATTTGTAGAATTACATTCATTGAGGCAAGGGCGCGAGGGACCCGGTTGGTGTCTTTGGTGGACGTAAGAGTGTTGGAGTGACTGAATTTTTGGTAAACTGTTTGCCATGCGATGCCCAAGGAACTTTCAAACGGACAGATGCTACCATCTGGTAAGCCGGGTGGGCCATCGCGCCGGTGGGCCATCGCGCCTTTTACCTGGACGAGTATGAGCCATGGCATGAAGTTACTCCACCACTCCCACTCCACCAATGGGGTCAGACCCTCTGGCGCTCGTGAAATAATTCTTTACGCAGGAAAGGTCAATCCTTATGGGCAAGGAATTGATGAATAAGACACCGCAACAAGTGCGTGTTAAAAGTCGGCTTGTTAAGTTGTTGTTTGTTGCTACGACGGTTACATTAACATTTATATTGATTCTTAGTTCGACAACGATTCCGTTTCCATTGCATTATTGGAATGTTGTATTTCATCGTGAAGAGGCAATATTCAAGCAATTGAAACAGGGGCGGCTTGTCACATATCAATTTACTTTTCAGGATTCTTCATGGGTAAGAATCCATTTTCATCCTCAGTTTGACCTGCTTTTTAGGATGTACCATGGCGGAATTTACTTGCTTACCAGTGATGGTCGGCAAAGAAAATATATATGTGACTATAGCCCCTGTGGGTTTGCGTTGGGGTTTGAAGATGAGGACATCGGCATTTTTAACAGAATGTCGGTTCAGGAGTGTTCCTTGAGTGAACTAGATGAGATAATAATATCTTACGCAGGATCTTCTTGTTTTGTTGCCGAACAAGGTGATGCGTCGGAGGATATTAAAACTTCTGGAGATTCAAAAGTTCAAGAATGACAGCATCATTGTCATGGTACTGTTTGCCGAATGATTTCTACGGTCGGAATGACGTTGGCAGTTTGTCGAAGCATATTGATGAATTCGGCGACGTGGTCATCATTGGCAGTCAAGCTAGCGAGGTGACTTGAGATGAACAAAGGCCATTCAAAACGCCCACAGATTCTCGTTATAATCGGCGGGGGCACGCTGTTGCTTGCTTGTGTGGCGATTCTCCTTGCCCTGCGAAGCGGGCGAAGAGAAACGCCGCTGCCGCCAGTGCCAGAGGCGACAGGCACGCCGGGCGAAGTGCGCGTCAAGCCAGTCGTGCGGAAGGATGCCGCACGTAAGCCGACGGTAACGTCATCGACATCTCGTACCGTCGCTATCATCTGCGGCGCGGACGAGGCGACCGCCGGCCGCTACGAGGCGCGGAACGACGCGCTGCGGGTGATTGCGCGGCGGCGCGACCTGCCGAAGGAGGATGCCGCCGCGCTGATAGGGACGGCCGAGGGTCAGACACGATTGGTGGAGTAAGAGTGGTGGAGCGACTGAATTTTTGGTAAACTGTCTGCCATGCGACGCCCAAGGAACTTTCAAACGGGTGGGCCATCGCGCCTTTTACCTGGACGAGTATGAGCCATGGCATGAAGTTACTCCACCACTCCCACTCCACCAATGGGGTCAGACCCTCTGGCGCTTTTGTGAAAAGAAATAAATCTGAAAGCAAGGAGACGGCCATGCGAATTTTTAGGCACTTATCTTGCCAGATCGTAATGATACTTTCCTGTATGTGTTTGTCTGGCGAAATCTTGTATAAAGATTATATTGGGGAATCCGAGTTGTTGTCCTCGCAAGATTACGGAGCCGACGCATGGATTCTTACTTCATTTGACTGGAATTATTTTTTCAAGTCGAATAGTTTGGCTGTGGCATTGAAGATAAAATATGGCGAGGGTACTAATGCGGTATTCCGACCGATTGTCGTACGATATGACTTTAACGGTGTTTATGAACAAGTTGGCAAAACGATTTGCCGTGCTGACACTTGCTACCGCAGTTCTATTCCGACTGGATTTTGTATGGTTGGTTTGGATTCATTTTTGTTTTCGCATGGTCAAAGGCAATGTCAGAAAACAGCTTTTATGTGCATTTCCGATTCAACACAGACGGTTGTGGATATTACACGTGATGTGAATGGAATGCCTCTTCGTGGGGCATTGTCGGCTTCAGAGCGTGCAGTTTTCCCAAACGGTGGAGGTTATGCATTTCAATGTGCTATAGGCAAGACCAATAACTGGGGACTTCTGCTTTGGAATAAGGGGGTAGGAACTCTATGGCCCGTTGCGTCACGCCTTAAAGGATATACTTGTCTTGATAGTGGGCGAGTGTTGTTCGATGTGGTGGATACTCATAATGTCAGGACGGTATATAGCCTCTTATCGTCACCGAGAACCGAGCAGGATGTGCAGGTTACTACCAATGCTTGGGTGACAAAATCCCGCGAGTATTGGAAATTGAATGCTCGCTGCTGCCAGGTATTGCCGTGTTGTGATGCAAACATAGCGCAAAATGCTTATGCTGATTGGGATGTTGCCTTGTCGAACAAGATTATATCGCTTGGCAAAGACGTCATGGGAAGGTATGACTGGTCGATTGATCTGCATGATATGAAGGAAGCGGCTTCTGATAATGAACTTGGACACGATTTCGTGGAGGGGCACGGCGTTCTTTACGACTTTTTTAAGTGGAAGATTTTTCGGATCCGCAAGAATGATTCGGAATGGCAGTCTTTTGATCTGAAAAAGTTTTTCAGTGAAGACATCGCTCAAGCGGGAGACTTTGTGCCGATGTCGGTTTTGCATAGGGGGGTGGATTCATGGTATTATGCTCTTTTGTTTGAATACAAAAAGCAGAATGGTGACAGCGGCCAACGATATCGGTATCGAATAAGAATCGTCGAGGTTCCGCACAAAGGAGAGAAAACTTTCTTGTGGTTGTTCCCGGATTTTAATGTCACGAAGAAGTTGACGACATTCCCGTGTCGTTCGCCAGGAGTCGTTCATAAATTGGCAGATGATTCATGGGTGTTTCTTTCAAGTACAATGACTTTCACGAATGACTCAATCTTCGTTCAGCGGATGACCGGCTCAAGGAAAGAAATAAGGCCAGTTTTTAAAGAAATAACACGACTGGTCTTCGAATGATTTATGCGGTAATGTTGTCAAGTCAGAGAGGTGACTTGAGATGAGCAAAGGCCATTCAAAACGCCGACACGTCATTGACTTCGCCGTAATCGTCGGGGGTGCGGTGTTACTTGTGTGCGTGGCGATTCTCCTTGCCCTGCGAAGCGGGCGAAGAGAAGCTCCGCTGCCGTCGGTGCCAGAGGTGACAGGCACGTCGAGCGAAGTGCGCGTCAAGCCAGTCGTGCCGAAGGATGCCGCACGTAAGTCGGCGGTTGCGGTGTCGGCATCTCGCGCCGTCGCCGTCGTCTGCGGCGCGGACGAGGCGACCACCGACCGCTACGAGGCGCGGAACGACGCGCTCAGGTCGATTGCGCGGCGGCGCGATCTGCCGAAGGAGGATGTCGCTGCGCTGATAGATTATCTTGCAACCACCAACGACCCGCTGCGCGTGGAGCGCGTCGCGGCGCTGAAGAACGACGTGATGAACCTCCTGCGCAGCCAGGACCCGCCGCCCGCGGGGCGCGAGGGTCAGACACGATTGGTGGAGTAAGAGTGGTGGAGCGACTGAATTTTTGGTAAACTGTCTGCCATGCGACGCCCAAGGAACTTTCAAACGGACAGNGGTGGGCCATCGCGCCTTTTACCTGGACGAGTATGAGCCATGGCATGAAGTTACTCCACCACTCCCACTCCACCAATGGGGTCAGACCCTCTGGCGCTCTTACCGTCTATGTGTCCGGCGTCGTGTTAGGACATCTTGCCAGTTATCTATTCTGAGGGATACGCCATGGAAAAGAAAGTAGTTGGGGCGCTCGCGGGTGCGGGCATTCTCTTGAATGTGTTCGCGGGCAGACTGCCCGTGGTACAGGACGTGGACGTGGTGGTGGCCGGCGGTTCGTCCGCCGCCGTCGCCGCCGCGGTCGCCGCGAAGCAGGCGGGCGCGACGGTGTTTCTCGCCGCGCCGCGTCCGTACCTGGGCGAGGACCTCGCGGGCACGCTGCGCCTTGCGCGCGTGCCTGGCGACGACGAGTCGCATCCGATCTACCGCGCGATTTTCGACGGACGCCGCGCCGCGCGCGCGAGCTGGTCGTTCACCTACACCTACGACGCGAAGCCTGACAAACAGCATGATGACGCGAAGCACTCCGTGCTGAAGGACGGAAAGTTCGGCAACGCGACGCTGGAAAGCGTGCAGTTCCCCAGCGACGTCACGGTGTCCGTCGATCTCGGCGAGGTGCGCGACATCTCCGGCGTGGAGCTCTCCACGTACCTGCGCGAACACAGGGCCGGCAAGAATCGAAAGGCCGACCTCTCGAAGGTTGGATTTCGCACGGCGGCGATGGAGGTGTCCGCAAGCCGCGACGGCAAGGAGTGGAGCCCGATTTCCTTTTCCGACAAGCCCGCCGTCAGGGACACCACCAACAGCGGCATCCTCTCCGTGCCGCTCGCCGGCACGTGGCGTTATCTGCGCGTACGCGCGGTGCGGGATCCCGCGTATCCGCGCCAGCTCCTCGGCGAACTGCGCGTGCTGAAGGGCGATTCAGCCGTCGATACGCTTGTTGACCGCACGACGCCCATCGCCGTGAAGCGGACGCTTGACGAGGCGCTTCTCGCGGCGGACGTTCCCTACCTCACGGGCGCGGTGCCGTGTGGTCTCCTGAAGGACGAAGACGAGCGCGTGTGCGGCATTGTGATCGCGGACCGCAGCGGACGCCAGGCGATCCGCGCGAAGGTGATCATCGACGCGATGCCGCGCGGCCGCATCGCCCGTCTTGCGGGCGCGGAGGCGACGTTCAAAGCCGGCACGCGCACGTTCTCGCGCATCGTTCTTTCGGGGGAGCGTCCGAAGAGTTCCCGCGTGCGCACCACGCAGCTTCCTGGCGACGTGCCAGTGACGGTGAAGAACATCCGCTCGAAGAGATTCCCCAATGATTTCACGGCGCACTTCTGGAAGTGCGAGATGGACGTCGATATGCCGGATGATTCGGCGCGTTCCTTCGCTGAGGCGGAACAGGCGCTACGTGACGCCACCTTTACGCCGCTCCAAGCGGATGCCGCGAACACGGCGGTTCTTGCAGACGACCCCGCCTTGCGGGTGCCCGACGGCAAACCCGTGTTCGTGCTTGCGCCGTGTGCATTCCCCGGCAAGGCAATCACGGTTGGCGCACAGACGGGCACGGCGGCGGCGAAGACCGCGAAGGGAATCCCCGCGCCGAGCGGGCAGATTTACGTGTACGGTGCGTTGCCGGGCGAGGAGCTGCTGATACATGCGTCCGCCGCGCGCGTAGGCGAACACGCGAAGGCGCTGCCGTCATACCTCGTGAAGGCGTCCGGCACGGTCGCGGACGTTTCGCCGATGCCGCTTCTCGCGACATGCGACACGTTCGTGGTGGGCGCGGGCACAGGCGGCGGCCCGGCCGGAATCTCTGCCGCGCGCGCAGGCGCGAAGACGATCGTGTGCGAGTACGTCTACATGATGGGTGGCGTCTCGACGGACGGTCTGATCGGGCACTACTACTACGGCAACCGCGTTGGCTTCACGCAGGAGATCGACGCGGGCGTGCAGGAGACGGGCGCGGTGTTCCCGCAGGCGAAGAGCGAGTGGTACCGCCGCGAGCAGCGTCGGGCGGGCGCGGAGATCTGGTTTGGCACGATGCTCCAGGGCGTGATCGTGTACGGCTCGCGCGTGATAGGCGTTGTGGTGGTGATGCCGGACGGCACGCGCGGTGCGGTACGCTGCTCGAACGTGGTGGACGCCACGGGCAACGCGGAAATCCCCGCGCTCGTCGGCACCGACACCGAGTTCATCACCGACACCGAACTCTCCGTGCAGGGCGCGACCATGGCGCGCAATACGCTCGGCACGGGCTACGCGAACTCCGACCTCGGCTTTGTGGACGACACGGACGCCGCCGACGTCTTCTACTTTGCGCTTCGCTCGCGCATGAGCATGCCGGACGGATCGTGGGACCAGTCGCAGGTGGTCAACAGCCGCGAGCGCCGCCGCATGGTGGGCGCGTTCTACATGACGCCGCCCGACGTGATGAACGGTCGCACGTATCCCGACACGGTGGTGCGCACGTATTCGAACTTCGACTCGCACGGGCAGACCGCGCACGACGCGTTCTTCATCGAGGACCCCGGCCACAAGCCGATGTACGTGAACCTGCCGTACCGCTGTTTTCTCCCGAAGACGCTCGACGGCGTGCTCGTGACGGGCCTCGGCATCAGCGCGCACCGCGACGCAATGCCGATCCTGCGCATGGAGCCCGATGTGCAGAACCAGGGCTACGTGGCAGGCTATGCGGCGGCGTCTGCCGTAAAGGCGGGAGTCTCCGTGCGCAACGTGGACATCAAGGCGCTCCAGAAGCACCTCGTGGAGAAGAAAATCATTGGACCGGACGTGCCGAATCAGAAGGACTCCTTCCCGCTTTCCGACGAGGCGTTCGCCAAGGCCGTGCACGACCTCGCGAATAACTACAAGGGCCTCGCCGTGTTGATGACCGATCCCGACCGGGCGCGTCCGCTCCTCGCACGCGCCTACGCGACGGCGGAAGGCGCGGCGAAGTTCAACTACGCCCACCTGCTCGCGATGCTTGGATACGACGACGGCGCGGCGCTAGTGTTGGCGAAGTTCAAGGCGATGGAATGGGACAAGGGCTGGAACTACCGCGGCATGGGCCAGTACAACCGCAGCGTGAGCTGGGTGGACAGCTACGCGATCGCGCTCGGCCACGCGAAGGTACAAGCCGCAGTGCCCGCGCTCGTAGAGAAGGCGGACCTGCTCACGGAGAAGAGCGAGTATTCCCATTTCCGCGCCATCGCTCGCGCACTTGAGGAGATCGGCGACAAGTCTGCAGCCCCCGCGCTTGCGCGCGTGTTGAAACGTCCAGGCATCGGTGGCCACGCGCAGAAGATGCAGGCGAACGTGCCGGTTTTCGCAGGTTACTCCAACAAGGCGGGAGACTGGGAGCGCACGCTCTCTCTGCGCGAGATCTGCATTGCCCGCGCGCTCTACCGTCTCGGTGACACGCCCGACGGCCTCGGCCGCCGCACGCTGGAAGCCTACGCGGCCGATCCCCGCCGTGCGTTCGCCACACACGCGCAGCTCGTGCTGGGCAAATGACTTCCTTGCGTACTATTGACGGCAAAATGGGAAAAAGTGTATAATGAGCACCATGCAAACGGTAAACAAAGATTCAAACGACTTCGGCGAAATCCGTCGCGAGGGCTACGTCTATGTCGATAAGACGGCGTGGTTCCACCGTCTCGCCTCGGCAAAGGGCGAGAAGATGTTTTTCCTCGCGCGTCCGCGCAGGTTCGGCAAGTCGCTGATGATCTCTACTCTTGAGGCGATGTTCCAAGGGAAGCGCGCGCTGTTCGAGGGCCTCGCCATCATGGACACCGACTGGGACTGGAAGAAGAAATATCCCGTCATCCACCTCAACATGGGGATGTGCGCGGCGGAGGATTACGACAGGTTTTCCGCTAACCTGCCAGAATGCATGAAACACGGGCTTGCGGGTGCTGGATGTAAATACAATGCGAAGTTGACGCCGGAAGTCAACTTCGGGAACGCCATAGACGCACTTGCGAAGAGGGGCACTCCGCCCGTCATCCTGATCGACGAGTATGACGACCCCGTGGCGAAGGCGCTGAAGAACGTGGAGGTGGCGGAGCGCGTGCGCTCGTCCCTCGCGCCCATCTACGGGCAGATGAAGGACCGTTCCGGGAAGATTCGTTTCCTGATGATCACGGGTGTCTCAAAGTTCACGAAGCTTTCGATCTTCTCCACGCTCTCTTCGCTCGTTGATATTTCCTTTGAGGATGACTACGCCGCGATGCTCGGCTATACTGAGGATGAACTCGACCGCTACTTTACCGAGCACATGGAGGCGCACCGCAAGGTGATGAAGCTTTCGGCAAAGGCGTACCGTGCCGAGATCAAGAGGCGTTACAACGGTTACCGATTCTGGCGTTTCACGGGGGAGAACGTGTACAACCCCGTCTCGATCAACCTTACGATGGCGAATCGTCCGCCGCAGTTTGAGCTCTATTGGGCTGAGACGGGGAAGGCGTCGTTCCTGATGAACTTCCTGAAACGTGGTGACGTGTTGGCCATCGACATTGACGAGCCGGGTAGCGTGGTGAAGGCCGAACTTGATGTATCTGACCTTAGCTCCTTCCCCGTGAAAGGGATGCTCTACCAGACGGGCTACCTCACGATTGACAAGTACGAGAATGGCCTTTTCACCTTGCGCGTTCCAGACGAGGAGGTGCGTCAGGACCTTGCGGCGCTCATGTCGGGTCTCGTGGCGGACAAGGACGTGCGCTGGGCTGCGTCCATCGGCGTCACGCTCTGTCTTGCACAGTGGGACAAGTTCTTCGATGGCCTCGTGGCGCTTTACGCAGGCGCGGTCTACGGTTCCACGGAGGGAAGACCGCACGAGCTTTCTTACGCGCGCTGTCTGAAGTTCCTGTTGCAGGGACAGGGCTTCCGCGTGGAACAGGAGGTGTTGCACGCGGGCGGGCGCACGGACATCGTGGCGGACCATCCCTGTGGCACTTACATCTTCGAGCTGAAGGTGAACAAGCCGCCGAAGGTCGCGATGTCGCAGATGCAGCGCAAGAAATATGCCGCGCCCTACCGCGCCGCCGGCAAGCCCGTCTGGGCGGTCGGTCTTTCCTTCAACGGCAAGACGCGCCAGTTCAAGTCCGGCGTCGCGGAGAGTGTAAAATGTAAAGTGTAAAGCGAATAGTTGAACTGGCTAACGAAAGGTTGAGAAAATGAAGTTTGTAAAAACTTGCTGTTGTACGCTTGCTGTCACTATATGCATGGCGGTGGGAGGCGCGGAATACGACATTGCCGCGCTCGTCTATCCGGGCTACCATCCGGAGCCGAGGTGGAAGGAACTGGGGCTCTTCCCCGAGGGGCAGGGCGAATGGTTCAACGTGAAGGACGCGAAACCGAAGTGGCCCGGGCACTACCAGCCTCGCGTCCCGGTGTGGGGCTACGAGAACGAGGCCGATCCGAAGGTGATGGAGAAGAAGATCGAGGCGGCGTCCTCGCACGGCGTCAACGTGTTCATCTTCGACTGGTACTGGTACGGGGAGCGTCCGTTCCTCGAAGGGGCGCTTGCCGACGGGTTCCTCGGCGCGAAGAACAACGGCAAGATGAAGTTCTTCCTCATGTGGGCGAACCACAACTGGTCCGACTGCGTCGACAAGAGGGCGTCGGCGAGGCACAGCAAGACCATCTGGCTCGGCGGCGTGGACGGCGAGGCGTTCAGGCGGATGACGCGGCGGGCGATTGAGAAGTTCCTGTCGCGTCCGAACTACTACCGCATCTGCGGGAAGCCCGTCTTCATGATCTACGAGGTCGGCTCGTTCGTGAAGGGGATGGGCGGCATGGAGAAAGCCGCCGCCGCGCTCCGCCAGTTCGACGCGGACTGCGCGAAGGCGGGGCTTGGAGGCGTGCACATCATGGCGTGCAGCTGGGGACAGTGCAAGCCGGAGCACATCGCCGCGCTCGGGATCGAGTCCGCGACCATGTACACCTACGCGCACCATGTGCGCGCGAGGGGCGACTATGCGCAGTGGGCGGAAAAGGGGCTTGCGAAGCTTGATTCAGAAAGGGCGCGGCTCAAGGGCCTCAAGGCGTACTTCGCCCATGCGTCCGTGGGCTGGGACAACAACCCGCGCTTCCCGGAGAAGATGCCGTGCGTGACCGGTTCGACGCCGGAGAAGTTCGAGAAGGTACTGCGCCGCGCGAAGGACTGGTGCGACCGCAACACGCCGCCCGGTTACCCGAAGCTCATCTCGATCAACGCCTGGAATGAATGGATCGAGGGATCGTACCTCGAACCTGACGAAAAGCACGGCATGGGCTACTTAGAGGCCATCCGCCGCGTGTTCGTCCGTTAAAAGGCATTTGACGGCCCGACCTTTGCGAAAAACAGAGTTAACAATCTGTTCACAACCCTTAGATAACGTTTCACAACGCGGCTGCTCCCAGATGCGGCCGTTTTGCTATAATGCTTTCCATGTCCGAACAACTTAGAACACTTCCCCACAGCGCGGAGGCCGAACGCGGCATCATCGGGTCGATCCTGCTGGATACGACGATGGGCGACGACGCGCGCGTGCTGGACCTCTGCCAGGCGCGCGGCCTCACGCCCGAGTCCTTCTACGAGCCGCGAAACCGCATCTTCTTCGAGACCTTCCGCGAGATGAGCGGCACGTCCGTGCCGATCGACGCAGTCACGCTCACAGACCGCCTCCGCGCCACAGGCCGCCTCGAACAGGTCGGCGGCGTCGCCGCTATCCAGGCGCTCGTGGACAACACGCCCACCTCTGCGCATGCCGAATACTACATCGATATCGTCCGCCAGAAACACCTCCTGCGCACGATGATCCAGCGCGCACGCGAGACGGAGTCGCGTTGTTTCGACGAGGCGCAGGCCGCGAATGCGGACATCCTTCTCGGCGAGGTGGAGAAGAACTTCCTCGAAATCGGCGGCGCAAGCACCGTGCGCATGGAATGGAAGACGGCCGTCGAGAACACCCTCCAGGCGATGGACCGTCTCTTCGACGGCGGGGCGGGGCAGTTCGACGGCCTTTCCACAGGCTTCAAGTACCTCGACGAGAAGCTGATGGGCCTCAAGGGCGGCGACATGATCGTCGTCGCGGCGCGTCCGTCCGTGGGCAAGACCTCCCTCGCCATGAACATGGCCGAGTGCGTGGCGATGGGGCAGGACATCAACGGCATGCCGACGCGCTGCGACAACGGCAAGAAGCACCCCGTGCTCATCTTCTCCCTCGAAATGAGCACTGAGTCGCTCGCCAAGCGCATGCTCGCCGGCCGAGCCGGCGTGAACACATGGCGACTTCAGCGCGGACTCATGGCTCGCGAGGAGCGCATCGACGCGAGCCAGCGCCTGATGTCTGCTGCCAACGCCCTCCGCAGCGCGCCGATCTTCATCGACGATACGAGCGCGCTCGACGTTTCCGACATGCGCGCCCGCGCGCGCCGCATGAAGCGCACGCACGGCATCGAGCTGATCGTGATCGACTATCTCCAGCTCTGCAACTGCCGCGAGTACGCCCGACAGGGACGCCAGCTTGAAACCTCGCGCATTTCGGGTCAGATCAAGGCCATGGCGAAGGAGCTCAAGGTGCCCGTGATCGTCCTCTCCCAGCTCTCACGCGGCAACGAGCAGCGCGGCGACAAGGAGGAGACGCCCAAGCTCTCCGACCTCCGCGATTCTGGTGCAATCGAGCAGGATGCCGACGTAGTGTTCCTCCTGCGCCGTCCGTGTCGGTCGAAGACGGCCCAATGGCACGACGACGAACTGCTCGCGATCGTGGACGTGGCGAAGCACCGCAACGGTGAGACGGGTGAAGTGGACCTCAACTTCTACAAGGAGGGCACGCGCTTCGGCGACCGCAAGCCCGGCACGCGCGGCCAGTCGCAGAACGACGCCGAGACCGCCGAAGCCGACGCCGCGACGGCCCAGGAGGTCGTGGAGCCGCCTCCAGACGTCGCGGAACAGCAGCCGACGTCGCTTGTCCAGGACCTCATCATCTAGGTGCAACCATGCTCCACGTCGTCGCCACGCCCATTGGAAACCTCGGAGACCTCACGCCACGCGCGCTGGAGGCGGCAGCTCCTCGCGCACTTCAACGTGCCGCGTCCCGATATGATAAGCTACCGCCAGGGTAACGAGGAGCGCGTCGCCCGCACCGTGATCGACGCCGTGAACGCCGGACGCGAGGTCGTACTCGTCTCGGACGGCGGCTATCCCGCGATTTCCGATCCGGGCTACCGGCTCGTGCGCCTCTGCGCGCAGGAGAACGTGCCGTTCGACGTCCTCCCCGGCGCGAGCGCCGTGAACGTGGCGCTTGTGCTGAGCGGACTTCCCACGAGTTCCTTCACGTTCAAGGGGTTCCCGCCGCGCGGACCCGGCGCGCTCCGCAACTGGTTCGCCGCCGAAAAGGAACTTCCGCACACGCTCATCGGTTTTGAGTCGCCGTTTCGCATTGGTCCCACCTTGCAGGCGGCCTACGAGGTGCTCGGCGACCGCGAGGCGGCGGTGTGCATTGAATTGACGAAGCTCCATGAGCGGGTCTCGCGCGGATATCTTTCCGACCTCGCCGCGCAGTTCAAGGACGCGAAGGTGAAGGGCGAAGTCGCTTTTGTGATCGCCGGCGCGAACCCAAAGTTTACGCGAACCGTTTAATTAACCAAAAGAAAACAGATGATTTATTGTTCACAAATGTCCCGTAGGAATGAACATGAGGATAACTTTGATTGCTTTCGCTATTGGGAGATTGGGAGTCTCGGAGTTAAGGAGAATACATCACAAATTCTCCCATCCTCCAAGACTCCTAAACTCCCAACAGCGAAAGCAACTAAGAGAATTCGCAATGAATTTATAGGCAAGTCAAAGAGGAGTAAAAGATGAAGAAGATGTCATGTTTTTTGGCGTTTGCGAGCATTTGTGCCGTTATGGCCGCGCCGCAGGCGGAGATTGACGCGGCGATTGCGCGCGGGGTGAAGTATCTGCTCGCGCAGCAGGCTGCGGATGGTTCGTTCAGCGATCCGCACATGCCGGCGCTCACGGGTCTGCCGCTCTGGGCGCTTGTGCAGGGCGGCGAAGGCAAGAGCGAGGCCGCGAAGAAGGCCGCGCAGTTCGTGCTCAGCACGCAGCGTCCTGACGGCGGCTTCTACGTGCCGAAACCGGGACGCGGCGGCAGCGGCCTCGGCAACTACAACACGAGCGTGTGCGTGAGCGCGTTGTACGAAAGCGGTCTCGCGCCAAATCGCGCGATCCTCGACGCGCGCACCTACATCGCGGGAAGCCAGTTGACGGGCGACGACACGATGTCCGGCGGCTTCGGCTACGATCGCGCCTCGCGCCGGCGCTACGCCGACCTCTCCAACACCTCCTACGCGCTCGACGCGATGCGCCGCACCGAAGGCGTGGAGGAGTTTCGTCCCCAAGGCGAAGCGAAGGCCGATCTCAACTGGGACAAGGCGCTCGCCTTTGTCGAACACCTCCAGGCGAAAGACGGTCCGCGCGCCGGCGGGGCGGCCTACAATGACCGCACGGCGCAGGGTGGACTTGCCACGAACGCCACGGGACGCGTCCAGCTCCGTGCCTACGGCTCGATGAGCTACGCGGCCGTCCTCTCTATGTGCCACGCGAAACTCACGCGCGATGACCCGCGCGTGAAAAGCGCGCTCGGCTACTGCTCGAAGTTCTGGACCGTTGATGAAAACCCCGGCATGGGCAACCAAGGGCTTTACTACTACTACGACATCCTTGCCCGTGCCCTATCCGTGGCGGGCGTCGACGTACTGGTGCAGCCCGACGGGCGGAAGGTGAACTGGAAGGATGAGCTTGCGGCGAAGTTGCTGAAGCTCCAGCATAAGGACGGCAGCTGGGTGAACGACAACAACCGCTTCTGGGAGAACGACCCCGTGCTGGTCACGTCATTTGCGATCCTGACGCTCTCCCTTTGCAAGTAGGTGGGGCGAGGCGTCCCGCCAAGCCGGGTGGGGCGGGGCGTCCCGCCGAGCCGCGGCGGCTCGCCCGGAGGGCTCGCCCCACCAAGCGGCCGCGACAAGCGCGGCCCTCCCGCATGGCGGATTTGTGGTATACTATACGCGCCATGCGTAAAACGACTTTGCAGTACCGCGTGCCGTATGCGGACACCGACCAGATGGGCGTTGTCTACTACGGCAACTACCTCACCATTTTCGAGCGCGCGCGCAACGAATTGATGCGCGCCTGCGGCTACACCTACAAACAGTGCGAGGCCGAAGGGTGGATGCTGCCCGTCGTGCATGCGGAGGTCAACTACCACCGCCCCGCCCGCTACGACGACTTGCTGGAGGTCACGGCTTGGTGCAGTAGCCACAAGGGCGTGCGCCTCGAGATCACCTGCGAGGTACGCGTGAACGGCGAATTGCTCGTGGATGGTTTCACGCGCCATTGCTTCGTCTCCACGACCACTTTCCGCCCCATTCCCCCGCCCGAGAAGTTCATCGCGATCCTCGATGAGCCCGAACAGCAGTAGGGGAGGATCTCCCAATGAATCCTGAAATGAAAGTGAAACGGGAACTTACGCCGACGGCGCTTATCCTTGGCGTGATACTGGC
>CADCOC010000060.1 GCA_902802945.1 uncultured bacterium | reverse complement strand
CTCCACTCTGGATCGTCGCAAGGAAGAAGGACCGTCTTGCCACGGAACGTATCCGGGTTGTATTCAAGATAGGCGTTCATCTCCGTCTGGATGTCCGCGTATTGCGTGCAGAACTCGTCCAGCTTCGCCCTCTTCGCATTTTGCAGCGCGGTAGTGTCTGACATGGTCTGATGCTCCGTTGCGCTCATGTCGCGAGGCCGCCGGACCCCATGTCCGATGCATAAAAAAGGAGCGCACTTCTTCCTCATGCACTCAAGAGAAGCCCTACCACAGGCTTAAGCGGATGCATGAAAGAAGAGCGCGCCCGTATGGGCGCATCTCAACTTTCATGCTGTCCGCTTTTTAGACGAAATATGTGGTAGTATTCCTCTTGAACAGCTTGTTAGCGTTGATGCTAAACTAAAACGCGGTCGGGGGTGGGCTTGGGGCCAGTTCCCGGCCTATGTCTGCTGGCGAAGCGGCGAGAGCGCCGCTTCTCCGAAGCGGGGCAAAGTATAGCAAAACCACGTTCCGCAGACTATCCTAAAATTTCAGAAAATCCCGGCTCGCGACAAGCGGGGCGCATCTCCGTTTTTCACCCATGCGTTTTGAGATTGGAAACAACCAAGACAACTTTCAAGAACAACATAGTCCTACGGGCGCACCTTGAACATTCAGAATCGTGACAGTTTGAGGATCAGCAAATAGGCGCGGGCGAGTTAGCCCGCGCGCCCCACCATCCGGCGCGCTCGGTGATCGCGCCCTACCGCACGATGATGAACGTGCCGGCGGCCTTGGAGTTGGAGAGCGCGAGGCGGCCGTTCTTTACCGTGAGCGTGAAGTTCGCAGAATAGTCGCCGTCTTCGGCATCCTTCACCGTAATCGCAGCGGTGGGCAAATCGGCATCGGTCAAGCCATTGATTGCGCCGGTGAGGAAGTAAGTGTGACGCGTAGGCTTCGCGTCGAACGTGACCTTGACGCTCTTCAGACCCGCAAACGTGGCGGGCGTGGCGGCGGCAAACGTGGCGGCGGGGAGGTCGGCGGTCGTTGCGCCCGCATCGGCGACATCCCAGCAGTTGGTCGTGCCGGCGAACTCCCACGCGCCCGCGAGCGTGCCCGTGCCCTTCAGCGTGCCGCAGATCTGCATCGCCATCGTGCCGCTCGAGGTGAGCGTCGAGCCCGCGCCAAGCTCCAGGTCCTTGTAGATGCCCGTCGGCTCCAGCACGGCGATGTCGCCCAGCGTCGCGGCGAGCTTCAGGTTCGTCTCGTCGAAGCGCTTCTCCGTCGGACTGTCGGGAGCGACGTAGGAGATGGTGCAGTAGTTGTTGTGCGTTCCACCCGGACCCCAACCGCCGGAGACATCGCTCACGCGAATCTCCCAACGATGCCAGCCTGCGGAAAGCGTCTTCTTCGCGTTGCGCACGGTGCTCCACGAACCCGCCACGTTCACAAGAACCTCGCCGTCGATAGAGAACTTCTTGTTGTCGTCGTAGAAGACGTCGAAGGACCACTCGCCGACCTGGTTGTCCTCCACCTTGAACCAGCCCTGGAAGCGGTTGGCCTTGGTGCCGAAATATCCGAGCGTGTCAGCCGCGAGATTGCCGCCGTACTTATGCATGTACTCCACGGAATCCATGCACTTGATGTGCGTCCAGTTCTCGGTCGTATCCCAGCTGCCATTGCCGTTCTGGTAGCTCCACACGCAGGCGTTCACGAGCGGCTGCACCTGCAACGTCAGACCGTCGCCGAGATCGGCGCCCGGCAGGAACGGCGTATAGGCGTTGCCGTCGGTTGAAGTAGATTCGCCGATGATGAACCCAAAAGCCATCCTGTTCTTGAAGCCAGAAGCGTTGGAGGGGCCGCTGCCGCCCGTGTAGTCCTGCTGCGCGACCGTGAACGTGTGCCAGCCCTCCGTGAGCGTAGCCTGACCGCTCGCCACCACGCACTTGTCACTGCTCTTCATCACCTGCGTACCGTCGATGTCGAGGCGCACCCAGTCGTCGCACTGGCCGCAGAACGACCACACGCCCGCCTTCTCCGCCGGCACGTAGAACTTGCCGCGCCCCGCCGTGGAGGAGTAGGATCCGAACGGATTGCTGCTATAGTTCGTCTTCGTGAAGTTCCAGAAGTTCGCGGAGGCGCACGGATAGCTCCAAGGCGTCACTGTGAGCGAGTCGTACACCTGTCCGGCGACGGCGAAGGGATAGCGCTCGTCGGAATACTTCGCTACTTCCGCGTTCACGCCGTTCGTGAGCGTGAGGCCGCCGCAGAATGCGGACGTGACGCGCAGGTCGTTCCCGGCCGTGTTCTCCACCGTCACCTTGCCGAGCATCGCGCCCTGCATGCGCGCGTCGTTGCGCGTGCCCTGGAGATTGGCCGAGCCCTTGATCGTGAGATCGCTCGCGCCGGAGAGCGCCTGGTTCCAGTTCACGTAAAACTCGTCCAGGTCGAACGTCACCTTGCCGCCCAGCTTCTCGTAGCCGAAGAACACGGGGAAGCCGTTCGCCCCGCCCCACGCGCCTTTCACGTTCACGAGTTCGCCGTTCTGCAGGTCAACCTTCGTGACGCCCGGTATGCGCGCGCCATTGAAGCCGCCGGTGCCCATCTCAATCCTGCCGCCCTCCATCAGGAACCAATGTCGACCTTCCGTCGCGCCCACGCCGTTGCCGTACCCCCAATTATAGGTACTGGCGCCGCTGGCCTGGCGGTTCAGCGTGATGCCGTTCACCTTCATCAAGCCGCCCGCGCGCAGATACGTCTCGTCGCGCGGCGTGTCGTAGGCAGAGAAGAACGTAATGCCGGCGGCGTCCAACGTGCCGGAAACGTCCATCGTCTGCACGGTTAATGTAGAGGGATTTCCGCTGTACCGCCCCATGAACAGCTCGCTCGTCGCCGTCAGCTTCGCGCCGGCGTCGATGACGATCCTGCCATGCGCCGTGCCGGAGCCGTTATAGCCGGTATAGACCTTCTTGGCCGTGAGGTCGGACCCAGCCTTGAGGCGCAGGTCGCCGCCGTGCGAGGCGTCATAACCCACGATCAGCGTATCCACGGAGCCGGACAGATTGAGCGCCATGCCATATTCACCGTCACGCGCCGCGCCATAGACGTAGATCGTGCCCGTGCCGTCGAAGTTGGCGTTCACCTTGCCGGAGACGTCCATCATGCCCGTCGCCTGAGGTCTGATGTCCAGCCCCGGCGTGCCGGAAACCTTGTTGATGTTGAACTCGGTGAACTGCGGCGCGGTACCACTGCCCGGGAAGAATCCTGGCACGCCAGCCGTCATGTTCACATTGATGACGCCGGCCTTCATGCCCTCCTTCAAGAAGACGTGACCCGAACCCGACATGGACACGTCAAGATCGCCGGAAACGAAGCCGTTGGCGAGGTATGTTTCGCCGCCGGTATGTTCAATCTCCGCCGTGCCGTTGAGCGGTCCCGCGAAATACGCGTTTCCGCCCGAGTGCCGGATCGTGCCGTTGTTCTCGAGCGCACCATTGAAGTTCATTGTCCCTGCGACGGCCTCGATCACGCCATTGTTCGTGATGGCGCCGGAGAGCGTCGTCGTGTAACTGCCGTTGAGCGTCAGAGAGCTGCCGTCCTTGACGGTGAGTGGGCCCTTGATCGTGGTCGTGCCGTTTTGGGAACCGATCGTTGCGCCACCCGCTTCGACGTTGAACGCGACGGTTGCAGGATACGTGCTGCCGTAGGCGTGCAACGTGCCGTTATCGAGCGTAATGCCGCCGGGAATCTTGAAATTCGTTTCGGACATTGCTTCGGGGCGCCACGTGCCGCCACCGGTCACCAGAACGCTCTCGACGTCAATCGGGAGACTGATCAACCCGAACCATCCCGTCGTCTTGATGGTGAGATTCTTGCCGGGGCCGTAGATGCCCCCCACAGCCGTGGCAGCAGTGCCCGCACGTACGCGCACGTCGAAACGGTCGGTGCCGCCGATCGTCGCGTCGTCGGAAAGCTCCACGCGACGCAACACCGGTCCCCACGCAGCATCGTGCGTGGTGCGCCCGTCCAGGCAGTCGTTCACGATTGCACCGCGTCCATCAGGCCCGTCGCCGGCAATCACAAAAGTCTTGATCTGCGTGATCTCAAAACGCGCATCGGTGTTGTTGCCCGCCGTGTTCAAGCTGTTGGCGTTGAACTGTCCGCCGTCGCGGATCTCGACCTTGCCGCCCGTGGAGCCGCTGTCCTTGCCGAGCGCATGTTCCGAGGCGCTTGCGCCCAGCACCACCTTTTGCCCGTTGGTGATCATGATGTTCTGCGCATCGAGGGCGGGACCGTCGAGCGTGACCGTGCCGGTGCCGCCGAAGGTCACGTCGGCGGCGCCGCGCAACGTGCCGTCGCCCTTGAAGGTGTAGTCGTTCGCGCCCGTGACGGTGATCGGGCCAGCGGTCGTTTCGCCCGTGACGGTGATGTCGCCGGTCACCGTCTCCGCGCCGTCAAAGAACGCGGGCACGTACGGGATGAACCCGCCCGTTGCGCCGCCGTCGTAGAGCCAGTTCGCGCTCGTCGTGTTCCAGCCGAGGTCGGAGGAACTCGCCGGACGCCACGTCTGCGCGGACACGGAAGACGTGGCCGCGATGGTCAACGTCAACTTTCCGTCCACGACGGCGAACGTGGCCGTTGCGCCGTCGCCCACGGACGCCGTGGCGTTGAACTGCGAAAGCGACGTGATGCCGCTCGCCGCGTCGATCACGGTGTAGGTGCCGGGGGCGAGAAGCGTGGCGTCAACGCTGACGGGCAGCGCGTAGCCAGAAGGAATCGTCACCGATCCGGTCGTGGAGAGCATCGCCTCGGATGCCGAAGGAGACGATACGGAGATCGACGCGCCGTCGTTGAACACGATGTTCTTCGTGCCGTCAACGTAGCTCTCCACGTCAAACTCGCCGGACATCGTATAGGTCGTGGCGTCGGACGTTCCGGCGGACGGATTCGCTCCCATCCACTTCGCGGAGAGGTACGCCTCAATCGCCTGTCGGTCGGTGTCGGAAAGGATTGCCGAAAACGCGATGAGCTCCGAGATGTCGCGTCCGCCGGAACGCCCGGCTGCGTTGTTGGCGTCGCGCACGTCGCTTGTGAGGTAGTCGCTCTCCATGTTGTTGGAGGCGTTGACAGTGGAATACACGTGGCGGTCCGCCGGCGGCACGTCGCTGACATTGTTCGAGACCTTCACGCCGTCGCAGTAGATGCTGCCGTTCTTGAAATACACGTTGGCGTTGTTGGTCCAGAGTCTCCGAGAAACCAGGCACCTGCCTTCTGCTCGATCGCCATCACCCAGAAGATCGAGCGCATGTTCGTCATGCGGGCGTACTTCAGGTCGATGCAGCTTCCGGTCGTGCCCATGAGAAACGCGGGGACGCCGGACGAGATGCCGTACGTGCCGTAGTTGCGGACGTATTTGTCCGGCGCGGGGGACGTGTAGTAACAGGCGTCGCGTCCGCTGTCCGAGCTGTCTTTCCACTTCTCGACCTGATCGAGCGTGCCGGTCTTGAACACGAAATTCGCGGCGTCGGAGGCGTCGAGCCAGATGAGCGCGTACTTCTTGAGGTACGGCTGCACCCAGGCGTCGGCGGCGTAGTCCGCAACGCCGGAGATCACCACGTCGCTGCCGGAGAGCGTCGGCGTGACGCCCGCGCCGAGAGGCGCGCCGTTGTGCGAGGCGGCAACTGAAAGCTTCGTCACGTCGAACGTGGCGTCCGCGCCCGTGAAGACCGTTGCGGCGGTGTTCGCGACCAGGCCGTCGAGGAGGACCGTCGTCGCCGAGGCGACGGAAGAACCTGCGGCAAGGGCTATCGGCGTTCCGGCGGTGGCGTGGAGCGTCGCGCCGTCAAAGATGACAGGGTACGCGGGCGTGGCGCTCAGCGCGAAGTCGCCGTTTCCGCTCACGCGCACGGCCGCCGTGGAAGTCGTGACTGCGGGCAGGCCCTGCAATATGGTGTTTTGCGAACGGGCCTTCGCCAGGTCCGTGACGAACTCCACCTCGGGCCCTGTCGAAGTGATCGTGTAGGAAGCCGTCGCGCCTTTCAGGTGGACGATTCCCTTCGAACAGAACGTGTAGGACGCGCTGTTGCCCAACGGACCCAGCTCCACAACCGCGTTGTCGCACGTGCCGGAAGGATTGCCTTCCTCCGCCGTCGCGGGCACCTGTATGAACGTACCCTCGCTGGAGGTTCCGTAAAAACCGTCGCTGAAGACGACGCGCGAGTTCTCGCAGCAGGCAAGGTGGAACGTTCCACCGCTGCGCACGCGCGCCGAAGTCTCGATTGTCACCGTGCCATGTATGACGAGCCGTCCGTAGTCTGCCGGGTACAGGGTGGTCGCCCCGCCGCAGCCGAAATCCAGGCCGGCGTAGGTGGCATTGCCCGCCCCGTAGATGCGCGAGCCGTCGTACATGTGGAAGATCATGTGGTCGAAGCGCTGACGGTAACCGTTGCTGTTGAGCGAACCGTAGATGTAGAGTTCCGCGTCTTGACCAGCAATCGCCTCGTCCATGTTCATCTTGAGCGTCGCGCCCTGGCGGATGTAGATTATGCCTTTGGCGGTCTGGCTGCCGAACGCGAAGAACGCCTCGCCGCTTTCGATGTCCAGCGTGCCGCCCGAATTGACCGTCGTAGTCCCCGAGACGGACAACTTTCCGCGCGTCTTGAGCGTACCGCCTTTGTTCACCGTGATGGCACCGTTCCACGCGCCGACCTCTCCGGCGTCGATTATGATTGTTTGGCCGTCGCCAACGGTGAGAGCCGCGCCCCACTGCGGATCGGACGGCGTGATCGTCATGCTGGCCGTCGTCAGCGTGCCGGCAACGGGAGTGGCGTACGTATCGTTCTTCACGTCGTAAAGCGTGACGATTCCATCGTGGTAGCACGGCTTGTAGTCGCGCACGAGAACGCCGTCCTGCCAGATCTTCAGGTAATAGCAGCGGGTACCGGCCGGCGCCTTGTTGTTCACGCCGTTGTTTTCGCGGCTCAAGGCGAAGAGATACAGGGGGAGTTCCGAGGAATAGTTTCCAACGGAGCTTGAATAGTCTTCGCTGAAGGTATCGCCGTTCACGTTCAGCGTGTACACGCCGGCGGACGTAACCTCGGACGTGACCGTGTAGTACGTGTTGGCGGCTGGCGTTCCCTTGCCGCCCTTCTGGTTCTTGTATCCGAACCACCACTTGTTGTCATAGACGTGGATGGGCAGGTAGCGTCCGTCCGTGTTGTTGCGCGCGCCGACAAAGGCGATGTCGCCGCTGATGCTGCCCCACATCATGCCGGCCTCCACCTTCGTCCCGGCCTTGCCGATCACGCCCGTGTCGATATACGCCGATCCGTCCGTCGCGACGTACTCGAGGTACGACTCCGGCGCCGCCGCGCGCGCCGGGAGCACCGCGCCTACCGCGGACAAAAGAGCCACTGCACTGATCATTTTTTTCATCGTCACATCTCCTCTTGAAACTTGCAGACACTCACCTTACTTCAAAGACAATCTTTGGGTAAGTTAAGTGGGTAAAATGATACCACAGTTTTCCACCGCCCGCAAGCCGAAAATGGTAGGGCCCGCTCGCCGAGCGGGCCGGATGTCTGCGGGGGTGGACGTGAGACATGGGACGTGAGACGTGATCGGAGACGTTTAGACGCGAGACTAAGAGGCGATGCGGCGCAGCACGTCTCTCGTCTCACGTCTATCGTCAGCGCCGCACGGCGCGACAAACGCTACCGCTCCCGGTAGCGGCCAAAGGTTTCTGAAACACATCTTTCGCGGGCTCCGCGCCCATTTCAAGCTCCAGCACGCCTCCATCCGTCACTTCCTTCGTGGTGATCCACGCGCGGTTGAGCGGCTCGCCGTTGAGTTTTGCCGAGCGGATGTAGATGTTTTTCTTTGAAACTCCGTTCGCGCGAATGGTGAAACTCCCGCCCTTCGCGTACTTCGGGTCGAGGCGGAACGACACCTCGGGGAACACCGGACTCGTGAGTATCCACACCCCGCTGCCGGGACACGCCGGATGGAGTCCGCTCGCGGCGAGGATGTACCATGCGCTCATCTGTCCCTCGTCCTCGTTCCCCACGTAGCCGTACACTTCGTTCCCATACGCGCCTTCGCAGATCCGGCGCGTCCACTTCTGCGTGAGCCACGGCTTGCCGCAGTACGGGAACATGAACGGCACGAGATGCGTGACCTCGTTCGGATGGTTATAGCAGTCGCCCCACATGAAGTTGGCCGGTGCCTTTTCAAAGAACTGCTCCAACTCGTCGGCGAATTTCTGCTCGCCGCCCATCAGCTCGATGAGGCCGTAGATGTCGTGTGGGACGAACCATCCCTGCTGCCAGGGGTTGGACTCCACTGCGCCCTGTCCGTGTACGTGCCGTCCGCGCCACGGCGTCCACGATCCGTCCGCCTTGCGGCTGCGCATCCAGCCTGCCTCCTTGCTCCAGATGTTCCTGTACCATCCGGCGCGCTCGTAGTAGCGCTTCGCGTCGTCCGCCTTGCCGAGCATCTCCGCGAACTTGCCCATGCACCAGTCGTCGTAGGCGTATTCGAGCGTCACGGAAAGCGAGTTGGGCGACCATCCGCAGGCGGCGTTTCCGCGCTTTCGGGAGGTGACGTCGGCAAGACGCCACGCGGTCTCCGCGTCCCAGTTGCGGATGCCCTTCTCGTATGCATCGGCGATGCAGGGGATGATGGGATTCCCGACCATGCAGCCCGACGTGCATCCGAAGATGTCCCAGACCGGCAGCGTATCGCGCGGACCGAGTTCCGTCCAGCGGATCATGGAGTTGATCGTGTCGTTCACGATGTCGGGACGAATCAGCGTGAGGAGTGGCATCTCGCTGCGGAACACGTCCCAGCCGCTGAACACGGTCCGCGCGGTGAAGCGTTCATTGCGGTAGATATTGCCGTTGCTGCCCATGTACCGACCATCGACGTCGCCGATCATGCGCGGGTCGATGAGGGCATGGTAGAGACATGTGGCGAAGACGATCCGTTCATCGACGCTCCCGCCCTTCACCTTCACGCCGGCGAACGCGTCACTCCAGAGGGCGCGCGCGGCGCGGCGGGCACGGGCGAAGTCGAAGTCTGGCATGTCGCTCGCAAGGTTCTTGCGCGCGCCCTCCTGATCGACGTAGGAAAGCCCGGCGCGCATGAGAATCTGCTCGCCCGGCGACGTCTCGAACTCGGCGAAGAATCCGGTGTTCGTGCCGGTGTAGTCGCGGCAGTTCTCGAACACCTTGTCCTTGTCCCACACGCCGAAACGCTTGAACGGCTTGGAGAATGCGCAGGTGAAGTGCAGCACGTAGTGGACACGTCCCGCGCCGCGTCCCCATCCGCCGTCCTGCCACGGACACTCCATGCGCCCTTCGATCGTGTGGTCATCCACGACGCGCACATGCTGGCGCGAATGTTTCAGCCAACGTCCGAGCTGCCCCACGCGCCGTCCGAGGTCAATCTGGATGCGCGCTTCCTTCGACTCGGGGTACGTGAAGCGCAGAATGCCCGCACGCGGCGCGGCGGCCATTTCGGCACGGATGTTGTAGCGGTCAAGCGTGACGGCATAGTAACCCGCCTCGGCGACTTCGCGTTCGTGGGAGTAGGCGCTCTTCGCCTTGTCGCGATTGAGGTTGCGCGCGCCGACGGTCGGCATCACCTGGAAGTTGCCGAAGTCGCCGTACCAGCCCACGCCGGAAAGGTGCGTGAAGCTAAAGCCCTCAATCGTCTCGTGGTGGTACGAATAGCCGCAGCCGTTGTCGCCGCCGGTGATGGTGTCGGGCGAGAGCTGGACCATGCCGCACGGCGTGGCGGCACCGGGGAACGTCTTGCCGAGGCCGTGTCCGCCGAGCGCGCTGCGCGGGTGCTGCGTGACGGCGCCGATGAACGGGTTCACCTCGTCCGCCATGTCCTCGCACGGACGCTCGCCGCCGAAGGAGTACGGACGCGAGCCGTTCCACCACGTGAGCATCGACTTGGGCGAATATGCGTTGGTGCGCTCGTCGAGGAGACGCCACGTCTTGCCGTCGGCCGAGCACCAGATCGCCCACGACGTCGGATTGCGCTCCGGGTAGCGGTCGGTGTCGTCCGCGCTGCAGAAGTTGTACTTCACGACCGGCTTTGCGTCGTCAGGCAGACGGAAGTACACGGCAAGACAATTTATCGGATCACTTTCGCGCAGAGCGAGCTTTCCGACGCACAGCTTAGTCTTCGGATCGCCATCGAAAAGCTTGTCGGCCGTCTCCCGCGCGAAGTTCTTCCGCGACGCAAAACATTCGCAGGGCGCAAGGGCATTCGCCGCACACGGTTCGACGAGCTTCATGCCACCGCCGTTCACGCGCGAGCCGTCCGATGCGTAGAGCGAGAACTCGCCCAGCTGCACGATGTCGCCACCGACGATTTCGCGTATTGCGAGCCGGTAGTACTTCTCCGTGATCTCGCCGCCCGAAAGTGCCAGCGCGGAAAGACCGGTCGCGAACGCGACGCCCAACCTGAAACGGGATGCGATGTTGAATGAGCATATCATGGAATTAATCCTATTTGACTTTATTTTTTATCCAAGCACGCATGCGCGTGACGAACTCGGGTTTGAATGTCTTCTCCAGACGCGGCCAATCCTTTTCGGCGAACGTCTTCAGCGCGGCGGCGCGCTCCGCAAGCAGCTTCGCCGCGTCGGCGGGATGCGCCGCGATCGCATCGCGCGTCTTCCAGATGATCTGCCACGACGTGGGGAGGTTCGCGGCGGCCTTCGGCCAGCCGCGTCCGGCAAGGGCGAGTCTGAAGTCCTCCGTGAGCGCGGCAATACGCGTATGTTCGCCCTTCAGACCGTTGACGGCGGCGATCGGCGCGCTCGGTGATCGCGCCCTACCATCTTGCTGTTGTACGCTTGCTGTCTCGGCCCCCGAATACACAAGCTCCACCACCGTCTCGTGCGTGCCGTCCTGCGGCGGCGTCTTCACGACCACGGCCAGATCCTCCGCATCGTACTCCCACGCGCAATCCTTCCCATTCACCTTCACGGCGAGCGGCACGGCGGCAAGCGGGATCTTGAGCGTGTAGGCACCTTTGCGCGGGGAGATCGTCACGCGGTTCCCTTCGCGGCGGATCGCGGTGCGGCGGAAGTTCGTCGCATAGTCGGCGTTGTCGCCGCCGTCTTCGTAGATGGAGGTAGTATCTAGCCGTTCTAGCCCTTCTAGCTTTTCTAGACGGCCAAACGGCACGCAAAAGAGCACGAGGTCGTCCGTGCCGGGATTGCCGAGACGTTTGACGGAATCGGGATACATCGGAATCACCGCGCCCGCCTTCACGAACCACGGCGTCTCCTCGATCGTGTAGCCGCGCTTCAGCTTGCGCCCGCCCTCCACGAGCTCGCCCCTTGAGACATCGTACCACGTGCCCTCCGGAAGCCACACCTCGACCTCCGCCTCCTTCGTCACGGGATCGACGGCCTTCGTGACGGGTGCGACGAGGATGTCGTCGCCGAACATGTACTGGTTCACGGAATCATACGCGGCATTCTCCTCCGGCCAGTCGTAGTACATCGGACGGCACAGGCACACGCCCGTGTCGTACGCCTGGCGCGCGGCGGTGTAGATGTAGGGCGCAAGGCGGTAGCGCAGACGGTACGCCTCGCGGAGGATGAAGAAGTGGTCGGCGTACTTCCACGGACGGCGATCGGCAAGCGAGTCCTTGGACGGGTGGGTGCGGAAGATCGGCGTGAACACGCCGCACTGCATCCAGCGCGTGAGGAGCTCGCCGTTTTCCTCCCGCTTGAACTGCGGACGGTTGTGTCCGCCGAGGTCGTGTCCCCAGTAGCCGTAGCCCACGTTCGACGCGGTGGCGGTGAACCACGGAATCGCCTCCAGCATCCGCCAGGAACTCTCGCCGTCGCCAGAGAAACCGATCTGGTAGCGATGCGAGCCGAGTCCGCCCCAGCGGTGATAGATGATCGGACGCTTCGTGCCGCCGCACGGCCGCACGCGCGCCGCGTCGTGCGTGGCGAAGAGGTGATTGAGCCAGAACGTGTTGCTCAAGGTGGGTTTGCCCTTCGCCATCAGCCACTGCTGCCAGTCAAGCCAGAAGCAGTCCACGCCCAGCGCCTCCAACGGCTCGATGATGTCCTTGAAATAGACCTCCGCCCAACGTTCCTCGTCACCGCGGAACGGAATCACGCCCTTGCCCTTCCATCCGTAGTCCTTCGCGAAACGCGGATAGACGTCCTCGCACTCCGGGATACCGCAGGCGGGGTGCATGTTGAGCGGCGCGTGCAGTCCCTCCTCATGCAGGAAGCGGAACATCTTCGCCGGATCGGGGAAGTAGCGGCGGTTCCACGTGTAGCCACCCCAGCCCCACATCTGCCCGCCTTTGGGCTGTATGATGTCGGGACGCTCGGCGATGCCCCAGTTCTCGTGCCAGTACATTTCGATCACGCACACGTCCACCGGGATGCCGACGGAGTTCATCTCGCGCACGACCTGGCGGTAATCGGACTCCGTGTCGTTCCAAAACCGGCTCCACCAGTAGCCGAATGCCCACCGAGGGGGTAGCGGAATGCGTCCCGCTACCTTCACGTAGTCGCCGAGACACCCCTTGTAGTCGTGCCCGTACGCAAATACCGTCAAATCGCGGTACGCGCCCTTCGCGCGAACCGGTCGCTCCTCAACCCATTCCTTCCAGTAGTCGCCGCCCTTCACGAAAAGCGGCTTCTTCGTATCGTCCACCACAGCCACGCCGCGCCGCGAGAGGACGCCCTTCTCCATGCGCGGCAGTAGGTCCTTGATGCTTGAACGTGCGTCAATGGTACGCATCGTGCCCAGCAGATTCTCCTTATCTTCCGAAAGAACTGCAACCGAAGTCATGTCTTTTTTAATGTTGCCATTGTTGCCAATGTTGCCAGTTCCAATTCCCAATTTCCAATTTGGCTTGTCCCCTTCATTGGCAACATTGGCATTGGCCATTGGCAACATTTCCACATTGGCAACACTCACAACGAGATTCGTCTCATTGAACGCGCCGCCCGTCCACTCAAGGTGCATCTTGTCCGTCGTGATCACCGCGCCCTCTCCCTTGCGCGCGAACGTATGCTTGACCGGCGGCTGGACGCGATTGATGAAGGTGAGGCTCGGACGGTCCTCGAACGAACCGTCCTCGCTCCATTCGCAGCGGACCATGCGGTCCGTGAGGAGCGTGAAGCGCGCCTTACCCGCGAACTCCGTATTGCCAGCCACCACGGCACACGACGCGGCGCACACGCCCTCCGTGCCGTCAATCGCCGCGCCCGCCGTGCCTGAGAACGTGAGCGTACCCGTTCCCGCGTTGGCAAAGACCTTACGCGAAACCGTATCCCACAGCACGCCTTCGCCGCCTCTTCTTGCGGGGACGAGGTTCACGATCGCCTTCCCGTCCGCGTCATCGAGACGCGCGGAATACCACTTCGCGTGGCAATAGCGCCCGGAAAGTCCGCGATTGCAATCGTCGTTCCACGAACAGCCGATCAGGATCGTCCCGGCATCGTGATTGACTCCAATCGCACCCGCCTCGGAAACCCTAAATTGCGTCCCTCCCGGTAGGGCGGTCGCCCCGCGACCGCCGTCGAGAGTCACCACGCCGTTCACAATGGTGATCGTGTGCGGCACCGACAAGTCGCCGAGCGTAAACGCCAAATCCTTTGTCTTGCCGTCCGCCTTCAACGACTCGCCCCGATAGCGCATGTAGAACTCGCCGTCTTTCCCGTTCGCCTTGCGTCCGATCGTGAAGTCGTCGGTCGGCAGACTGCCCATCAGCGACGCCCAAGGGTTCTTGTCCGCCAACTGGTAGTCGTTCGGCGCGTACTGGAACTTGATCGCGAGTCCGTAAACGTCCGTTGCCTTTACGCCGGTATCGACGTACTGGTTCTCGCCCACATAGACCCATCCGCCCTCGTCCAAGAGTCGTACCTTGCTCGTGGCGAGCACGCGGAACACCTGCCCCGGCGCGACCTTGCCGAGATTGAAGCGGTATTGGGAGGGCCGCGCTCCGTCACGGCCAACATCGCATTTGACGCGGTTCGCCACAGGCCAGTCCGCAAGTTTCTGGCCCCGGTCCACGTCATCCCACACGAAGTAGAACGTGGATGTTTCGTCCAACGTCCCCGCAGGAACGGACGCCACTAACTCGTCGCCGTTAATGGCTACGGGAATTGGCATGACCGCCGCCGCCGCATGCGTGAAACATGCGGCAATGACGAACATCATCGCTTTACGCACACACTTCACACAGCTAAAATACTCTTGCCGCTGAGACTGCACTGCGTTCTCTTTCATTTTCAGTTTTTCTCGCGTCTTTAGTTCTAAAATGCCGTGTGCATATTATACCACAATTCGTATCCCATCTCGGCGACCGTTTCATCCCGTTTCATTGGCGCCAGACTCGAACCCGCGCGGGCTCGATGCCTGCGCGTTCGCAGAAGAGACGGGCGCGCTCGAAAATTGCGCCTGGAACACCTCCTGAAAGGCCAAAGGGCGCACCACGACCATTCGGACTGGACGCTTCGTTGCTGGCTGCTGCGCTGCTGAAACACTTCCAACGCATTAAAAAATCGTTCTATCCCGCGTCAGCGGGGAGAAGGATTTTTTGATGCGTTGGCCGTAGCGGCATCGCACATGGAGAGCCGCCTTCCCGTTCATTCCCCCTTGAAACAGCGACCGCTCCACGGCGTTCCACCGCCGTCTGCGATTGGCGGCGGAACGCTATCCCTGTCGGAACGTCGGGGTTTCGCAACTACCTCATTCGTTACGCCTTTCTTTTCATTTCGCGAACATAAGCATCAAGTGCGCGAATGATTGATTCGTCATCCCCTTTCAAACGAGGAATGTACACCGTCTGCCCACCATTTGAAAACTGCGCCATCAGTACCTTTACCTTTTTCTTGGCATAGAAGCAGGCAATCCCTCCGAGGATAAGGCCAATCACAATAGGCCACCACACACTCGGCATGTTTGAAGCACGACCTAAGTCGCCGAAACTAGAAGATGACATCACCCTAACAAGAAAAACAATGAGCCAGATGATCCATGGCAGGAACATTCCAGTGGTGAAACCAATAGACATGGCCGCAATGCGGAATTGCGGCAAGTCGTTGATGCTGATAGGGCCAAATTTGTCTATTGGTGTGTCAATGGCCAATTCCCCTGGCATCTGTTGCATGCTGGTCGATGCAATGACCGATCCAGTAACGTTCTTTTCACTGACTTCCAGCTTCCCTTTGCTGAACTCGAATACTCTGCTCATTTCTTGTTTTCCTTATGCCCGATTGAGGGTTCACGTCACAAGGATCGGGCTGTCCTCGTTCTGTGCCGTTCTGCTTACTATGCGAAACGAATTAAAGCGTCAAAAATTGAGTGAATCAGATTTTGTTTTCTTTTCGGCGGCTGCCTTGGCTTCTGCCTCGGACTTCGCATCAGTTTCTTTCTGCTTGACGCACAGTTCCTTCAGTTTGGCAGCAAGTAAAGTATCCTCGAATGTGACTTTGACGACCTTATGCGTTTCCACATTCTCGCAGATCGAAACTGTTACGCCATCAATCGTGACAACCGTCTTCTCAACGGCCTTTCCTTTACAATGATTCTCGCTAATGGCCAACATGTCCTTTCTGTAAATGGATGAGGTGCCATTCTTCCCTTCAACGGCTTTTGCCTTACGCTCCAACGCATTGAACAACATCAGCCCGAATTGTCCCATTTCGGTCTCTGGCCATTTTCGGTCAATAATGTCGCGTACTTTTTCTACCTTAGCTCCATCAACATTGTATTTCGCCACAAGGGTATCCGCAGAAGGTGACGTGGCAAACTTCATTTCCATACCTGTGAGTACGCTTCCCTCATCTGAGGCAAAAGAGCCAAATGTAAAATTAAGACCGTGCCGAGACAACACTTCCGTGTACAACCGCTTGCCGTGTAGATACATGTCTATTGTTTCGCCAGCGTCATTGTCATTCCGCGTTGCTCTTATCCATTGGGCATCATTGTCCACCTTCTTCAATTTCTCAAACACGTCAATCACAGAATCTCCAAAAGCGATATCCTTATATACGGTAAAGGGTTTATAGTCTGGCCTGCCATGTAGTTCGGCAATCCTTTTGGCACTCAATTCGCTTATGGAACATTCCTTGTAAACAATCTCACTCTCTCGTGCCAGCCAAGCCTTGGTGCGTTCAATCCAATTGGAGAGATTGTCAAGCGAGCCGATCGTCGATTTTTCCTCATCAAGGTAGGGTAGGCTCGCGTCAGGATTGTCAGGCAAATGGATGCAGAATCGCCCGTTACCCTGACTGAAATACGGTTCTCTCCTCTTTAAGCTCCAACAATAATTCCACGGTTGCATCAATGATTTGCCGGCATAACTCCATGCAAATATGTCTGACTGGAGTTTTCTAAATTCTGCATCATCTCCATTTGCGATTTCGCGCAAACGTTTCAGGGCAAGTTTGCTCCGCCCACTTTCGTAGTCACCAAGTTCTTTGTGTGAATACACGCCATTGAACCAGTATGTTTCACGAAAAGCTCTTTCTCGTCTTGCGAGTTCCTGTTCAATCACTTTTATTTTCGGCTTGAACTCATCATTGATGAACTGTTGATACACCGACATGGCATTATTTCCAGATTTTTTGTCATCATGAGGGGTGTCAGCACTTTGGTCATCACGCTTGACTTGCGAATGATCCAGATGCTTTTTCTCAGCCCGATACTCATTCCCTGAAGAAATATCATCATTGACTGTTACAATGTTGGCCTTGCGTTCCGCCTTTTCACGCGCCTCCCGTTCTGCTCGTTGCTGTGCCGCGAGTTCACGAGCCTCTGCGGCGGTCTTTTCACGGGCGATCCGTTCTTCCGATTCCTTATTTAAAACCTCTTTAACGGTGGCAACAATCTCGGCTTCCTCGTCGAGTATTTTCCTGAGTTGCCGTGATGCATTACCTTCTGCCTTATGTGGAAGGCTCATTAGATTGCTTTTTGCGACATTCACCCTATTTGCTATGCGATTTTTCTCCGAGACGCTCTCAATTGACTGGTAATCCTCGCGGAATCTGAATGACTGCAACCGTTTCTCCAAATCGGCACGGTCTTTTGCGTAAGAAGTATTATCTTGGATTATAGTGGTGCTTCCGTTCTTTGCGACAGAGTTTTCAATCGTGGTAGCCTTCGGCATAAGGGTGGTAGCAACCGACGGAGCCGGGGCGGGAGTAACCGCTGGTACCGTCTGCACAGTAGTTGCCACGTTCGTCTGCGGATCGGCGAACACTGTTTGCTGCTTAACCGACTGTACCACAGATGTTGTGACATTGACGGTATTATCCACCACACCACCTGCCACGTCGGCCACACCTTCTCCCACTTTCTTGAGCCCATCCAAAAAGCCGGCGTAAAGGCAATTGACCAAAATGACTGATAGAAAGGTGATAAGGACCTTACGTTGCTTGTTCATATCATAATCTCCTTTTTTAGCACTTTGTTTACTTCAGCAGTTTGCGGACTTCTTCGGCAACAGCCGCCTGCTCCTTGTCTTTCAACATGTGGTACATGCACATGATGTTCCCGGCATCGTCTATGCCGCGTACCTTCAGATATTCCGCAAGCGCACCATTCCCATTGGGGTCTGGGAGATCGGGCACGATGCCACTTCTCCTGTAAGAATTCCCCATCATCTCCTGAAGAACACATTTCACCTTGTAGTCACCGGGAAGTTGATCAATCTTCGCCTGTAATACCACAAGAGCAGCGGAAACCTCCATGCTATTCCCAAGTACCTTATTTAACTGTGCCATGAGACGGCTGACCTTCTGGTCTGGCGTCAACCTCTTGGGACTCTCAGATAGGGTTGATTCAGACACACCTCGTTTCTTTTCTACGGTTTTCTGCGCCTTCGGCACGATCTCGGCCTTGCCTGGCGTAGGTTTCTCCGATCCTCGACCGCTCATTGCCTCGTTCCTGTCCACCGTTATTAAAACTATCTTGTCATCCTTTCCGCCTACAACAAAATAGAGCGTCGTACCTTCGCACCGTGCGGAGATCACGGAAAACTTGTCACCATCGTTCTTGAATGTCTTTAGGGTTTCCGTCTTGGCGAAACCCTCTGATTCCGAAATCTTCTTAAACACCCTCTTTGTGTCTTTGTTATATTTCAGTGCGTCGTCAAGCCCTGGTGCAAAATTCGCCTCCACGAACTTTCTCATATGGTCGTCGTCGCCAGATCCCACGGCGAAGTACAACTCCTTGACCACTTTTTCGTGGGATTTTCCACAACCAGTAAGAACAGTCGCACAAACCAACGCAACGCAGACTAACATCAACTTCTTCATACTTTCTTCTCCTGTGCCCTCTGTTTCGGAGCCAACAGGGGAAAGAAAGGGCGCAATCCCTCGTTGGATTCCGAGTGAGGCCCTGGAAAAGCCTTGGAGAAATCACGAAAGGAAATACGCCCAGGGGCGCATTCACCCCATCGTGGCTCTCCGTAAAGTTTTCCAGGTTTCACTCGAGCCAGCAATGCGACGAACGCATAACTGTTGAAATGTCGGCGCTTATTATAGCATATTCCCGCCGCCTGCGGCGGAAGTATCTGCATAAATGCCGCGCCTCGCATTCCAACGTCCTGCGCTTCCTTCCGTGATGAAGGCATTTTCCAACTTCACTCACAAACAACTCGTATCCAGCCGTCCGAATCTTACGCCGCCACATGAAAAAAAAACTGCAAGACGCCAGTTGTTCCCGTTGAGGCTAGTTGGTATAATATCCCCCTTTTCAAACAGGAGATCAACCTCCATTAGCCAAACATTATTCAGGTGTTTCAATGCTTCAGACCACAGAGACATTGCTAAATGGGCTCGCCTCCGGCGACCAGAACCGCTGGGCGCGGTTCTACCGCGACTATGCCCCGTGGATTGAAAAACTCCTACTGAAACGTGGTCTTTCCCACGAGGACGCCGAGGAGGTCGTGCATGACACGCTCGTCGAACTTGTCGGGATCATGCCGACGTACAAGTACGACAGAACACATAAGGGCGCATTCCATTCGCTTCTCTTCAAAATAGCCCAGAACAAGGCAATCGACCGACTGCGCAAAATCAAGGCAGAGGCCGTACGCCTCGCGGCATTCGCCGCCGAACCCCTTGCGCCGTCCGGCGAAGACTGGCGACGCGAGACGTTCAACATGGCGCTCCGCCGTGTCTTCGCCGATCCCGACATCGGCGAGACTACCAAAATCGCATTCCGCCGTTTTGTCCAACTCGGCGAACCGGCCGAAACGGTCGCCCGCGATCTGGGCCTTTCCGTGAACAACCTCTATCAGATCAAGAGCCGCATGAAGACGCGGCTCTCCGAAGAAGTGCGCCAACTGCTGGAGAACTCGCCGGATGCCAGATGATCTAGACGCCTATCTCGTCTCGCCGGAGGCCATCCACGAGACGGACTCGGCCGCAGGGCGGCTGCTGGAGCCAGGTGCCGTAATCTCCGGTCTCCGCGTCGTAGCGTTTCTCGGACGTGGCGCGACAAGCGAGGTGTGGCGTGTACGCGACGATGCGTTGAAACGGGATGTCGCGCTGAAAATGCTGACGGACCCAGGCGACGATCTCAAGCGGGAGCGCTTTCTCGCCGAAGCGCGTCTGCTGGCGCAATTCGACAATCCGGGCATCGTCCACGTTCATGCCCTGGAAGAAAATGCACCGCATCCCTACTTCACGATGGATCTGCTGCGTCCGATTCCTGAAGTGCCGTCAAAGCGAATGATCAGGCGCATTTTCCACGATGTGCTGGATGGTCTCGCATTCCTTCACGGCAAGGGCGTGGTCCATCGCGACATCAAGCCGTCGAATGTCCTGCTGAACGATTCAGGCCATGCCGTGTTGACAGATCTGGGAATCGCACATGTTGGTGACGAGGCACTATCCAACACCATCCAGCCAACCACCGCGCACAACATGACGTTGGCGGGAGGACACGTAGTAGCACTCGGCACCCCAGGTTTCAGCGCCCCTGAACAGTTCACCGGAGGGGAAGTTTCTCCTACGGCTGACATCCACGCCCTCGGTGCTTTACTTCTTGCGCTGTTCAAGGGCAAGCCTCCCCTGATGTGGAGAGGTCTCATACGATGCATGACAAGCTCGACGCCCGCCCTTCGTCTAAAGTCGGTTCAAGAAGTCAAAGCGCATCTCAGATTGATCGGTATTCTCCACGGTCTGGCCAAAACGACTGTGATCGTCCTCTTCTGTCTTGCCGCATGGGGTGCTTTCTGCCTCTGCCGTCCAAACTGGACAGACCTACAACCCGATTGCATTCAGCGATTCGCAGACCGCCCCGAAGTTGTCATCAAACTTCCGGGAACAGGACACTACTTTCTTCCGTCGCTGATGCTTTCACCGGTACTGAGTTCAGATGCGGAACGAATCGGTCCCAAAATCAAGAAAATGCCAGACGGTACGGTCGACATAGGCTATCCGCTTGACCTCTTGAAAAAAGAATCCTCATGGCGGCGAAGGGTTGTTAAGATCGTCGGTCATGGAACGTTGAAATGCCCAACGATCACATACGCAGAGGTCCATATTCAATCTGGCGTAACGCTCATTACTTCTGGCAGATATGAAATCGACAATTCATCCATTCCGCACCAATACCCGCCGCAGGACTCCTGTCTCACCAACAACATCGGATATGCGGCCTATATCGTCGAGGCTGGTGCGAAACTGACATTCACCGACAACAAAAATTACCCGCCTTCGCTGATTTCAATCATAAAATAGGCACGCGCACCCTTGCGAGGGTTGGACTGTGCGCGGTCTCGCAGCCATCGATCTTTACGGTCAATCCGCGCCCGCGATGCCAGCGGATCGAGACATCGTGGCCGCGATAGCGCAGGTTGTCGAGGATGCAGTAGTCCCATGTCGCAGGGAAGAGCGGATCGACCGCGAAACCGTCCGCGCCTTCCGGCTCGAAGCCGACAAGCCCGGAAATCACCAAGTCGCAGAACGTCGAGTGGTTGTAGTCCTTGCCGCGTTCGCGGGGTTTCTGCTTACGTTGGATGAGGAGCGTGCGCGCGATCCAGTCCGCCGTGTCGGGGTTCATGTTCTCGTCAATCCACGGCACGGTTGGGTCGAACCGGCGCCCAACGGGATTCGTCGGCGTGCGGTGCAGCTTGTGCGCGAAGGCGTACTGCCACATCAGGAACGTGAAGCGCTCACTCTCGCCGGGCCGCCGTGCACGGGCATGTAGATCATTTGCGTATGCCGTGAGCGCGACCGATGTCGCGAACGGCCAGCTCGGCCCGTTCCACTGGCACTCGTGTCCCTTGTAGGCGATTTTGAATCCTTTCGCGCGACGCTCGGGGAACGTGAGGCCGTAGAGGGCGGAGAAGCCTTTCGCGTCGAAGAGCTGCTCCCAGTCGGGCGCGACATCGAGCGGCATGCCGAAGTACCACGGCGCGTAGCCGTGGAGTTCGCGCACCTCCGTCAAGACGCCGTCCCGATGCCGCGTGGTGAAGAACTTGATGTCGTCGTTCCAGCACTTCGCCATCAACGCCTTGCGGACGCCCTCGGCCTTCGCCTCGAACTTCTCCGCGAGGTCGCTGCGCCCGACCTTTCGCGCGACGGCGGCGATGCTCTTCGCCTCGCTCCACATCGCGGAGTTGAAGAGCGGCTTCCATCCGCTCCCGCCGAGCGAGATCTCCGTGCCTTCGTGTCCGTCAAGGGACATGAATCCGCCCGCGCCGTCGCCGCCCATGATGAACTTGCCCCGCTGCTTCGGGACGCCTTTTTCCCAGCGATCGTAGAACTTCACGGCGTCGTCGAGCAGCGCAGCGGGCAGATCGTCTAGGCCCGCGACTTCGGCGAGATGACACGTCCCCGTGAAGAGCCAACTCGAATAGCCCCACCGGTGCCATGCGTCTTTGTCCGCCAGCCAGAAGCGGGCGTTGTCCGCAAGGTACTGCGGATCGCGTAGCCAGCGGCCTTCGCGGAAGTGGTGTCCCGCGGCGCACACGATCGTGTTGTCCATGCCGCTCCAGCCAACCTTCGGCAGGAACTCCGTCACGCGCCAGCCGCCCTTCTTGCCCCTGCGCAGGTGTTTGCGGTAGGTCCACCACCGGAAGTAGTATGTCCGCTCGATCTCATGGTCGGGGCACGCGAAGAGCGGCACGTTCTCCGCGAGGAACTTTTCCGACACCGCGTTGGGGAAGGCGTTCGTCGCAGTCTCCTCGTCGCAGGCGTTGAAACGGCGCACGTACGTGGAGAGGAGTTTCTTCGGATCGGGCAGTTTCTCCGGCGGCGCCTCTAGGTCGAGTCCCTCGTGGATTGCGCAACCCACGTACTCCGGGCCGCCGCTTCTGCCGTTGTACCAGAGAAGCCAGCGGTTGTGCTTCTCGTCGCGGAAGACGGACGGCTTGTAGCACGCGCTTGAATCCCACGTGCCGGGATCGGGGATAACGAGCGGAGACTGGTCGATCACCTTCCAGTCGCGGATGCCGTCCGGCGAGATCGCGCAGCCGATGTGGGCGGTGTCCACGTCGGGATAGCCAATGAAGAACATCGCGAAGCGTCCGTCGGGCAGCGGATGCACCTCGCAGCCGGCCACGCGGTCGCGGTACCACGATTCGCGCGGGCCGCGCGTGAGCACAACGCCCTTCTTTTCCCAGTGGATGCCGTCCTTCGACTCGGCGTAGCAGTTGCGGTCCGGCTCATACGTGCCACCAGCCGAGTACCACATGCGCCACACCTGGCGCTTCTCGTCCCAGAGAACGCTCGGACACATCACCGTCGGCTGTTCGTAGTCCTCGGTGGCCACGAGCACGGGGTCTTTCTGCACGCGCTCGAAGTGGACGCCGTCCGTCGAGCGGGCGTAGCCGATGCGGCCCTTGTGATGCTCCTTCGCGCACTGCCCCGTGTACCACATGTGCCACACGCCGTCCTTCTTGACGGTGCTGGAGCGGTTGACGAGGTCCTCCCAGCCGCTTGCCGGATTTTCGCGCAGGCAGATCTCCGGATTCTGCGTCCATGTCATTGCGTCGTCGCTCCGTACGAGCGCGATGGATTTCTTCGGCCGCCACGAGAAATACATCGTGTACGGCGCGGGGCCGTTCGTAACCACGTTGATGTCAAAGCACGTTCCGAGCTTCTTGTTCCCCAACACAGGCTTATCGCCATACTTCACCCAAGGTCCTGCGAACGCCGTGGAGGACGCGGCCACCACGGCGGCAATTGCTGTAATGATTTTCCTTGTTATCATTCCGTTAATCTCCTCAACCTGGTTTTCTTTCTGGAAACCTCTACCGTCAGACGCACCGTCCTCTCAGTTTTTCCTGGATCACTTCCGATGACGGAGATTTCAACAGTATTCGTCGTTGCCTGAGGGAACGATCCGGTCACGACGCCCGTCAAGGGATCAACCGAGACTCCAGTGACGGGGCGCTTGATGAGAAACTTTACCGGCCGACAAGACTCATCGACAAGTATCTCATGCTTGAACCGTTCCATGGTCTTTACTCGCATGGACACTTCGGCTGGCGAGGTAAGCAACGGAGGCTTGCATTGGGACAGGCTCTTGAAACGGGCCGTGTAACAACCGACTGGCATGTCATCGTAGACGGTCAGGTGCGGTTCAAGACTGACTGACGAACCGTCCGGACGCAGCCATTCGAGAAACACACATCCCGCATCCGGCTGCGCAACAAGTTCCACCTTTTCGCCATCCGCCAACTTGCCATTCTCCGGCGTCATCTTGACGGTCCCGCTCCCTTCCGCCTGAACGGAAACCCTCCCCGCCTCAGCCGCAAGTGCCAGTATCGATTCAAGCGTCTTGTGCCCATCCGTCGACTTTACCCCTAGCGCACGGTCAAGTGCGGACATCAGCTCTACGACAAGAAGCTTGTCCCTGCGACCGCCCATCATCCCACGACGACCATTGAACGCAACGCTGTTTGTAACGCCGTTCTGCGGCCAGTAAACGCAGACGTATGGAACCTTGAGGTCTTTCACTATTCCTTTTGCTAAAGCATCGCACGCCCTCACGGTTTTATACGGAGATAGCCGCGTTCCAGCCTTGACAAAAGCCATCAAAGGCGCACGATCCTCCCGCCACAGCCTAAAAACGCCCCCAGAAATGCATTCTTCAAGGCGTTCGCAATACCCACATCCGCTACTCACGCGCATCACTACCATCGGACGCCGCTCACGCTCCGCTTTCGCAAGAACACCATTGAAATCAGCATTCCATTCGCCCGGCCGTATCGCTCCGGTGGAAATGCCAAATGCTGCCGAACGTCCACTTATCTTCGTAATTACACCCTTGGAATCATCATTCAGTTCGTCTTGTCGTGTCGCTCCGGTGGAAATACCGAATGATCCCGAACGTCCACTGATACCAGTTTCCTCCGCATCGTTGTCTTTAGGTTGAAGATCGTCCGTCTCCACCTTTTGGGCTTCGCCGATTTCAGACGCAAGGCTTGGGGCGAAGCCACCCGAAACCCAGGTGTCCCTTGCGATCCATGCGGCGAGCAGCAGACCGAATCCGCACAGACAGGCCACGAACCAGCCCTTAGACAGCAACTTCAACGGCCATATCCTGCCGTTGGTACGGAACATCAGCCATACGGACGGCACGATCAGCACAACGTCGCGGACGAGCGCGATTAAAATTTCTTCGCGTCCGCCTACGCTTGGCACTCCGAAACATCCGCACGAAATCTCCAGCCCGCGGACAAGCGCCTGGACCAGTGCAATTATGAACATCACTAACATTCCCGAGACGAGAAAAGCCGATTCTCGCAGCCATTTAGTGAACAGCATCGACAACCCGGCCAGCAACTCGAGCATCGGCATAGTCATGGAGAAGATTCCGATCGTAAAATCAGGCAGAAATTCATATCGCATGACGGATCGGGCAAAGTCATCTGGATCTGAAATCTTGGCCAGCGCGGAGTATATGAACAACACACCGAGTCCAAGACGGCAGACAAACTCGAAAAACTGAAAAACGTTAGCTTTCACAACGCCGCTGTCAGAGTTATTGACCTGTTCCATATCATGTTCCTTTTTTAGATTCGAAATCGACATTCAGATGAAGTGCCTTGTCCTTTTCGGGAAAGCGAAGTCACCGCTACTGTCTCCTCAGCAACGGTTTCTTTTGGGAAACCTCCACCGACAGTCGCACGGTCTTCTCCGTTTGACCTGGATCGTTCCCTATGACGGAGATTTCAACAGTATTCGTCGTTGCATGAGGGAACGATCCGGTCACGACGCCCGTCAAGGGATCAACCGCGACTCCGGCGACTGGGTGCTTGATGAGAAACTTTACCGGCCGACAAGAGTCATCTACGAGTATCTCGTGACTGAACCTTTCCATGACCTTTACGCGTACGGCCATTTCTGCTGGCGAGACGAGCAGCGGAGGCTTGCATTGGGAAATAGGCTTGAATCGGGCAGTATAACATCCGATGGCCATGTCCTCGGATACGTTCAGGCGCGGTTCAAAAGCGACCGACGAACCATCCGGACGCAGCCAGTCAAGGAAAACATACCCCGCGTCCGGATTCGCAACCAGCTCCACGTTCTCTCCATCCGCCAACTTGCCGTCCTCCGGCGTCATCGTGACGGTCCCGCCCTCCTCGGCCCGAACTGAAACCCTGCCCGCGTCAGCAAGCTCCAGTATCGACTCAAGCGATTTGTGCCCGTCTTTCGCTTGCACCCCCAGCGCACGGTCAAGCGCGGACATCAGCTCTATGACAAGGTGTTTGTCCTTTAGTCCGCCCATCATTCCTCGGCGGCCAGAGAACGCCACTTTGTTTGTAACTCCGTTCTGCGGCAAGTAAACGCAGACGACTGGTATCGTTAGGCCTTTATTGCTCCCTTTCACAAAAGCCTCGTAGGCCCTCAAGGTTTCAGGCGACGACAACCGCGATCCAGCCTTGACATAAGCCATCAGCGGCGCGCGATCCTCCCGCCACAGTTGGAAAACGCCTCCGGCAATGCTCTCTTCCAGGCGGGAACAGTACCCGCATCCCTTCCTCGTGCATAGCACCACCATCGGACGCCGCTCACTTTCCGCTTTCGCGAGTACTCCCCTGAAATCAGCATTCCATTCCCCCGGGCGTATCGCTCCCGTTGAAACTCTGATTGGTGCCGCCCGCCTCTTTAACCCCGTCTCCTCAACGCCGTCGGCTGTAGCCGGAAGATCGTCCGCCTCTTCCATTTCCAGACCGCTTCGATCCGCAGGCGCGTCAAACCACTTGACCCTGCGCTCTTCGGCTACGCGCAGGTTGTTCAAGGCACCCAGAACAACAGCCAAGACCACAATGAGCGCCAAGACGCCAAAGTCAAACTTCCACCACGGGCATTTGCCCTTTTCGGCGTTCTCTACGCCGCAATTGGAGTTATTCGCATCTTTCATGTCATGTTCCTTTTTCGGATTTGAAATCAACCTTCTCTCATCTCCTGCCCCAGTGCGGCGAATCGCCGCGCCTGTTCCATAGTATTGTCTCGCCGATGGCTGCGATACGCCGCTCGAGACAACCTCGGCAAAGCGTGGAATCCTCATTGAGGCACGGCTTGCCGGCGTAGAGCTGGTAGTCGGCGCGGTAACGCGTCTCGGTGATGTTTGGCATGATCACGTTTGCGCCGGCAAGGAGCCCCTTCTCGCGCCCTTCGGGATCGAGCGCCTGAAGAGCGGTCGCGGCGGCGATGTTCACGTCGTGCAGATGGAGGCGCGTGGCGGCGATCATGCGAAGGCCGAGTTCCAGACGCTCCTTGCGCAGTTCGGGCGTCCACGACGCGTCCTTTCCAAGGGGCGTATCGGCATGGGGAATATACGGGCCCATGCCGATCATGTCGAGGTCCTCGGCGGCGAAGAACTCGATGTCCGAGGCGAGGTCATCGACCGTCTGCCCGGGCAGCCCGGCCATCACTCCGCTTCCCACCTGGTAGCCGCAGCGGCGAAGCGCCCGCAGGCAGTCGCGCCGTCTCTCCCACGAATGGTCGGCCGGGTGCAGCTTCGCGTAAAGCCCGGGATTGGACGTTTCAATGCGCAGCAGGTAACGGTGGGCGCCCGCCTCTCGCCAGCGGCGGTACGTTTTCTCGCTCTGCTCGCCAAGGCTGATGGTCACGCCGAAGTCGTCGCCGCCGAATGCATGGATGCGCCGCAGCACGTCCTCGACGAAGGCTGCATTCTTCTCGCCGGTCAGTTCGCCGGACTGCAGCACGAGGCTGCCATACCCGGCCTTGAAGGCCCATTCTGCCTCACGGACAATCTCCTCCGCGTCCATGCAGTAGCGATGGACCTTACCGTTGCCCTTCCTGATTCCACAGTAGTAGCAGTCCTTCTCGCAGACATTCGCGAATTCCACCAACCCCCTAAAGGATACAACCCTCCCAATCTCGCGGCACTTCACTTCGTATGCGGCGGCGAAAAGCGCATCCACATCAGGCCAGGAGAGAAGCTCGGCCAGTTCCCGATGCGTCAACGCACGCGGCGCAGCGACCGCTTTGTCCAGCAACGACGTCACTGCGCGATCTCCCTTCAAGTCAGATATTCGGAAGGACGAACCTGTAATGCGCGCCGCGGTTCTTCTCCACGATCGCATCCCACATTTCAGGACGCGGCTCCCCTTCCTTAAGCGGATTTGGGAAGAAGAAGTCGTGCTGCACGAGGTTTGCGACGGCATCGCGAGGCGTGGTGCGGAAGAGAGTGTAGCCGATGTCGCCCCAGTGTCCCGTGGAAGGAAGTCCCAAGTAGCAGAGCAACTTGCGCTGACTGTAGTTGCGAAACGACCATTCGGCGTACCAGCGGTGGTTGTGTCCGTTGATGTACCCCGCGAAGGCTGGCGAGTTGAACAGGAGTTCGCTGAGAGGCTTGCCGCCTGCGGTGAGTTCAAAGACGGGATGGTGCGCGCAAACGAACACGGGGCGCTTCCACTTCGGGAGTTCGGCTAGAAGCCATTCCTGCTGGGCGGTGTCGAGCGTCCCGGGGACCGGTCCGCTGCTGCTGTTGCCCCGATCGTCGGAACCGGCTAGGGAATCCAGCATGAGGATGTCCGCAGGGCCGATGTCCACGACAGAAACGATGCGCCCCGGCACCTTGGTGCTTCGGGCGTATTCAGGATGCACCTCGAGAAACGCGGAACGTCGGTCATGGTTGCCCATACCAATCGTCACGGAGATGCCGGCGTCGGTCAGCTGCTTTAGGTACGGCGCCGACGTGACGTAGTCCTCCTTCCGTCCGAAGAGGTAGGCGAGATCGCCGAACACGACCGCGCGCTTCGGGAGCGGAGACATCTTGAGTATCTCCGCGACTACGCGCTTGAAATGCTCCAGCTGGTACGATTCCCCGCCGCGCACGTGGATGTCGGACAGGAATACCGTCAGGTTCGGATCATAGTCGCTCGCAGCGCCCGTGAACAGGGCGGCGCGGCCTCCACCCGCAGCCATAAGCGTACCGCCGATGGCGGAAAGCCGCAAAAACGCGCGACGCGAAACAACGTCGCCGCTCGACATTTTCAAATCTTCATGATTCTCGTTTTTCATGCCGCACATTATATCAAAAACGCTTCACGCTTTCAACTTTACACGCTCTGCGACGCCGGCCTTGAACTGGCGCGTTCGACCGTTGAAGGAAAGGCCTACCGCCCAGACGGGCTTGCCGGCGGCGCGGTAGGGCGCGGCGTACTTCTTGCGCTGCACCTGCGACATCGCGACCTTCGGCGGCTTGTTCACCTTCAGCTCGAAGATATAGGTGCCGCAGGGAGGGTCCGCCACGATGTCCGTGCGTCCGCCCGCGTGCGACACCTCCTGCTCCACGCGGAATCCCTGCCCCTGCAACAGAAACTTAAGGCAACGCGCGTAGGAAAGCTCGTGTGGTTTCCCTTCCGTAGAGCCATACACCGCGCCCGCGTAGAGCGCGGCAAGGCCGTCGAAGAACTCCGGCCACCGTGCACTCTGCAGATGCCCCCCGATTTCCGACGCCCATACCACATCCTTGTTCGCCACGAGCCCGCTCATCAAGCTCGAGAAATCCTCCCGTACCTCTGCGTTGGGGATTCCGAGGGTCAACCTCTTCGTCTTCTTGTTGTAATCAAGTATCGTCAGATAACCGGTCTGGAAGAGCATCCCCACGACCGGGAACTTGCGGAGATCGGAAACGTCCAGCATCGCTTTCGAGACGTTTTCCAATTTCTCTGGATCAATCGCAAGGACATCGCCCCTGGCGAGCATGTTCATCAGGAATGACGCCTTCCCCGTCTCCGCCCAGTAGAGTTCGAATTCGTCCTTCTGGTTCGCCATCGTGAGATTGATGGAGACTGGATTGTAAACATTCTCTCCCTTGCCAAGCCAGAAACGGTAGCCGTTGTAGAGCCGCTTGATCTCGGCTCGGTACGCCTTTGCCGATAGTTGCATCACCTTGCGGTGTGCTTCCATGTGCTCGGAGAAGTAACGGTTAAGTTCGTCCTCAGTATAACCGAGCATGGAGGCGTAGGCGTCCTCAAAGGAAATATCGACGAGCGAAGAGAGCGCGGAGAAAATCGAAAGCTTAGTGAACTTCGAGACGCCCGTGATCATCAGAAAACGAATCTTCCCGGAGCGGTCCTTCATCTGCCCGTAGATGGGCGCGAGTGAGGAGCGCACGCGCTCCGCCACTTCCACGTTCTTCAGAGCCTTCGCCACGGGGTCGTCGTACTCGTCGATCAGGATGACGGGCGGGGTGCCCTTCTTTGCAAGAGCGTCTATGGCGTTCCCGAAGTTGGCTTCCGGCGTCAGCTTCGAGTTGTATTTGCATCCAGCTCCAGCAAGCCCGTGCTTCATGCATTCAGGCAGATTGGTGGAAAACCTGTCGTAGTCTTCCGCCGCGCACATCCCCATGTTGAGGTGGATGACGGGGAACTTCTTCTTCCAGTCCCAGTCGGTGTCCATGATGGCAAGCCCTTCGAAGAGCTCGCGC
>CADCOC010000059.1 GCA_902802945.1 uncultured bacterium | reverse complement strand
GGATTCGTCCGACGCCTCGCGATGCTGCGCGTGAGATTTGCGCCGTGGGCGTTCCGATGCTCGCCATGCAGGGGGCGAGTAGGTTTTGGGTGGGGGAGGTCGCGACGGAGCGCGACCCTCCCGGTTTGGTCACGACGGAGCGCGACCCTCCCAGAATACGGCTGACGTGGGAGAACTTCTTCCTTAACGCCGACACCAACACGCCGGTCAACGCGCAGATAGAGTTTTTTCAGAATGGCGATTTCACGACTCGCTCCAACGCGCTTGAACGAATATACCGCAGGGTTGAGCCGTTTGACTGGGACGGCGACGGCCTTGAAAACACGGTCGATCCCGATCCGCTCGTCGCGGGTGCGGACGCGCACGGTACGAACGCGGAATGGTATAACGTCGTGTGCTCAAATGTGTTGGAGGCGGTGGAATGTGACGGCTCGGCGGGGACGCCTCGCCCTACCTTGTCGTGGCTTGAGGGAGTCAATAGTAACGCCTACTACTTCGTGGATGTCGTGACGATGAACGGCCTCGCACCGATCTACTTCACGGGCGACCGAGAATCGCGCCTTGGCAATCCGGTTGTTGTTGCGCGCGCTTTTGAAACCAATCACGTACCGCTACTGATCGGCATCAACTACGCCGTCACGTCCCCCGTGCCGTTCACGGTTTCCATCCCCGACGATGGTTTTGCTACGGTTACGGCCAACGGCGTATCAAACTGCGAAGTGCATTGGCCGCTGGAGTTCAGCGTGTCGCCGGACGGAAACGGAGGATTCTACACGAGCGTAATCCCGTATGACCCTGGCGGGACGTTCCAATGGGGTGGATCGGGCGGCGGCGGCTTGAGGTCTATGCCGTCTGAACCCTCACAGTGCGAGTTCTCCGTAAACGGAAACTGGCTGGGATTCATGTGCTATGGCGGGAACTGTGGTTGTGAGGGTTGTTCGGTGAACGGCACTTACACGATGGAACGCGCCACGTTCAACCTTCCAACGCTCTTCTGCGGATGTTCTACCGAACCATCTGGCGGAGATCCCGATCCGCCACCGCTGACGCCGTCCGTGAATATCGCATTCAGCGCACCAGCGCTCATCTTTGAGGATCGCTACGAGGCGTCGCCCGACAACTGGGTGGAGAAACGTTCGACCACGAACGTGCTGACGGTGTCGGCATACGGTGGAGAGCATGGTGGTACGCTGATACTGACGGCGGGCGACCTTGGCTGCCTTGAACATCGTGGCGGTCCTGTCTCTCTTCCGTCACAAGTCGTCCTTGGCCCATATCAATCATACTCGGCCACATTCCGCTGCAAGGGTGCGGAGAATGGCGGTACACCTTGGGCGTGGGGAATAATCTCCGGCCCTGATGGTTCTGACTCGTCCTACGCGCAGACATCTGTGGTGAGGGTGGAGATACAGCGACAGCGTTCGGCGCCTGAAAACGACCGGCTTAATCGGCATGAGTATGGCATCGGGGAGAAAATGCTTTTTATCCAGCGCCCAAGTTCGCCTGAATTGACTATCTCTGCGGCAGACACTACGATACGAGGTGTTGCAACGCGAACTATCGAGTGGGGTGTTTTAGACATTGAACACACACTTTCATTCTCGCTGTATGGGGTCGAATATGTACCGCTTGTGACGATACAAAAGCCTACGGGAGTAGAAGGTTACGATGCTCAGGCATTGACCAACGGACTTCCGTCTGGCGTCGCAGGTGGCCTTGAACTTGTGCAGCGGTATCGGATATTGCCGGTGGGGGTGGATTTTTCATGGCTTCAAGTCGAGGAAGTCCCTTGCGAGGACGAACTTCCGGCTACAGGGTATTTCACCTTCACGCCAACGAACCGAGCCTATCGTACCCATACCCGGACGGCAGGCGCGGGAAGATGGTATGATGTTGAGGATGGTAACTATTGGGGACTGAGCAGAGGTGTCAGGGATTATGCGGGACGCAAGGGTGCACTTTCACGGATGATGCCGGACGGGACAGAGACGACCAATACTGCATACGGCTGGTTGGGTGGGAGTATGACATGGAAAGTTCCATTTGGATGGAGACGCAGGTTCCATAATTCTGGGGATGATCCAATGGGCGTCTTTGCGGAAGACACTCGGCAAATCATGTCCGTTACGGCAGATGGCGATTTTAGCGTACAGAAACTGGGGCATGAGGCAACTCGCCAGATCAATGGCCCAGTATCTCTGGATGGGAGTCCAGACGACGGCATTCTCGACAATTGAACAAGAAAGGAACATTGGCATGAAGAACTTAGTGAATACGATTCTGGCTGTGTCCGCATGCGTTCTTGCGTGTAGCGGGGAGCCGGATAACGACAAAACGAACGTAGTTGTGGTCGGCGGAAACACGAAAGACGTAGTGACAAATGACCTGACGTGGGCTTTGAAAGAAAGAACAGAAATAGAAGAGGCCATTGCACGTGCCCCAGAGATGATGTTTCCTGAGGCTGCGAATGTCGGATCATACATAGATGCAACTTGTGATAGGATTGTAAAAGTCCAAGAAGCGTCGATTCGTTATCGTTACTTCCGCGCGTTCATGGACAAGGCGTGTACGGTACGTTTTGAGAAGATAGGGGAATCTGTGCCGTCTGAAAGGCCAGATTTGGAATCAGCCTTTTACAGATATGACAGGAAAATGGAGATCGCCAGATTGGAGTCATTCGGATACAATCATTTGGCAAGAGTGGCCGATCAGATTTTCGACTACTTATTGGTGTCGCAACCAGTGCCGGCTCCTTGCACGGAATTGTTTGAGCCATATTTTAAGTTCATAGAGAAAATGGAAAGCGAAGAACGGAGAGTTGGGCGCAAACGGCAGAGCCTTTGTGGACGCACGATAGATCAGGTAGAATATCTGTTCAATTTCGTCTATTTTAAAGTAATGGAAGCCGCAAATGCCATTCCAGAACAGCAAGATGTCGCAGCGTTCAAGGCACGCTTCAAGCAGGTCGTCGGCAGACCGATTCGATCTGCGGAAGAGTATATGGCGGATTCGCGGCGAAGGACGGAGGCGAACATAAGAGAACATCGGAAGCAAGAAGAAGAGAATCGAAAAGCCCTTGAATTTCAAAAGAGATTCAACAAGGAACACAATGTCAATGTGGAATGAATGTGATGGTTTAAGCCTTAAGTCGGAGATAAAGTTTCACCATGAAAACGAACTTGACTATCTTTGCAATGTTTACAACGATCGCGCTTTCATCGTTGTTTGCCCTCTCGCCCGAAAAGGCAGAAAACGAAGGTGCGACGCTTTATGAACTTGGAATCAAACTCGGTATGGGGCGTGGTTGCAAGAAAGACCCCATGAGGGCATTGGAGACAATGAAAGCCTCAGCCAGACTCGGTTATGGGCCAGCAGCGCTGGTATGCGCGATGGCAATGGAAACCGAGACGGGTTGGCTGACGACGGCGACGGCAGATGAATGCGGGACGAATGTTGTTACGGCGGCAAGTCGGCTGCGTGCTTATATCGGCACGGCTGACATTGGCGGATGGTACGACATTCATAAAGGGAGGCCGTATGTGTCATCACTTGGGCAGAACCTCGCGGATGACAAGTTTGTGGAACGGGTCCGAGCCATGTATCGGCACGCAAAGGACCTGGGTTCCGATTTTGCGGAGGAAGAACTGAAGAGGTTCGAGGCAACTGTTGCCTGGCAGAGAGAGATCGTCGCCAGGCGTCGACAAAGACAAGAAGCTGCAGAACGTAGAGAAAGAGAACACAAGGAGCGCATGAGCAAAGCGGCGGCAATGCGCGAGCCTTTGATTTATGACGCCGAACCGGGATGGAAGGCGTCTTTCGCAGGATATGTTTTGGGAACGGCCTACCCACCGCCGGAATCTGGCTGTGTGACGATTTACCATGATACGGTCAAGATGTACACCCCGCAGAAGACATTAGACAAGCCATTTCACGGGATGGATTTTTTGCAGTTGGCGCTCATGCCGACAAGTCACAGACTGTTTATGATCTCTGCCCGAAAAAGAGGTTTTGACGGGGACCGTAAGTCTTTTCTGGACGAAGGGCGGGGACTTTTGAAAGATTTAGGTGATATGATGGGGCTAAAACTGGCACCTTTCAGATTTGAGGCGCCTGACTGGCCGTATTGGCCCGACGGCCTGTGGAGCGGCCCGCTGCCGGAGTTGTATTCTGTGGACGAGAGCCAGTGGGCCACATCAAGACATGTCTTCGCATTCTCTCATACGAAGAAAGGCTCCGTTCGTATCGATGTGAGGTTGGAAATCGTGTATGACAAGCCGAAATCAATTTCCATTTCGATTACGGATTGCCTTGGGGCACAGTCTTCAGAGATCGAGTTCGACAAGGCGTTTCGATCCGCGCATAAAGGACAGAGTTGGGCAGAGTGGAGTCGGGAAATGGCTGGCAGGCGTTTGCGCAAACGTCGTAGCAACGAAGTACAAGAGGTCGGTAGATGAAGACATTATACATTGTTACATCATTGTTTCTGACGCCTTTTGCGCTCTTCGGTGCGAGGGTTACGCCGTTGCCGACGCTGCCGTGCGGGGAGTTGCCGAACAGTGAGGTATCTACGAACGTCGCGCTCAACGTGGATTACGCCCGGCTTGAAAACCTGACGTTCTCGCTTGAACTGAACGCAAGCGCGTCGAACAGTCTTTCGGTTGCGGTTGGAACGGCGGCGGGGGACGCGCTGACATTGGACGAGGCAGATTTTGAATGGGGCTACGACTGCGGGAAGTGGTTTCGCGCCGACACCGCAACCGGCAATGTCGATGAGTGTCCGGAACTGGGTAACGGGCGCATCTTGCGCACGTTGACCATCGACCGGCGCGACTTCAATCCGCAATGGAACCGGCTACGAATCGTCAAGCGCGGCCTTGGTGACATTGAGGTTGGTTTGTCGTATTCTCGAGAGTACACGAAGTTTACCATCCGCATACGGTAGCTCGCGCCTAGAAAACGCCGCCGGGGGATTGACGAATCGCGAAAGGATGTGCTAACATATCGCCAACTTTCCATGGGAAGACCAGCGAACAGTATGAAAACAAAGATGATTCGCGCAGCGATTGCGGCTATCTGTATCGCGGCGGCGTTGCCGTCGTGGGCGGCGGACCGTGTGATCACCTCCGACTACACGCTTTCGGCGGACGAGACGGTTGACGGCACGCTCACCGTCGCGCCGGGCGTGACGGTCGATCTCAACGGACACAACCTCACGGTGTCCGCGCTCGCGGGCGGCGGGAACTCGCTGATCGACGGACGGTACCAGGTGCTCGGATACATCACGGCCGACAGGACGCAGTACGTGATGTCGGACTACACGCCGTTGGCCTCCGACCGCGTGGTGATGAAATTCCGCTTTGCCGACAACAGCAAGATATACCAGTTCCTCTTCTGCACGCGTCTCGACGGTAGTAAGCAGTCGTTCTCTATGTTGAGGAACAATAGTACCACGACAAACGTCCGCATCGACCATGGCGGTAATCAGAAGTCTGCGAACCTTTCACTCACGGGCGGCAAGGACTATCTCATCGTCATGAACGGCGGCGGCAGCGCCGCCGCCAGGGTTCCGGCGGAAGGCACCAACGTGGGCGTAGCTTTTACGGCTGATCCGGTCGCCGCGCCGCCGGGTCCGTTCGCGCTCCTTTCGGGCGGCCAATACGACGACTCCGGTACGACGTTCACGGAGAACTCGAATTATCGCTGCAAGGGCAACTTCTACTGGTTCAAGGTGAATGGCAAAGACGGCACGCTGAAGTGCCTCATCGTCCCCGCGAAAGACACGAAGGGGACGGCGGACGAATCGGACGACGTGATCGGCATGTACAATCTCGTCTCCGGCACGTTCCTTCCGCCAGCCACCGGTACGTTCACGGGCGGCGGCGTATATGCGGGCGAGGGCGGACGGATCGTGAACACCTCGACGACGCTTTCGGAGCTGCGCATGAACGTCGCGGCAGGCGTGACTGTTGAAAACGACGCCGTCAGCATCGCAGGGAACGTAAAGTTTGTGAAGGCCGGCGAAGGCACGTTCGTCGCGTCGCAGTACAAGCAGGCATACGCCGGCGGCACGGACGTTGAGGGCGGAGTCCTGAAGGCAGGCACATTCGGCAGCTCTCAGCCGTTCGGCCTTTGCAACGACAACCTTCTCTTCAATGGGTCGTTTGACGCCGGCTCGATCACGAACGGGTCAACTTACATGTACGCCTTCTCAACGAAATGGCCGGAGAATCCCGGGTGGACGTGCGACGGGCACAATGCGGGAATCTCGACGGCAAACGGCACCTGGGTCAATACTGGCTACGACATCGGCAAGTACGCGATGTACTTGCGGACGGATGGTTCTGATGCGACGATTGGCGCGGCGCACGCCGAGCAGACGTTCCGCATTGCCGACCCCGGCCAATACCGGTTCTCGTTTACATACATGGCCGTTCCCAACAACAGCCGCAAGGGCGCGACGCTGCGGGCGTACCTCATCCATGGCGGCGTGACGAATATGTCCGTCAATCTTGGCGCCGTTACCAGCGCGGCGCGCCAGAGTTTCAGCCGCCGCGTTGAAATCACAGAGGCGGGCGAATACACGCTCCAGTTCTATCAGGACGCAGGGAACAAGGTTCTTGCGAATAGCATCGACGACGTGGTGTTCGCGCCCGTGCTGGAGGAAAACAACCTTCTGCGGAACGGATCGTTTGACGAAGGGAGCATAAGTGGAAGCTACCAGTATGCGAGTTCTACGGAATGGACGGAGAATCCGCACTGGACGTGCGATGGCGCGAACGTGGGGCTCTCGACCGCCAATGGCACATGGGCGGGTACGGGTTCCTTTGTCGGCAAATACGCTGCATATCTGCGCACGATGGCAAATGGCGGTGATGCCTGGTTCGAGCAGACGATGCACATCGACGACCCCGGCGCGTATGCGCTATGGTTCACGTGTTCATTATGCGCGAACTCGGGCAGGCGCAACGAGCCCTTCCATGTGCTGCTGATACACAACGGCGAAACGAACCACGTCATGTCCGTGACGGCGGACAACGACAGTTTCCGCTATCACGGCAAGGTCGTCGAGATCATGGAGCCGGGCGACTGGACGCTCCAGTTCCGCCAGTACGAGACATCGACCGTCAGGTCGAGCAACATCAACGACGTCTATTTCGGGCGCGTGCCGCAGATAATCGTTCGCGAAGGCGCGACGTTCGACGTCAACGGGCAGTACTCGTTCGGAAAGTATCCTCTTGTGATGGACGGCGGTACGTTCGTGAACTCCGGCGGGCGCGCCGCTCACAATGTCGCCGACTCGCTGCTCGGAACGGTGCTGCTCTCGAAGGACTCGCATTTCGCGATTACAAATTCCTACGCGATGCGCGCGTACGATTACGGGACCGTCGGGCGGTCGCGCATGAACCTCGGCGGACACGAACTTGACATCAAGTTGTTTGGCAACTACTTCTACTTCGAGAACTGCACGATCACGAACGGATCGATCAAGGTGTCCGAGGAAACTGGAGACGTGCGCTACGTTTGCTTCATCGACGGCAACACCGACGCGACCGGCGTTGATTTGACGCTCAAGACGTGCCACATGTCAGCCGATGTCACCGGCATCCGCAATCTCACGTTCAACGATCCCGGCGCGACGCATTACGGCGCCAACACGCTCTACGTCGGCGGTACGCTCAAGTGTCTCCTGCCGAATTTCCCGAACATCAGGCTCGCGGACGGCGCGACGCTCGACCTCTCGGAGAACACGGGGACGTTCAGCCTGGACGGTACGTCCAATGCGCGCAAGATTTCCTTCGCGGACAACGCGACGATCGCGCTGAAGCTCGGCACGAGCAGACATCCTTCGAAGATCGTCGGATGGATGACCGCGCCGACGAACCTCGACACGCTCACGTTCGTTCGCAGTGCTGAGGACGCCGGAAGAAAGTACCGCATCGTCAAGAAGGACGACGGCATCTATATCCGCACTGGCTTCATGATCCTCGTCAAGTAGCCCACAGCAACGCGCTGGCAGCGCGTTGTACCAGCGGGTGCGGGCGGCTCGCCGGGACGGCTCGCCCCACCATTCCGCCGCCGCATCCGCTCCGGGCCGCCCGGTGGTCGGCCCCTGGTTTGCATAGTAACATCTGTGGTCATTCCGACGGCATCCAAGTCACGCAGTCAACGTTCCGTCGCCAAGCGCGCTGGGCGTGTTCGTTTCTTTCATCCAACACGTCTGCGCGGAAATATGGTATAATATCCGCGAAAGGACAAACAGAAGATGAACATTCCTTACACATACTGGCCCGCAAAGGAAGGTGGATTTATCGGATATTGGAACGATTACCCGGATTATCTGACGGAGGGTGACACCCTTGATGAACTGCAGTATATGCTCCGTGATCTTCGCAACGGCATAAACGTCATGGTGTCTGAGGGGGAGATACCATCTGCCGTTCCATGCTGTTCAGGCGTGATGGAGTTCGCATGAAGCGTCGCGATCTTATCGCTCGTATTATCGCAGAGGGGTGTGTACTGGTTCGCACGATCGGAAAGCATGACTTCTATCGAAATGTGATAACGGGTGACTGCCAGCCCGTGCCGCGCCATCGCGAGATAAAGGAGTTTACCGCTCGTGCAATCATCAAGCGCCTCTCTGCACCAGACACAGACGGTGAAGGCGATGCGGAGTAATGGCGTGGCAAGACGGTGACGGCACCAGTAACATCTGTGACAATTCCGACGGCGTCCAAGTCTCGCGGTTAACGTTCCGCCGCCAAGATGCCGTCACTTCCGCAAAACGCCGCCGGGGATTGACGAACCACGGAAGGATGTGCTAACATACTACCGTCTTCCATGGGGAGGCCAATGACTTTGATCAGCAAATCGCAAAAGACGGCAGGACGAAGGCATGGAACGGCATCGGAAACGACGCCGGGCACGTCTTGTTGTCGTACGCTTGCTGTTTTCCGCGCACGACAGCAAGCGTACAACAGCAAGAGTTTCACACCCGATTTTCAACAAAGACAAGAAAGGTAACAAGTATGAAAACAAAAACCATCCGCGCCGCGATAGCCGCCGCGCTTACAATTGCTGCGGGTGTTTTGCCGGCGAACGCCGACGGCGCGAAGCGTCCGATGGCGCTCATGGTGATGTTCGACGGACTCCGCGCCGACGGCATCGAATCAGGTTCAATGCCGAACGTCATGGCCCTGCGCAACGGCACGTGGCAGGTCGGCTACAACGGCGCCTGGTCTGTGACGGCGCAGATCGCGCCCGGCTCCGATTCGGTGAGCGCGCCGAACCACATCTCCATCGCGACGGGCTACTCTCCCGCGAGGCACGGCGCCACGGCGAACGGACAGACCGCAAACGTCGATTACACGGCGTACCCGACCTGGCTCAAGCGCGTGATTGACGCGAAGAGCGGCGCGACCGCCGCGTTCGCCTATTCGTGGGGTGAGGACGCAGATCTCGGCCCCGCCGCCGGCGTGACGTTCCTCGGCGGCACCGACGCGCAGAACGCGACCGACCTCGCCGCGCTCCTCGCCTCGTCAAGCGCGCCCGACGCGACGATGTTCTTCATCAACGAACCTGACGCGGGAGGCCACGCGGGCAACTACTATCCGTACACGACGGGCTACAGAAACTCGCTTGCCGCGTCCGACGGCTACCTTGGGCAGTGCCTTTCCGCCATCGCGAGCCGTCCGACGTTCGCGGACGAAGACTGGCTCATCCTCGTCACGTCCGACCACGGCGGCTATCTGAAAACCCACGGGGCGGCAGGCTCGGGGACGCACGGCATCACCGTGCCGATCGTCATCGCCGGAACTTCCGTCACCGCCGGGCGCATCCAGGGACTTTCCTACAACTTCGACGTGTGCGCATCCGCGCTCGCGCACTTCGGCATCACGGTTTCGGGGATGGAGGCGACGGCGCGCGATGGTGCCGCCGAGACTGCGCGTCCGATTTCGGCTGGCCTCGCCGCATACCTTCCTTTCGACGAGGACTTCGACAACAAGATTACAGGCAACAATGTGACGACCGAAAAGGTAAGTTCTCCGGCAATCACGTCGGGCGGCCGCATGGGGAGCTATTGCAATATTCCCTCGGGGAGTTACCTGCGTCTGAAAAATTCCCAGTCGCTTACGTACGAAGGCGGCGACAAGAGCTACACGGCGATTGTCTGGGTGAAGATGAATCAGGTGTCAAGCGGCGATCCTGCGATTCTTGCAAACAAGAACTGGTCTGGAAATGCCGTCGGCACGCTCCTTTGCGCGGGCAAGCTGCTTTACAACTATCGCGGCGTGACGCTCAATTCTGGTTCGGGAAACGGGCGTCTCGACATCGGCCCCTACCACGTGGAGGACAACACGAAGTGGACGTTCTACGCGATTTCGCGCTGGGACGACGGAACGCACATCATCTACCAGGGACGCAGCGACGGAACGCTGAACTGGAACGCGCTGACGTTCGATACGTTCGTGCTGAAGTCTTCCTATCCGTTCTGCATCGGGCAGGACGGAACCGGGAATTATGGCTCGAAGTTCGTCGGCGGCGTGGATGACGTCGCGCTCTGGACGCGCGCACTGCGGCATGAGGACATCCGCCTCATCTACGAGAACGGCCTTGCCGGTCTTGCGATTAGCGACCTTTACGCCCCCGCGACGGCGGTATGGACTGGCGCGGGGAGCGATCCCTCAGATCCTTTCGATCCTGACAACTGGTCATGTGCGGACGAGGAGGCGAACCCGCTTCCCGGCAAGCTTCCCGGACGGAAGACGGATGTCACGATCTCCGGCGCGACGACATTCAACATTGCGTCAGGGGGACTTGTCCTCTGCAAGTCCGTGCTGTTCGACAACGTTACCCTTTCCTCGGACAGGGACTGGAGCGGGCTCGACGTTACGAAGATTGCGAACGGCTCCAGCATCGACCTTCGCGGGAATCGCCTGACGCTCAAGGGCGCTAGCGGCGCGAACGTCGCGGCGAATGTCTGCACGATTACGGACACGACGACGGACACGGACAACCCCGGCGTCCTTGAAATCAACACGCCCTCCGGCGTCACGTTCGAGAACAAGGCGATTGCCCTCACCGGAAACCTTCGCCTTAAGACGATGGGTGCGGGGGCGTTTATCGCGACGAAGACCAACCAATCCTACACGGGCGGGACGCTTGTCGCGGAGGGAACGGCGAAATTCGGCGTGACGGGAGCCAACAAGCCGTTTGGCGCCACAGACACAACCATTGAGGTCGCATCCGGTGCGAACATCGATGCCTACAGCCGATACACCTACTCATACCATGTCGTCCTTGCAGGCGGAAAGTTCCTGAACACGCGCAACACAGCATGTACAAGTATGACCCACCACATAGGCAACCTCACGCTCAAGGCCGATTCGCAGATCGTGTTTGACACGCAGACGGCTGTCAGTGCGGACAAGACCATCACCGACAATGCCGTCTGGGACCTTGGCGGACACACGCTCACGATTACGTATCAGGGTGCTGATCCCGACTTTGACTTCGCGGGAGCGCGGGCAGATGGCAAGGGACATCTGATTCTCAAGAATGGTACGGTGAAGACTGTCGGCAGCACCGGCTGGTGGCAGGAAGCAATCACGGACGGAACGCAAGGCGGCAGCTATGACATCTCGACGGCTATCCGCCATCAGGGTGTAGCCATATCGACGGTGAGCAACCTCACGTTCCGCACGCCTGCAGATAGGAAAAATCCGGTTGGGCCTAATGGCGGAGCCTGCCACCGCGTCTATGGCACGTTTACGCCGATATCGATATACTTCCACAATGTCGAGATGCTCGACGGCTCGACAATTGACCTCTCAATGAAGACTGGTGCGTGGGACACGAAATGTTCCGGCTTTGATTTCTACACCACTTTCGCGTCCGGCGCGACGGTGACGGTGAACCTCACCGGACGTGAGACGGAAATGGAGTCGCTTGCGAATGGCGAGGTGGAAGGCAACGAGCGCGGCTACGTGATTACGTGGGCGACAAAGCCGACGAACGTGAAGTTCGTTCCGAAGATGGCGAACGCCGAGAAGTACGTGCTGACGCCAACCGATACTGGTCTGCGAATCCGCAAGCCCAAAGGATTGGTGATCATCGTCAAGTAAGGATACAAGATGAGCAGATCGGGCATTGCAGCCGTTGCGGCTGCGGGTTTGGTTTCGCTTGCGGGGGCTGCGCCGGCGCCGAAGGCGTTTGTCGTGATGCTCGACGGGTTCCGCGCGGACGCGGTGGAGAACGCCTGCGCGCCGAACATGCAGCGGCTCGTCGCAGGGAAGTGGCAGCCGGGGTATGCCTGCGCGTGGTCGTTCACGGCGAAGACCGTGCCGGACGCGCTCGCGTCCTCCGCGCCCAATCACGCGGCGATTACCTTGGGCGTGACGGCGGCGAAGCATTGTGTGACGAATACCAGCGCGCAGTTCGTGCAGTGCGACTACAAGAAGTGGCCTAGCTTCCTAGCGCGGATCGCCGAGGCGCGTCCGGGCGCGAAGACGCTCTTCATGTATTCGTGGAAGGCGGACGAGTTGCTGTGTCCGCATCCGAAGGTGGAGTTTTCGTACGGCGGCACGCGGGCGACAAAGGCTGAGAACGCGAGGTGGGGCGACGCCTACGCGCGCGACCTGGCAAACGGCGCGGAGCTGGAGCGGCGGCTTGCCTCAGACGCGGCGCCGGATGCGACGCTTCTCATGCTCGACTGCCCCGACCACGGCGGGCACGGTCTTCTCGACGGCTGGGGCGGCGGGTTCTATCCGTACTCGACCTCCTATATGAACGCGATTCATCTCTGCGACGGAATCATCGGCAGGTGTCTTGACGCGATCGCGAAGAGGCCGACGTTCAAGGACGAGGACTGGATCGTGGTCATCACGTCCGACCACGGCGGCTACGCCAACACGCACGGGCTTTTCGGCGGACACGCCACGGCGATTCCGCTCATCGTCTCGTCGCGCCACGTGCGCAACGGACGCATCCCCGGCACGCCGCACAACTACGACGTCGCGCCGACCGTGCTGGCGCACTTCGGCATCAACGTATCGGGGCTGGCCCTCGACGGCAAGGTTGCGGGGGGTGAAACGGTTGTCGATCGTAAACGTCCGCTTTCGGACGGTCTCGCCGTGTACATGCCGTTCAACTCCGGCGTGAAGGGCGGGTACTTTGGCAAGTGCCTGAAGGTCGCGGCGGGCAAGAGCGGTGGCGGCGGCGTGCGCCTGAAGGACTCCGAGAAGCTGAAGTTCGAGAACGGCGCGGACTTCGCGATCACGCTGTGGGTGAGGATGGACGTGGAGCAGAAGGGCGATCCCGTCCTCGTCTGCAACAAGGACTGGCAGTCGCGCAACAACCCCGGCATCGCGTTCTGCGCGGCGAAGTGTACGGAGCAGGTGAAGAAGCGCGGCGTCGTGTTCATCGGCGGCAAGACGGGCGGGAAGAGCAGCACGGACGTGGGGACATACGACGTCGAATACGGCAAGTGGACGTTCTACGCCGCGACGCGCGGGAACGACGGCGTGCTGCGCCTCTACCAGGGGACGTCCGATGGACGGCTCTACTGCATTGCCGACGACATGAGCGACATCGTGCTCGATTCCGGCCTTCCGTTCTATCTCGGGCAGGACGGTACGGGCCGCTACGGATGTACCTACAACGGGTTCATCGACGACTTCGCGCTCTGGACGCGCACGCTCTCGCACGACGACGTAAAGCGCATCTACGCGGCCGGCCGCAAGGGCCTCGCGCTCGGCGACATCCCGAAATGAGTTTTTGGGGGGCCGCAAAAGCCCCTGCCAGAGGATTGACGAATCGCGGAAGGATTTGCTAACATACTACCGTCTTCCATGGGGAGGCCAACGACTTTGATCAGCAAATCGCAAATGACGGCAGAACGAAGGCATGGAACGGCATTGGAAACGATGCTGCGTGGGAATGTTGCCAATGTGCAAATGTTGCCAATAGCCAATGCCCAATGTCCAATTGGAATTGGCAACATTGGAACTGGCAACATTTTCACATTTGCACAATCATTGCATGAGCCGAGAGAGGCAGACCGCGCCTCGCGGCCCGCGTTTTTCACACACCCAATCTTCAACAAAGACAAGAAAGGAAACCAGTATGGGAACAAAGATGATTCGCGCCGCGATTGTGGCGGCACTATGCATGGCGGCGACAGTACGAGCGGCGGCATATACCGTCGTTGACTACTGGACAGGTGCATACAACAGCAACTGGAATGTTATGGGCACCGGAACTGCCGCCAATTGGAGGTACGGTGCCGACAACAACGGGACGGCGAACTTTCCAAACGGCACGGGTAACATCAAACATGCCGTGTTTCATCCCGACTACATCCAAAACTACAGCGTGAATGTTCCTGGCAACTATTCTTACAAGGGGAATCTTGCCATAGGCGTGGGCACGGAGGCAAATCCGCTCGTCATTTCCGCGACATCCGCTTCCAACGGCTTTTCCAGCAACCAGAGCGGAATGTGGTTCGCGCTCGGCTATCCGCTGAGCAGCTACTATCCCGCGACGGACGCCGTGGTGAAGTTCTCCGGCGGCACCTACGGTCCGTGGCAGGCCGGTTCCTACATCGGCACTTCGGACGGTGCACACTATGGCCATCTCATCCTCGACGGGCAGACCATCGACACGACGCTCAAATTCGGCAAGGCGGATGCCAACGCCTTCATCATGTACAGCGGCAGGCTTACATCCACGAACGCCAACGTCGTCTGCAACGGCAACATGCGCTTTGCAGTCGCCAACAACGCAACCGGCATCGTTGACAAGGTTGGCGGCGACTGGACATTTGGTTCGGGAACGGACACATACGGTCGTCTGTATCTTGGCCACGCGCCCGAAACCCATGCGGAATTCTACCATCGCGGCGGGACGCTGACAGTTTCCAGCTGGATCTGCATCGGCGCATTCCAGAACACCGACACGTCGAAGCCCGGAACCGGCTACGCCTATTTCGAACTTGATGGCGGAACGGTGAGCAACAAGACAAATAACATCCTCATCTGCGACAAGCAGGGCGAACCTGGCGACAGGGCGGTTGTGCGCATCAAGAGCGGTACGCTCGCGGCCAATACGGATATGACCATCGGAAACGCCTATTCCGGATTCCTCTACATGGACGGCGGCGAGTTGGACGTCTCGCGTGGAAAAATCAAAATCGCCGGTGGTGGCGCGAACGAGGACTGCGCGCTTGTGATGTCCAACGGCGTCGTGAAGGCGCAGACGATAGAACATGGAAGCGGCACGGCGGCGCTTGCGACGATTCTCCTTGACGGCGGAACGCTCCAGGCATCGCAGTCTGGAACACTTATGCCCGGCGACGACAACCTGACGTTCAACGTTGGCCCTCGCGGCGGCACGATTGACACGAACGGCAAGGCAATTGAAATCGAGGAGCCGCTTGTCTCGACGGGCGCATCGTGCGGCATCACCGTGACGGGCGGCGGTTCGCTTACGGCGTCCGGCGCGGGCGACCTTGCGGGCGCGATAACGATTGGCGACGGCACGGCGTTGCGCTATTTCGACCAGGACGGTGTGGTTGCGGACTACACGCTCTCTTCGCTTTCCATCGGCGCGGGTGCCACCATCGCACTTGACGTCGATGCGACGGGTTGCGATACGTTCAGCGCGGGAACGACGAATCTCGCCGCGACCGCCGAAAAGCCGGTGACGGTCAGGCTGATCGTCCGGTCGATACCCGAAGCCGGGCGTGCCTTCCCGATCTTCGCGATGGCGGAGGCGGATGCGGCCAATTTCAACGTCACGGCGGAGACTCCGGTGGGGGCGGTGCTTGAAGTGGTGAAGGGCTGGTCAAACGGATATCTCACCTACGCCATTCTCGCAAGGGACTATGTGTGGAACGACGGCGCGAACGGCGGCGGCTGGACCGACGGCGCGAAGTGGAACGTCGACGGCGTCGCGTCCGCGTGGGCAAACAACAACAACGCCGTCTTCGCGGATGCGGACGACACGGCGACGCTCGACGGCGACGTGTCGGCGGTGAGGCTCGACTTCCGCGCACCCGCGACGGTCAACGGTGCCGGGGATGCAGTGGCTGCGATTTCCACCCCGGAGGTCAGAGTTGCCCAGGGCGTCTCGGCAACCATCGTTGCGCCGATCTCAACCACGTTCCAGAAGACCGGCGCGGGAACGCTTACGCTTGGCACGAACATGACGGCGCAGACGACGATCGCGGAGGGAACTCTTACGCTCGCCGGCGCGACGTTCAATTGGCCGAGTTTCGCCTTCGTCACGGGGAATCCCGTCACGCTGCGCATCGGGAACGGCGCGACCCTCTTGTCGACCGGACAGTTCTATGTTAGCGAAACCGACGGCGAGGATGTCACGATTCACATCGACGACGGCGGTACGATTGAGCAGCAGGACAATTCGGCCATCTACCTCGGCTGGGGCAACGGAAGTTCAACACAGCTCTGCCTGAACGAGGGCGGAACGCTGATTGCGCGAAACCTCTATTTCCATACCGGTGGGACAGGGACAGGCGAGGTCGTGTTCAACGGCGGAACATTCAGGGCAAACCGGACATACACAACATTCGGCGGTCTGATGAGCGAAGCCAACTCTCGGCTCACGGTGACTGTTACGGAAAAGGGCGGCACGATAGACAACGGCGGATACAATGCCGTCCTTTCCAAGGACCTTGCAGGCGCGGGCAAGATGAAGTTCGTGGGATCGGGCAAGACTACAATCGCCACGTCGCAGTCTGCGCCGGGCTTGATTTCATGCGAGGAGGGCGAGGTGTTCATCAACGAGGGACTGACGATCGCGCGCCCCGTGACGGTTGGGAGCAACGTAACGTTCACCGTCAAGGGCACGGCGCAATCGACGATCACGAGCCTGTCACTTGAAGCCGATTCCGTTTTGAACATCGACACGCATACGGCCGGCGTGACGCCCATGTCGGTGACGACGCTGAATCTCCCGGCAAGCGGAACGGTTGCGCTCAAGAAGAACGGCGGCACGTTTGGGCGCGGACTTTATCCGATTCTGACGAAGGCGGGCGTGACTGCCGCAGACGTGGAGAATCTCGTTCCCGCCGTCGCGTCCGGCGCGGCGTATGCCTACCATGTGAAGGGCGACACGCTCTATCTCGCGGTAGATGCCGACATGGAGGGGAACGTCTGGACTGGCGCGGCCGGCGACGGCCTGATGTCAACGCCGGGCAACTGGTGGAGCGGCGTTGCGCCCACGGCGGGCAGTGCCGTCAACTTCAGCGGCGCGACTTCTGCCATTACGGTCACGGCGGACATCACGCCCGCCCCGACGTTCGACGCGGTCACGATGGGCGCGGGCGTCGTCACGTTCAACGGCACTCTGACGGCGACATCCTTCTCGGACACGTCGAAGGTTGCGGTGGGAGCGAACTCCACCGTCACGGTCGCAGGCAATCTCGTGTTCGACGGCTCGAATGGCGAGTACATTGCAAACAAGATCAATGCCGGCGGCTTGTTCGTCGTAACCGGCAAGATCGAGACGGTGAATCCTGCGTCTTATCTGAAGCCGACTGTGAATCCAGGCCCCGGCATGATCGTTGCCAACGAGTTTGTCGGCAACCGCACGGACTGGGGATTCTACTTCAGCACCGGCTGGACGTCGGACAATGCGGACAATCCGCAGGACTGGGGCGTAGGGCCGGGCGGCATCACCGGAACATACGGTTACTATCTCCTGGGGAACGCAAGGTGTGCTGCGACGATTCGTCCTCTCGACTGCGATTACGCCATAAACGCCTGGACAGGCATTCGCGACGCAAGCCCCATCGGCATCGTCTTCGATACGACGGGCTGGCATGACGGCGAGGGGCACATCGTCACCGCGAATGCGGGTTTCGCTGCGGAGGGCAAGGTGACTATCAAGGGTAATGGTACGTTCGTCTGCAACTACGTCCCGACGGCGATCTTCGAGAGGGTCGCCTACAACGGCACGGTCACGGTGACCAACACGGCGACGCTTGCCGTCAACGCGGGCAAGAAGCCTACGGAAGGCACAGTCAAAGTCTGTACGGGCGCGACATTGCAGGTCGCGCAGTCTGGCACGGTCTCGCTTGGCAGCAACCTGACGCTTGCCGACGGGGCCTGTCTCGGATTCAACTACACGAGCAAGGACGAGCCCGTGCTGGATCTTTCGGGCAAGACCGTGACGTTCGCGGGAGGCGCGACGACGAATGTGACCGTCAGGATTTCCGCCACGGACGGCAAGCGGGCGCACAAGGGCGACAACGTGTTGACCACGGGCGGAAAGTTCGCCGGTGCGACGGTGACGGTTGCCGACGGAGCTCCGGATTGGGTGATGTCTGTTTCGGTCGATGCGAACGGCAACATCGTCATGAAAGCGAAACCGTCGGGGATTATGATACTGATCAGGTGAGTGGACTATATCCATTGAAAACTGTTCAGAACAGGGTATGGCAGCGAATATGAAACTGACAACACTCGGCACCGCGTCCGCGAATGGCGCTCGGCCTCGGGGACGGGGGGCGGACGCTTGTCGTAGTTGCCGTTGATGGCCGACAGCCCAAATACAGCCTTGGCGCGACATTTGCCGACATGCGGACACTCCTGCGGCGTGAAGGCGCGTCCGATGTTGTCAGCATGGACGGAGGCGGATCGGTTTCGCTTGTCGTGTTTGACCGGGAAAAATGTGTTCCCGTCATGTTAAACCGCCACCCATCTAAAAAGGTGCGTGCGAACGCGATAAGCCTTGGTGTCATCTTCGGAAAATGAGCAGGGCGATTAGGGACTGCCTCTACGGGTTATGCTCATCGTCAAGTAGCCCACGGCAACGCGCTGGCAGCGCGTTGTACTAGTGGGGCGGCTCGCCGAGGACGGCTCGCCCCACCGTTTCGCCGCCAAGATGGCCGTCGCTTCCGCAAAAGCTTCCGCCGGGGGATTGACGAATTGCAGAAGGATGTGCTAACATATTACCGTCTTCCATGGGGAGGCAAACGACTTTGATCAGCAAAACGCAAATGACGGCAGGACGAAGGCATGGAACGGCATCGGTAACGATGCCGCGTCGTGCCATCTTGCACGTTCTGGGCGCAGCCTTTTAATCCTTAAACAAAAGGAGAAACAGCAATGAGCATGATAAACAGGATGCCTTTCGTGGCGGTGATCTGCGTTGCGGCGATGACCTCTACGGTGCAGGCGGCGACGACCAAATACTCGGCCGAGAGCGGCGAGCTCGTGTACGGCACGTACAACGAGGCCAATCCGGGATCCAGCACGATGGTGACGACTACCGCCACGCTCGCCTTCCCAGACATCACGCTTGACGACATCACAAACTACGTGTTCACCGGATACGTCAAAAGCGGCGCGGTCTCGCATCCGGCCTCGACGATGGATGCGCGAAAGGCCATCCACCGCGATGCCAATGGCCATGCGGACAAGATCGTCACGCAGTTCGCGATCTGGGACAATACCGGCTTGAGTGCCCACACTAAGGCCGTCATCGTCGAGTTCACGAACGGAACGGGCGGCGTGTTCGTCAGGAAATACGCCAGCCGGTACAGGAACAGCAACAGTGACCGCTTCACCCAGTTCTTCGAAATGGACGCAAACGGAGGCATATCGCTCAAGCAATCGAGCGGCAACTACGACCTCTACGGACTGCGCGGTTATCCGGGCTTTTTGCCAACGTCGACGGTACCGCTCTGGACGAGCGGAGACCCGGAGCATCCCCTCACGCTGAACGACCTTGCCGACGCTACGTTCGCCGCCCATACTGCGGGCTCTGCGATGATGCCATCCATCGACGAGATCTATGGCTACAACAGAAACATCACGAGGAACGCGCAAGGGGACGTGACGTCGATCATCGTCGAGTTCCAGGCGTATGACGACGGATATATCAAGTGCGTTGTCGCCGAGTTCACGGAGAATGACGGCGTCATCTACGGAAAGGCAATCCAGCGCTGCTACGTGTCCACGACAGCTGACTTGTTTCTTGGTTACCGCATGCGCCGCACGGATGGAACCTATACTTCCACCCACGACACCGGCATTGCAACGAGTACATCAGGCGCCTCATACGGCATCTACGGCTTGACGGCGACGGTGGAGACGCCGGAACGGGAGTTTACGCTGGACGCAAACCGCAGCTGGAGCGAGTTCACGGGTGGCGTTCCGCTGAACGACGCCGCGATGACGGTGCGCGTGAAGGTGACGGGCACCAGCCCCGTCCTGACGTTCGACGAGAACGTGAACATCGGGAAACTGATCATCGAAAACGGACGCGGCGACGGCGCTTCGACCAATTCGCTTGTGGTCGCGGGCGGTGTGTCCGTCGCGGTCGGCGAACTTGCGCTGGGCGAGACTGTCCGGACGGAAGTGCCGTCGGCGCTGGCGTCCGTGGCGACGGTTTCGCTTGGCGCGGGCGCACGGGCGGTTTACGCGGGCGACACGACGGTGTCGAGCCTGATACGCGGCGCGGGCGGCGTGGAAGTCGCCTCGGGGCGCGTGACGTTCACGTCGTCGGCAAGCTCGTTCGGCGGTGGAACCGTGGTGAAGTCCGGTGCGGTCGCCGTTCCGGGCGGGACGTATGCGAACAGGGTGGGGCACCAGCGCCAAGCCACCGGGCCGTTCGGGCTGTTTGAGAGCTACAACAAGGCCAGCATCGGCTATGTGCGCGTGGAGGATGGCGGCATGGTCGATCTCAACGGACAGAACTACATGGGGTACATCTATGTAATTGCCGGGAATGGCGTTGCTACGGGTGGTTCAAGCGCGCCGGGGCCTTTCGTCAACCTCGGCTCCGCACTCAACATCGGCACGTCGGCGACGAAGGTGGGGCGCGGCATTCCGTGGCAGGCGACGGGGCTTGTCCTCGCGGGGAATGCAACGATCGGCGCGTCGGGCGAGGATCTCGGCATCGTCTCGGACAACGACAACAACAATTTCCTGTGGGCTGGCCAACTCAACCTCGGCACACACGTCCTCACCAAGAAGGGCGCGGGAACGCTGTGGCTTTGGACGCACGACCTTAAGGTTTACGGCAGCGGTGCGCTCGTCATCGAGGATGGCGCGGTCGATCTCCGCCATGCCGCATGGAACGACAATTCATCCAAAATCACCGTCGGCGCGGGAACGACGCTCCGTACAGACCACAACGTGACCGCGAACTCCATCACCAACAACGGCACGATCGACATCCTCGGAACGGTCGACGCCACGATTGCCGCAAACTACTACGGAAACGGCGACGTGGTGAAGAGTGGTGCGAAGACCGTTGCCGTGCCGTTCAATGATGCCTCGAAGAGCGTCTATACGGTGAATGCAGGCACGCTCAAGGTGCAGAGCAGGTTGCTTGTGCCGGGCGGCAACGTTTACTCCTTGATCACCGAAGAGAATCCTCGGGCGAATCAGCTCGTCGATGTCAAGAGCGGCGCGACGTTCGATTTCAACGGCCAGCCAGACGTGAGCACGAGCGTCCGCCTCGCCGGCAACGCCATGGTCGCCAACACGGGTGCGGACATCGGCAGCGGCAAAATGCAGATGGTGCAGCTGATTTTGACGGGCAGTGCATCGGCAAAAGCGGTCGGAACGTTCGGCCTGCTTGCGCCGAATTATGCCGAATCGCGCCTGGAGCTGAACGGCAACACGCTTACGCTCGTCGGCACGAACAAGTTCTGGATGTGCAACACCACAGTCCTCGGCGCCGGCACGGTCGCCGTCGGGAATGACGGATACCTCGTCGTGTACAACGGTTCGCACGGAACGGACTGGGGAATCAGCGTCGGAGAGGGCGGCAAGTGCGATGTCGGCAATACAGTCGTGGTGAGCAACTTCGTGAACAACGGCACGATCTTCGGCGGCGGCACGCTCAAGGTGACGGGCACGCTCACGGCGGGTAACGAGATTCCGCGCCTGACGCTCACCGACGGCGCGACCATCAAGATGACCGGCACGAACGCGGTACAAAGCGTAACGACGACGTTCTCCGCCTCCGGCATGATTACCATCGACGCTTCGGCGATATCGAAAACGGATGGAAACGCGGCGAAGAAGATGCCGATTCTCTCTATGCCGTCGCTTCCCGCAAATGTGACGTGGAACCTCTACGATCCGTTGGTTGGCAATCGCCATCTCGTATCCAAGACCGAGGACGGTCGCGGAGTCCTATACCTAAAGACGCCGATGGGCCTAATGGTCATCGTCAAGTAGCCCACGCGCAACTACACGTTTTACATGTTCTACACGGACAAAAGCAACGGCCAAAGCAAAGGCGAAAAACCAATCATCTACTAACCGAAAGGAAAACAACAACATGAGAAAACATACATGGAAAGCCGCAGTCTCGGTGGCGGTAATCTGCGTAGCGGCGATGGCGGCGAACGCGCGTTCGCTCATACACTACTTCGACTTCGACACCCCGAGCGGAAACGGCCTCGCGTACACGGGGGTCGATAAGGGCACGATCCCTGCCAACTTCACGCTCAAGGGTTCGTCCGTGCCGCGTACGACTGGGGCTCTTGGCTCGACATACGCATACTATTCATCTGCCGCCAACACGGCCATCTGGCTTGGCGATGATTCGAACTCGCTTGGTTGTGGTACGACCAATGGTTTCACGATCTCCTTCTGGCTCAAGACGTCGAAGTCGCATACTGCTTGGCACGACTTCTTCGGCTTCCGTGTGGGCGGACTCGACTACCGCTGCGAATACACGACAGGCAACACCAGTGCCTTTACCGTGTACTACAACATTGCAAATAATGCAACGTGTCCTTTCGTCGGAATACCGGGGGCCAGTTCAACCGCTGCCGCAGCGCCTCCTGGCGAATGGAGGCATGCGGCATTCGTGTTCACGCCGAACAGCACGAACAACATCGCCACGTGCGCGCTCTATATCGGCGGCGAGAAGATCGCGTACATAAACCTCAACCGAACCGGCTACCTCCAGCAGATCCATGTCGGCACGTGGGTGAGGGGGCTGAACGGCGCAGATCGAAAGTCAGGTAACGCCACCAACACGGGCATCGACGAACTCGCGGTGTTCGACTATCCGGTTACGGCGGAGCAGGTTAAGTGGCTCGCCAAGTTCAAGCCTGCTCAGCCCGCCAAAGGCCCCGGTCGCGCAATGCCGCTTGCTTACCTCCTCGACACAGCGATTGACGCGACCAACCAAGGTGTGCAGGGAATCAACTCCGGTACGGGGACTGACGCGGTGTACAAGTGGTACAACGGGTACGCCAACTGGCCGAATGCATGGACTGGTGCACTCGGTTCTCAGTATGCGTTCCACCTCAACAACTTGATTACGTTCCGCGTGGACAACACGTCGTCCGCCGATGGGCTTGGTGCAAGCCTCGATTCCGGCATGACGCTCTCGTTCTGGGTCAAGGCACCTGGGAGTGTTAATCTTTGGCGAGACTTCCTGTCCCTGCGCATCGGCAACCGCTACGAGCGCTTCGAGTGGTGCGCCTCAAACCCAGTGAAGTTCACGACATACGGTGCCGCAAACGGCGACGGAAACGTGGCGCTCACGGCGAACACCTGGCAGAACGTCTGCATGACGTGGAACCCCGCGACATCGAAGATGGAATTCTATCTTGACGGAGCGAAAACGGGCTTGACGTGGAACGTTCCGTCCCCGACATCCGCCGATGTGCTGAAGAGCCTCACGTTCGGATGCTCCGTGTTTGGTGACCAAAGCGGCGGCATGCGGCATTACCAAAATGCCGGGACCGCGAATGTGTTTCTCGATGAGATCGCCGTGTTCAACCATTCGTTTTCGCCGGAGCAGATACAATGGATAAGCACGCGCGTTCCGTGTTTGCCGCCGCTCGACGCGACGAACCTTGTGCGCACGGTCTCGGCGAACGGCACGTGGGCGGGCGGCCTCGCGTCGTGGACGGTGCGCGAATGGGACGCGACGAACGAGGCCTGGGCTGATACCACGCGCACCACGATCTATCCCACGCTTGAAGATACGGAGGTCGAAGTGGCGGTTGCGCTCGCGGATGGCGTGGAGCTTACCAACGATACCTTCGTCACGCCGAAGAAGCTTGCTCTTTCGGCCGCGACAAGCGCGGCCCTCCCGCTGAGTGCCACACTTAGGGCTGCGGCCGATTCGCGGTTTGCGCCGCAGGCGCTGGAGATCGGCGACGGCTTGCAGCTCACTGTGCCGCTCTACGCCGTGAACGTGGGCGGGGCGCTGACGTTTGGCACGGACTCGAAGATCATCCTCGACGTTTCCAACTACTATGACGGTGGAACGACTAACGCGCTCACGGTTGGCTCGTTCGTGTTGCCTGCAGGCGAGAGCGACGTGCTTGCGCACTTCGCCACGACGAATCCGCTCTATACGCTTTCGCTTTCGGGCGACGGCAAGACCGTCGTGGTCACGGCGGAGACAATTCCGGTGACGGCGACGTGGACCGGAGAGGGCGACGGCACCAGCCTCGATTCGGCGGCGAACTGGGACTGCCGGAATTCGTCTGGCATAAGGCTGAACGATGCGCTTCCGTGCGACCGTACGCGCGTTTACGTGTGCAGCGGGTCTATCGCCATGAACGCGCCGGTTGGAACTGTCGTCCCCTGGCCGTATTTCTCCATTGAAGCGGCGAATGCGACGCTCTCCGGCGACGTTGACTGGCGCGGACTCGCATTCTCGATCCCGAAAGCGCATGGCCTCGTTCGACGGCGAGGGAACGATTACCGACACGACGACCGGCGGCGAACTGCATGTCGATGTCGCGAGCGGCGAGACGGTCGAGAACTCGTCCGTGGCGTTCGCCGGGCAGATGAAGCTCGTCAAGGATGGCGAGGGAACGTTCGTGGCGGCGAAGGGCGGCCAGACGTACGTCGGCGGCTCGGTCGTCTCGAACGGGACGGTGAGGCTCGGCACCAACAGCTACCCCGTCGGCCCCAAGGATTCGCTTGTTACCGTCTGCACCGGCGCGACGTTCGACCACGCCGTCTTCAGCACGTCCACCTGCATCTACAGCTACGACCTTGCGGGGACGCTCCATGCGCAGGGCGGCGCGGGGGCGAACGGCTACAACGACAGCTACCGCATGCTCGGTTCGTCGTTCACGCTTTCGGGCGACGCGACGATCACGGGGAAGTGGTTCTATTTCGGCAAGCCCGACAAGACGACGCTCGCGCTCGCCCTGAACGGCCACACGCTCACGTTCGCCCTTGACAACTACATCGGATTCGGCGAGATCACCGTGGCGGAAGGCGACCACGGCAAGATGGTGTTATCCAGCGGCATCGTTGAGTGGCTACGGGGCGCAGGATCGGCAACGGGCCTTGACGTGGAGACGACTGGCACCGCCGCCCTCAAGCTGGGAACGGGCGGCAATGCATCGTTCCACGATCTGACGTATTCGTCAACGTACTGGCAGAAGAACCAGGTCGCGGCGTACCTTGCCATTTACGGAACGTATGTCGCAGGGGATGTTCGCCCGCCGCTGATGATGCAGGACGGATCGGCAATCGACCTGTCCGCCATC
>CADCOC010000058.1:14451-39680 GCA_902802945.1 uncultured bacterium | reverse complement strand
TTGACGCCGGGGGGAGGATCGTTCCACGTCACCGTGAACGTGCCCACCTTCGCCGCGCCGATGGGGTCGTCGTACGCAATGTACGTCAGGCCGTTCACCACGGCGATGATCCGCACCTTGCCCACCTTGCTGGCGAGATCGTCGCCGGTGACGGTGTAGGTGATGTCGACCTTGTTGTTCCAAGGCCAGCGCTGTTGCACGCTGTCGATGGCGACGCTTGCCGCGTTCGCCTTCTGCGACGGCAGAAGCGCCGCAGCGGCGCAGATTGTCGCCGCAAATGTCTTCAATTTGTTAGTTTTCATCTTCGGTTTGTCCTTTTACCAAAAATTCAACGGGTAACACGCCGCCATTGTATCATATTCACTTCCACCAGGTCAAACACAAAGAATTGGATTTATCCGCAATCCTCACTGGTGGTGGTTGCGGAACTGAACGCAGGCGCACCTCCCACCTTCACCGAGCACCACTTCCTCGTCCCTTACCGTATAATGCCACGTCAATTCACCTTCTGTACCGACATAGACGATCTCGCAACCCTCTGGAACGACATGGTCGACGGGGTGTTGCATTCACTCTGTCTTTTCACCCAAAATTTCATGAGGCGAAATTCCCTATTGCGCGGACAGAGGGGATTGTGGTATACTTTTTCGCGTCTGAGGAAAAAAGACATGATGAAGACCTTTAAGTTTGCGTGGTATTATTACTTCGGCTTTACGGCCGGAGCGGTGCGTGCATTCTGATAAGGTGAATCGCAAATGAAACCTATCGTATGACGGCCCCGCTCCAGAATGAGCGAGGCCGTTTTCGTTCAAGAGAATCTTAAAGGAGAAAAAAGAAAATGATCATCACACTGAAGAAGAACGCGGACAAGAAGCAGGTCGATTGCCTGCTCGGCTGGTTGCGCGACCACAAGGTGACGCCGCACGTGAGCGCGGGCGAGTCGGAGACCATCATCGGATGCGTAGGCGACGTGGCGCGCCTCGACATCGGCCTCGTCCAGGCGCTAAGCGTCGTGGAGACCGTCCAGCGCATCCAGGAGCCCTACAAGGAGGCGAACCGCAAGTTCCACCCGGATGACTCAGTTGTGGACTGCAGCGGGTTCAAGGTCGGCGGCGGCAACTTCCAGGTGATCGCGGGTCCGTGCAGCGTGGAGACCGAGGAGCAGGTGATCGCCATCGCGAAGGCCGTCAAGGCCGCCGGCGCCACGATGCTGCGTGGCGGCGCGTTCAAGCCGCGAACGTCGCCCTACTCCTTCCAAGGGCTCGGCAAGCGCGGTCTCGAAATCCTCCTCCAGGCAAAGCGCGAGACGGGTCTGCCCATCGTGACCGAGCTGATGCGCATCGAGCACCTTGAGCTGTTCAACGACGTGGATGTGATCCAGATCGGCGCGCGCAACATGCAGAACTTCGACCTTCTCAAGGAAGTAGGCGCGCATTCGAAGAAGCCCGTCCTCCTCAAGCGCGGCATGAGCGCTACCCTCCAGGAGCTGCTCATGAGCGCCGAGTACGTGATGGCGAGCGGCAACCCGAACGTGATTCTCTGCGAACGCGGTATCCGCACCTACGAGACGGCCACGCGCAACACGATCGACCTGACTGTGGTACCCATCCTCCACCGCCTCACGCATCTGCCTGTGATCGTAGACCCGAGCCACGCCACCGGTGTGGCGCGTCTCGTGGAGCCATGCGCGATGGGTGCCGTGGTGATGGGCGCGGACGGACTCATCATCGAGGTCCACAACGACCCGCCGCACGCGCTGTGCGACGGCGCGCAGAGCCAGACGCCCGAAATGTTCGCCGAGACGATGCGCCGCGTAAACGCGCTCCGCCCGCTAGCCTACAAACTAGGAGAGTAAAAGATGAAAGAATTGGAAGACATCCGCAAGGAGATCAACGAGATCGACGAGAACATGCGCGAACTCTTCGTGCGCCGCCTCGCGATTTCCGCCGAAGTGGCCGAGGCGAAGCGCGCCAGCGGCACGCCGATCCTCAACCCGGCGCGCGAACGCGAAATCCTCGCGCGCGTCGCGAAGGAGGTGGGACCAGACATGGAGAACGAGGCGCGTCTCTTCTTCACAACGCTCTTCTCCATCTCGCGCGGACGCCAGCGCACGGCCATCCAAGGCGAGAACGAGCTTGTGGCACAGATCGGCGATGCAATTAAGAACACGCCCGACCAGTTCCCGTCGTCGGCCACCGTGGCGTGTCCCGGCACGGAAGGCGCCTACTCGCAACAGGCTACTAGCCGTCTTTTCGCCTTCCCCACGATTCTCTATTTCCGCGGCTTCGAGAACGTGTGCCGCGCAGTCGAGACTGGCATGTGCGACTACGGCGTACTGCCGATCGAGAACTCCGCCGTGGGGTCCGTCCCCGCCATCTACGACGCGATGGCGCAGCATGAATTCAAGATCGTGCGCGCGATGCGGATGCGCATTCGCCACGTGCTGCTCGCGCGGCGCGGCGTGAAGCTCTCTGACGTCAAGGAGGTGACGAGCCACCCGCACGCGATCGCACAATGCTCGGCGTTCCTCCTCACCCACCCTGAGATGCGCACGATCCCCGCGTCGAACACAGCGGCCGCCGCTGCGGAGCTCGCGGCGTCCGGACGCACTGACGAGGCCGTGATCGCCTCACGCGCGTGCGCGGAGTTGTACGGGCTCGACGTGCTCGCGGAGGACATCTCGAATGTCGCCTCGAACTACACGCGCTTCATCTGCATTTCGAAGAACCTCCAAATTTATCCAGATGCGAGTAAGATGACTCTCTTGATGAGCCTCGCACACCATCCGGGCGCGCTGAGCGGCGTGCTTGCGAAGTTCGCCGCGATTGGCGTGAATCTCTCGAAGCTCGAATCGCGTCCCGTGCCAGGCAGCGACTTCGAATTCCGCTTCACGTTCGACATTGAGGCCTCGCCGCGCGACCCGCGCGTGGTAAAGCTTCTGGCCGGACTTGCCTCCGATCCAGAGGTCGAGCATTTCACCTACCTCGGCGCATACGACGAGAAGTGAGGGCGCAATGAGCAGCAGCTACGGCGAGAACATCCGCATCACGATCTTCGGACAGTCCCACGCGCCGGCAATCGGCGTGACGATAGAGGGTCTGCCCGCAGGCTTCACGATTGACCGCGCCGCCCTGCAGGCGTTCCTCGACCGACGCGCACCGGGACGCGACGAGACGTCCACCGCGCGCCGTGAGGCCGACGAGCCTGAGTTCCTCTCCGGTCTCGTGGGCGACGTCACGTGCGGCGCGCCGCTTACCGCCATCATCCGCAATACGAACACGCGCTCGCAGGACTACGACGCCCTGCGCGCGGTGCCGCGTCCCGGCCACGCCGACTGGCCCGCGCAGGTGCGTTTCGGCGGCTTCCAGGACGTGGCGGGCGGCGGACACTTCTCGGGCCGTCTCACGGCGCCGCTCTGCATCGCGGGCGGCATCGTGTTGCAGATTCTCGCGCAGAAGGGCGTGACCGTGCAGGCGCACGCCGAACGCATCGGCGGCGAGACCGATCCCGAGCGTCAGCGCGCGGCAATCCTCGCGGCGAAGGCGGCGGGCGACTCCGTGGGCGGCGTGATCTCCTGCGAGGTGTGTGGCATGCCCGTAGGTGTGGGCGACCCGATGTTCGGAGGACTCGAGAACCGCATCGCACAGGCCGTGTTCGGCATCCCCGGCGTGAAGGGAATTGAGTTCGGCGACGGTTTCGCCGCGAGCGAACGGCACGGGAGCGAGAACAACGACGCCTACCGCATGGTGAACGGCAAGGTGAAGCCCGTCACGAACCATGCGGGCGGCATCCTCGGCGGACTCTCCACGGGCGAGCCGATTACGTTCCGCGTGGCGGTCAAGCCAACCTCGTCGATTGCGATCGAACAGGATTCGGTGAATCTCCAGACAGGTGAGAACGCGCGTCTGCGCGTGCAGGGTCGCCACGACCCGTGCATCGTGCTGCGGGCCGTACCATGCGTGGAGGCCGCCGCCGCCCTTGCCGTATACGACGCGCTACAGGTTTAACCGGCGCGACGGCAGAGCGTGGCGGCGTTCGCGAGGTTGAGCAGGTAGAAGATGACGAGCATCGTGACGACGCCCATGTTGCCGAAGCCCATCTTGTCGCTGACGAGAATCGCCGCCTGGTTGCCCACCAGCCCCGCAACGCCCCAAGCGGAGAGCACCGCGCCGTGGATCTTCGAGATGTTCGTCATGCCGTAGTGGTCCGCGAGGATGCCGGGAATCACCGAGAAGCCCGCGCCGTAACAGGCGTTGATCACGAGAAGCGCCACGCCGATTAGGGGCGGCCACCAGCTCGCCGCCATCACGCCGGCCGAGATGGAAAGGATGATGAGCAGGATGTTCACGCGGCGCGCGAGACGGTCGCTCCACCAGGCAAAGAGGAAACGACCGCCGCCGTTCATGAGACCCGAAAGCGCGATGATCCACGTGATCAGCCCCTCGCTGTAGCCCACGGAAGGATCCTTCATCATCTGCTTCGCAAGGGGGATGAGACAGAGACCGCAGGAGATGTTGAGGAACATGAAAAGCCAAGAGCGCAGGAAGTAGGAGTCCTTCGCCAATCCCATGTACGTGAATTCGCACTGCGGAAGTCCGTGTGCGAACGACATCTGCTCGATCTTCGGCTTCTTGAGGAGGAACGCCGCAACCGCCATCGGGAAGAGATAGAACACAGCGAAGGCGAGGAACACGGACTCGACCTTTCCGGGACATGCCTCAACTCCGAAGTAGTCGTAGAAACCTAGGAAGCGCATGGAGAACATGGAGCCTGTCCCGCCGAAACCGAATCCCTTGTAGAGGATCGTGGAGAGCGTTGACCCCAGTCCGAACGAGATGATCGGCACGGCTGCGGCAATCGCCTTCGCGTTAGGGAACCACAGCATCATCGTCTTCACTGGCGAGATGTAGATGATTCCCGTACCAGTTCCAACCAGAAAGCCATAGCCCAGGTAGATGAGCGCAAGCGACTTCATCCTCACGCCAAGCGCCGTCACGAGCAACCCCGTGATGAAGAGCGTCGTGCCGATGATCGTGGAGAGGCGGATGTTCTTCTCCACGATCTTCCCGAAGAACGCCGCGCCCATGCCGAGGAAGAAGATGCCGAGCGAAAATGCGAACTGCACCGCGCTCTTCGACTCGCCGATGTGCGCGGCGATCTGGTCGGAGAAGTTAGTGAACGCATATATCTGCCCCACGGAGACCGCCAGCAGAAAGGCCGGAATCACCGCACGAACCATACGTTTGAAACCAAGGGAAGTCTGTTCCATTTCAATTGCCTCTTTTGTGATAACGCGCCCAGACGGACGTTCGGGTAAACTGCTACGACTCGTAGATCACACGGTAGCCGATCTTCTTGGCGAGCGCCTCGACGTCTTTCTTGAAGTCGCCGAGGAAGGTGACGCGGTGCCAGCCCCAGAGATCCCAGAGCTTGTACGACCGCTCGAAGTCGCCCGTCACCTCCACCACCATCTTCGTGCGGCAGGCACGGTCATCGGGGTCGTTCGAGAATGTACGACCGGTCTGCACAAGCACGCAACCCGTGCCGCCATTGCCCGTGAAGTGGAACTCCACTGTCGTGACTGGGTAGTTGAGGGGCGCGATCGAACGTACGGACGCGCCCTGGCGGTCCTCGGAATGGGTCTCAATCTCGTAGGGCGCGGTCGCGCCGTCCACGCCGAGGAACTTGCGCGTGGCGACGCAGTGCGCGAAGATCATTGCGCGGCGCGAGCTGTCGATCGCCGGATCGGAGATGTAGCCCATGCGTCCCTTCGTCATCGCGCCGAACACGACCATCGCCACGGTGGAGCGGATGTCGTTCTCACACGTTCCGAATAGTCCGAGGTCCTGGAGCTCCATGAAGCCGAGGCAGGGATAGGCGTGGAGCTTGCCGGTGTAGCAGCCGCCGAGGCAGTTGACGGAGATCGCCACCGCTCCATGCGCCTTCAGGACTTCCTTCATGCCGTAGAACTGCTTCGCGCAGCCGAACAGCGTTTCGTCCGAGACGTCCATGATCTTCCGCGCCGTGCGTTTCCATTCGGCGACCTTCTCCCGAGCAAGCGCATCCGGCACCTTCTCCCAGGCGGCATTCAGTTCCTCGAACTTCACATCCTCGACGATGATGCCGAAGTCCTTGAGGATCTTGTCCTTGATCTTCTTGTTGTAACCCTCGACAGAGAGTATCTTCTTGCCCTTAACGGCGGCAAGGGTCTCTTCGGGGGAAAGACAGTCGAGCGGGCCTTCGCAGGGCTTGATGCCTGTTTCAGGCGGCGTGTGGGCGAGACGATACTCCGTCGCCGCCTTCACGAAATCTTCGCCCGTGCCGTTCTTCAGCGTCTCGAACGCGCGCGCCGCGCCGATGGTGTCGTTGAAGTCGAGCGAGCTCATGAACGCGTAGTTCTTCTGTTTCTTGCGGATCATCGCGGCGTTCTGCACGTCCCATCCGCCGATGCCGGAATACGGGAACGAGCAGAAGAGCGTGGGCTTGCCAGCCTTGACGATGCCGCCGAGGGCGTTCGACCACGAGTTCATCTGGATGACGAGGTAGCCCTTCACATCGCCCGCCTTATTGTCCTCGGCGAGAATCGCGGCGGAGCCCTTCGCGTCGTACGCCATCGCGGGCACGAACTTGACGCCCTTCACGCCTGCGTTGAGCGCGTCCGTGATGTTCTTCATCACGGGGCGGAAGTCGAAGCCAGCATTGGGCCACGTCTTCTTCACCTGCACGTCGTCCCAGATGGAGAACACGAGGCGCACCTTCACGGTACCCGTCTTGTCGGGGATTGCGCCAGCCGGCGTAGGAGCGGGGAGAGCTGCAAAAAAGTCGCTCAGTTCATGCGCCGATGCATTGCCTGCGGCGACTGCGGCGAGAAGGCCGTAGATGAAATCCCTGCGCCCACATCCGACACAGGAGGTAGCTGTTTCACTGTTCATGTCTTTTTCCTTATGCGTCTGAAAGAGGAAACGGTGGCATGATACCACAATCGCCCCTCAGGGGCAAGGGAAAAAAAGTGGCACCCGTACCGGGCGGCCCAAAGGGGGGGGGACCGTTGCTCCCGGCCGGGTGCCTACGCATACAGGTTAGCATGGGGGATACCTGTACGCGCAATTCACTCGTGTTCTCCAGTGGTGGAAAACGCCGATAGTATATCACATTCTGTTTCGGCGCGCAACCCCTTTTCATGTAAAAAACATGAATTTTTTGTAGACAAAAAGAAACCCGACATACCGCCGAGTTTCTTTCAGTTATACCTTGGGTTTTCGCGCGGATTTGCGTAATTACCAACGCGTATCGCCGCGATCACCACGGTCGCCGCGTCCGCCGCGACCACCGCGGTCACGACGTCCGCCGCCAAAACCGCCACCACGACGTTCCTGGCGGGGCTTGGGCTGCGACTCGTTCACGCGAATGGGGCGACCATCAAGCGGCTGCCCGTTGAGCGCGTCAATTGCGGCCTGAGCCTGCTCGCGGTTTGGCATCTCAACGAAGCCAAAGCCCTTTGAGCGGCCAGTCATGCGATCAGCCACAACACGCGCTGAGGTAACTTCGCCGTACGCCGCAAACGCGGCCTTGAGTCCATCGTCAGTCGTCGCGTACGCGAGGTTACCAACATAGATGTCCATCTTCTTTTATCCTTACTTGTTATCAATGGAAATCGACCCCAGACACCCGCCTAAGACGATTTCACAAGGTATATTCTACGCTCTTTTTTCCGCGCCGTCAAGAGCAAGCGTGTGAAAAGTGAAAATAAGAGTTTTCCTCCTACCGATGCAATGTGGTCGTGACGCACGTGAATCCAGGAGATGAAGCCGTGATGGAGATTGCTTCCGACGCATTGGTATTCTTGCGCACAATGGCCTGGAGACGCCCGGAGAAGGTACGGCGCGTGGGCGAGTGGAACGACGCGAAGTCGGCCTCGTCGCCGTTGTCCGTCGCGACGAGCTCGCACGGCCCCTTCACAGAGAAGGTCACGTCCACCGCCGCGTCTGGCACGAAGCGCCCTTCCGCGTCCTGCACTTCGAGGTTGACGAACACGAGATCGGCCCCCGCCTCCGCGTTGTCCTCGATCTCCAGCTTGAGCTGGGCGGCAGGGCCCGTGGTGGTGATGGTCTTCTCCGCCCACGGCGCGCCGTTCTTGTACGTGACGACCTTGAGCGTGCCGGGCTCATAGACGACGTCGTCCCACGTGAGTCGGTATGCCTTCTTCCAGTTCTTGGGGTCTTTCTTCTGGCGGCCGAGCGAGCGTCCGTTGAGGAACAGTTCGCCCTCGTCGCCTGATGTGAAGACGTGGACGGGCGTCACTTTGCCCACGCGGTCGGGCCAGTTCCAGTGCGGCACGATGTGCGCCATCGGCAGGTCGGGACGCCACCGCGACTGGAAGAGCCAGAACGTGTCCTTCGGAAAACCGGCGAGGTCGATGAAGCCCGTCGCACAGGAGTGGATGCCCTTGATCTTGAATTTCTTCACCATTGAATCGGCCCAATAGGGGCCGCCGAGGTAGTCCCAGCCGGTCCACACGAATTCGCCCATGCATTCGGGATGCGCGTCCATGTTGAACCACTGCGCATCGGGCGCGCAAGCCCAGCCCTTCTTGGGATCGCCCGACCAGCTGCATGCCTCCACACCGTAGCCAGAGACGTGGAGCGCGCCCGTCTTCTGCTGCGTCCAGCCCCATTTGACGGGGAATGTGTATGCGCCGCGACTCGCAATCGCGCACTGCGTCTCGGACCCGAAGAACGGCTTGTTCGGGTTCTTCTTCTTGAACGGACCGAACATGTAGCAGGAGTAGTTGAAGCCGTAGATGTCGAGGGTCTGTCCGTATTCGTTCGTCGCGTTGGCGCGTTCGTTGTTCGCGTTCGTGGTGGGACGCGTCTTGTCCTCGCTCTTCACGATCGCGTCGAGCATCTTCGCGAGACGGATGAACTCACTCGTGGGCGCGATGCGGGGGTGTCCTTCGGGGATTTCATTGCCGATCGACCATACGATCACGGACGGATGGTTGCGGTCGGCGCGCACCCACGCGCGCACGTCGCGCTCGTGCCACTTGTCGAAGAGTTTCGAGTAGCCGTCCCTGCGCTTCCCGGACGCGCCGATGCGCCGCCACTCATCGAACACCTCGTCCTTCACTAGCAGACCGAGCTCGTCGCAAAGGTCGAGGAAGTCAGGATCCTCCGGGTTGTGCGAGCAGCGGATGGCGTTTACGCCCGCCTCCTTCAACTTGAGAAAGCGACGCTTCATCGCGGCGCGGTTGTAAGCCGCACCGAGTACGCCGAGGTCGTGGTGGAGACACACGCCCTTCAGCTCTACGCGGCGTCCGTTCAGCTGGAACCCGCGCGCGTCGGGATGAAACGCGATCGTGCGGATGCCGTAGCGGAACGTCTCGCCCGCGACGTCGAGCGTGTAGAGGTACGGATCGTCGATGTCCCAGAGGCGCGGCCTCTCCACCGTAAACGTGCGTTCCTTCTTGCTGGACTGCGACATCTCCCACTCCACGTGAACGGTCGCGCGCGCCTTCGTGACCTCTGGCGTGGTGATTACGACGGAACCGGGGATGAGGTAGTCCGCTGGACAATACGCGAACCGGCATTCGCGGTACATGCCACCGCCCGTGTACCAGCGGGAGGAGTCGACGTGGTTGTGGCACCGCACGACGAGCGTGTTCTCGCCGTCGAGGTTCAGGTGCGGCGTGAGGTCGCAGCGGAAGGCCGTGTAGCCGTAGGGCCAGCCGCCCACGTACTTGCCGTTCACCCACACCTTCGAGTGGCTCATCATGCCGTTCGACTCAAAGAAGAGGTGACCGCCCGCCTTGATGAACGCCGCGCGCGCGGGGTCGAGACGGAACGTGCGCCGGTACCAGCCGATGCCGGTCGGTTCGAGATAGGCGTCGCCGTAGGGTTTCTTGGGATCGAACGACTTCTCCACGCCCCAGTCGTGCGGCACGCGCACCGCACGCCACGCGGCGGAGTTGGTTTCGCTCGCGGAACCGTCCGCGCGCATGAACTCCCATCCGTCCGCAAGTCGCTCGCGCTGCACGCCGTCACCAACGCATGGCCAGGCGATTGCCAAAAGCACGAACGCAATTAAACCATTCCTGATAAACTTCTTCATCTCACGTTTTGCACCCACCACTTTCAGTCTCCTATTGACCGTCATTTGAAATACTCCACGTCGGGATTGAGGAAGCCGAGCGAATAGATCTGCGGCAGAAGTTTCGCACGGAGGGCGTCATGGACGGCGGCGAGCGTGGTCTTCGCGTGATTGCTTTCGCTGCTTGGAGTCTTGGAGTCTTGGAGATTTGGAGAATTTTTAGAATTTTCTCCTAAACTCCGAATCTCCGAATCTCCCCGTAGCGAAAGCAAACCCTTCATTGCGTTACGCACCTGGTAGTACCCCACGTCCCACGTCTCGATCTTCCAGTCCATCCACGGCGTGCTGGTGATGTTGGCGTAGAACTCGCGGTAGAGCGCCCGCGCGGCCGTGAGGACGGCACGCGATTCTGGGGATAAATCTCGCTCCGCCAGCCACTTGGCGAGGAAGCGGTCCTCATTCGCCGCCGCAAGCTGCGCCGCGATGTCGCCGTGCGCGCACGGCCACTGCCGCACCTCGTCCAGCAGAAACGGGAAGAGGTTGTTCGCGATCTGCCACACGCGCCCTTGGTATTGTACGTTGCGGAGCGACACGGCGTAGTTGGAATCGGCAAACGCCGACCACACAACGCAATCGGTCACAAAATCGGCTGGGAGGTCAATCTGATTGCTTTCGCTGCTGGGAGTCTTGGAGGCTTGGAGATTTGGAGGATTTTTAGAATCTTCTCCTAAACTCCGAGACTCCGAATCTCCCCGCAGCGAAAGCAATCCTTCTCCATTTACTTTCGGCGCGTAAAACGCATCGCGGTCGTTCGTCCATGTTGCCTTCGGAATCTTCTTCACGGCGTGGAGCACCATCGCCTTCTCGAAGTTCTCCGGCGTCACCGAGAACGCGCCCGCATTCGCGTAGGGCGCAGAAAGGATGAATACGCTGTTCGTATGCTGGAAATCGTCGCCGTTGCTCGACACGGAGCAGAGGAAGCCGGGCGCAACGTGGTTACGCTTGTCCTTGTTGTCCGTCTTGAGGTTGAACGCGCTCACGAACGTGGGCATGATCGACTTGCCGTCCCACTTCGGGCGCGGGCACCACTTGTTGAGCATGGCCATGCGTTCCACGGACGGGAACCGTTTCGTGCCGATCTTCTCCACGTCCGCGTTGAACACGTCGAGCGTGATGTCCTGCTCGGCGAGGTGCCTTTTCTTCGCGAGGTTCCAGACGAGGAAGCCGACGGGGAAGTTGCCCGTCGCGCCATAGAAGCACTTGATGGGGAAGATGAAGCCGCGCTCGTACTGGTACTGGAAGAAACCGTCGCGTATCTTCTGGTCGTTGTTGGAGTTGATGTACTTCAGCTTCGAGAACATCCCGAGGTACGCCTGCCGGTCCTTGAACTCCTTGGAGATGCGGAACAAGAACTGAGTGAAGAGTTCGCGGCTCGCCTCGCCGTAGTCCTCCTCGTTCATCCATTCGCGGATGGTGGTCATCGAGACAGTGTCCTTGGACTTCTTGCCCGTCTCGCCGCCGACGGTGTTGGCCGTCGCGAACGGCGGATTGATGAGGATGATCCACGTGATGTCCGGGTTGGCGAGGTCGGCGACGAGGTTGGGCGGCATCTTGCGCGTCTGGCCGAACGTCATCTGTCCGGCGAGGGCGGGGATGTCGTCCGCGAGGTAGTCGTACTGGAAGCACGTTGCGGCGGGGAAAATCTTCTGGCAGTACTTGGCGTCCTCGGCCTCGAGTGTGGAGATGTAGCAGTACTGGAGTGCGGACGACGGCAGCCGGAATTCGAGGTTGCCCGTGCCGGCGGCCATGTCCCACAGGCGCACGTTGCCGCGTTTCCACCATTCGCGCCCGACGGTGCGCTCGATGTATTCAAGGCCCTTGGCGGCGAAGTCGATCGGCGTGAAGAACTCGCCCGTGAAGCGGCGACGGAAGTCCTCGGTGAGACGGTCGGCCATCTGGCGGATGCGCATCATGGCGGATGGCGGCACCTTCTCGTAGTTCTGCCAGAAGTGGAGATACTTCTCGGGCTGGAGCGTCTTGGGGATGTAGCCCTCCGCGCCGGAGACGGAGAAGAGGACCTGTCCGCCCTGCGCGACGATGGACTTGCCCTGCTCGATGTCGGAGAGGAAGTATTCGGAGGATTTGCGTCCGTTGCGCACGTAGGGTCCGAAGAGTCCGTCCCAGTAGGCGAACACGTCGAGGAAGTTCTCCTCGGTGATGGCCTTCTTGTCGAGGAGGTCGAGGAAGGTCGCCTGGTGCGTGAGTCGCTCGCGGCACTTCGCGACGAACTGCTCCTCCTCAGCCGGGTTCGTGAGGTCGTAGATGTAAGGTAATTTGTTTTTAACAAAGAGACTCAGAGGCTCAGAGGATTCGTTGCTTTCGCTACTTGGAGTTTTGGAGTTTTGGAGATCTGGAGTTTTTCTAGAATCTTCTCCTAAACTCCGAGCCTCCGAATCTCCCCGTAGCGAAAGCAATCCTTCATTTGCTGATTTCTCTGTGTCTCTGTGCCTCTGTGTTAAAAATCCAAATATGTCCTCCACGAGCTTGGGGCAGGGCGTGGAGGGGGCGCGGTCCCAGTCGTAGCGGTCGCCCTTCGCGGCGTAGAACTTCGCGAAGTCCTTCGTCTCGGCGAAGAACGCCTCGTTCTTGTCAACGACGCAGATGTACGGCGGGAGCGGATACTTGGTGAGCCCCGCGCCGAATTTCAGGAGCCTCGCGTAGTACATCGTCTGCGCCAGCACGCGCGCCACGTTCTCCGCATTCCGAAAGTTGCGGTCGTACTTGAACTCAAAAAGGACGCGCTCGGTATAGTGGTCGATGCCGCGGAGGGCGAAGATCTTCATCTTGAAGAACTTGCAGAACTCGGCCTTGACCTCTTCTTCCTTCGCGCATCCGCGCAAGCTGTCGTACAGGTGTTTCACTTCGCCTCCTTCTGCTTGCACACGCATACACGTTGGCGGACGTGCCTCTTGCGGCTACAGAGGTTCGATGATGGGTTCGTCGATGTTGCGTTTCTTCGCGCTGAAGTTGATGCCGATGAGCGTGACGGGGCGCTTGTCCGCCTTGTAGGCGTCCGCGTAGCCCTTCTCGCGGATCTGCCGGATTGCAGCCTTCGCCGAGCGGTTGAACTTGAACTCGAACATGTACACGCCCTTCCGCGTCTCCATGATCGCGTCGGCGTAGCCTCGTGCAGAAGTCTGCTCCGCATGGACCGTCGCACCCAACAGCTTCATGAACATGAAGAAATATCTTTTTGCTTCCGCTTCGTCCTTCGCGCGCCATGTAGACGGAAGCGCGGCGTAAAGCGAGAAAAGCGTTTCATTCGTCAGTGCGTCGACGTTCCCTTCCGCCAACTGCCGCTTCGCGACGTCCACGAACGACGTGAACGAAGATTCGTCCATGTGCATGATGGTACGCCAGAAGTTCGACTTCAGGTTCTCGCGCACCTCGAAGTTCGGGACGCCGAGGACGAGTCCGGAAACGTAGCGTCCGTCGGGCGAGTCGGTCCATACGACCTTCTTGATGGTGAGATAGCCGCTCTGGTAGAGAAGCGGGATCCACGGCAGGTCGTTCGCGTCGCATACGTCAAGGTCGCCTGGCGTCGTCGCGACCTCGGCGAGGTCGGACGGCATCTTGCCGCCGGCCTGGAGCCGCTCCACGACGAGCGTGGGGACGCCGGTCTTGGACCAGTAGTCCGTGAGAATGCCAGAAGGCAACGCCTGTCCGACCGAGACGGGATTCAGCACCTTGACATTTGAGTAAGGCGAGAAGCGGTAGGAGTCGTACCATGCGAGAAGCCGCTTGAGCGCCTCCTCGCGCGTGCAGCGGAGCTTCCGTGCGAACGCGCCGAGCTGCGGCGCGAGGGTGGTCTCGATCTCCTTGCGCGTGTAGCCGAGCATCCCGGCGAACTCGGGACGGTCCATCGTGAGGTCGGTGAGGTTGTTGAGCGCGGAGAACACGGAGAGTTTCGTGAACTTGGAGACGCCTGTCATCATCAGGAAGCGAATCGACCCGACATTATCCTTGATGCCGCCGTAGAAGTCGTGCAGCATCGCGCGCGCGGCACCGAGCTTTCCCGTACGAAGGAATGTCTGCAGCGGCACGTCGTACTCGTCGATGAGCAGCACGAACGGCCCATGCTTCTTCGCGAGCGCCTCAAGCGTCTCCGAAAACGCCGCGCCGCAGTCGCCGCAATCGCGCCACTTAATTTTCAACCCGTACTCTGCGGAGATCTTTTTAGATACGTTCCAGAGATTCTTATCGAGGGCGGCGATGGTCGGGGCACTGGTCTTGCGCATGTTAAGGCTGACGACCGGATACGTCTTCGACCAGTCCCACTTCTTCTCGATCTTAAGGCCCTTGAAGAGCTTCTTCTTTCCCTCGAACAGGCATTTGAAGGTCGAGAGCATCAGCGACTTGCCGAACCGGCGCGGACGCGAGATGAAGTAGATGGCGTCCTTCGCCGACGCAAGCTTGCCGAGCATGTCCGTCTTATCGACGTACACGCACCCTTCGGTTATCAGCTTTTCAAAGTCGTAGTTCGCTGTCGCGATCGCTTTCATACGCACTTCCTAATCATTGCCTCGACGCCATGTGGTATTGACAAGTCTCATGCTCTGCAGTAATTTATAAACCTGTCACCGTGACAGACCAATTAATGGCTGGCCTGTTGCATGTGGCCACGCCAGTGCCCACTCCGTCAACTACCACGCCCGACACCTTTACCGTGTACTTCTTCAGCTTGATCCGAGGCGATGTACCCTGCAGTTCGTACACCTTGAAAGAACCCTTAAAAGTACCCTTCTTGGGAGTGTACGTTACCTTGATCGCCGAAAGGTTAGTACCCTTCTTCGTATCGGCCACTAGGCCATATCCGGTTGACTCATCATATACTAGCGGCGTCACGCTATCTTTGACTTTCGCCCATTTGACAGTTGCGGCACGGCCAAAATCCCACTTTCTGCCAGACACGCTTGCCGTCTCGCCCAGCGGTAAGAGGTCTTCCACCACATCGCCTGTGAACATCGAGAGATCGTACGCATTCACAGACACGCTGGCCTTGGAGCCATACCAGTTGCCACCAACGTTCGCACTTTGAACATGGTATCCGCCAAGTGAGCCAGCGAATTTGCCACCGCCTATCGACACGGTCATTGTCCCTAAGTTCTTGACTTCCAACGACACCCTCTTAGGTGAAACACCGTCAACATTCATCACCTTGCTGGCCTTTATCGCATTTCTCTTGCCGTCAAGGCCGGTAACCGAACCAGAAACACGTCCAGACCGACTCCCGGCATTGACTTTAGCTAACTTTAACTCAACAATGCCGACTACACTGTCGCCGTCATATACCGCACCCATCAACGTTGTCGCCTTAGAAGCCACAAACGCATCAGTTATATCGCCTTCTGTCAATGCCCCATACGGTAGCGACGCCGAACCCGTGGCCGACTTGCCTGGAGGCTGAGAAGAAGGCTTAACTGTCGAGCTATAGTATTTTACCGTCATCCCCTGCCACTTGCCACTGGAATCCATCGTGAATCCGCTCGCTCCGTATGGGACATAGACAACGCAACCTGAAGCAACGCCCGCAAACGCATATTCGCCCACATGCGGAGCGTTCCCGCTGAACTTAATGCTCGTCAACCGGCTGCAATCATTAAATGCCGCGTCGCTAATGTTTGTAACGCCTGCCGGAATCGACACTTCCGTGAGGCTACTGCAAAATTGAAACGCTCCTATCCCGATGTCCCTCAATCCGCTACCCATCGTCACTTTGCTTAGGGCAGAACATCCGTTGAACGCATAGTCGCCAATACTTGTGACACTGTCTGGGATTGACACTTCCGCCAGAGTCCCATTACCGGAGAACGCCCCATTACCGATTCTCGTCACCCCATTGCTTATGGTGAAACTAGTGGGAACGGTGTCATCGGAGGATATGCCTGGAAAAACAACCTCTTCGCCCGATATAACTTTTGCCTCCGCACCGCTGCCATAGAACGCGTTCTCGCCGATACTCTCAACACTATCCGGTATCACTACACCAGTAAGTTTGGTACAGCCAGAAAACGCCTCCGCACCGATGCTCCTCACGCCGGAACCTATCGTGACATCAGCTAAAGACTCACAGTTGTAGAACGCTCCGTCTCCGATACTGGATACACCATCGGGTATGGTCACGTCCGTCAAGCCTTTGCAGCCGGAGAACGCCTCCGCGCCAATGCTCTTAACGCCCGAACCAATACTGACACTGATAAGCGACGAACAGTCAGAAAAAGCATTCGCCCCTATGTTCTCCACACCGTCAGGTATCGTTACGCTAGGTAGTACAACACAACCAGAGAAGACACCCCCTCCGAGACTCTTCACACCACCGCCAATCTTCACGCTGGTAAGCGCGGTGCAGTCCTGAAATGCATTTTCCCCGATGCTCTCCGCATGGTCTGGTATCGTCACTTCTGTCAACCTAGAACAACCTGAAAAAGCGGATGCCCCTATGCTCTTCACACCACCGCCAATCTTGACACTGGCAAGTGCCTGACAACCCAAGAAAGCATTCGCCCCTACACTTTCAACGCTATCAGGTATCGTCACGCCAGGAAGGACTACACATCCGGAGAATGCATCCGCCCCAATGCTTATCACGCCCGAACCGATTATTACGTTGGCAAGCACGGCGCAGCCGGAGAATGCGTTCGCGCCTATACTCTCAACGCCGTCTGGTATAGTCACGCCGGACAGGGCGACACATCCAGAGAACGCTTCCGCTCCGATGCTCTTCACACCCGAACCTATCTTGGCACTCTTGAGTGAAACGCATTCGGAGAATGCCTTAGCCCCGATGCTATTGACCCCGTCAGGTATCGTAATGCCGGTCAAAGACCTGCAATTGTAAAACGCCTCCTCGTCAATGCTCTCCACGTTACCCGGTATGTCAACGCTAGGCAAGGAGACACAATCGGAGAACACCCCCTTGCCAATGTTCTTCATAGCGCTACCAAGTTTGACGGTGTTGAGGGCAGAGCAGTTTTTAAACGCAGTATCCCCGACGCTTTCCACGCTGTCTGGTATCGTGACGCTTGGCAAGGCGGTACAGTCATTAAATGCACTCTTGCCAATGACTTTCATCCCATTGCCAATCGAAAGCTTATCGATCGAACTGCAACCGGAGAACACCTCAATCCCAATACTCAAGACGCTATCCGGTATCGTTACGCTTGTCAAGCTTTTGCAATTGAAGAACGCCCTATCCCCAATACCTTTAACGCCATCAGGAATAACCACGTAAGCAAGTGAGCGGCAACTATGGAACGTACCAGGCTCTACACTCTTGATGAAGGGAGGCAACGTCAAACCCTGCAAAGCAGAACAGTTGTAAAACGCAGAATTGCCGATACTCGTTACACTGTCAGGAAGCGACAAGCTCGTCAATCCGCTACACCCCGAAAACGCAGAATCACCGATGCTCGTCAGGCCGGTTCCGATTGTAACACTCGTCAATCCGCTGCAATCGGAAAATGCAGAAAGGCCGATGCTCGTCACGCTATCGGGTATCGTCACGCCCGTTAGTCCACTGCACTCTGAAAACGCATTAGTGCCAATTCCCGTCACAGACTTACCACCCAGTGCAGATGGAATGGTCACGTTACCCACTGCAGGAGACACGCCAGTGATTTCACACGTACCACTGGAGATGGTATATTCCCATGTGTAGTCACCTATCGTTTCGGTTTCTGCCGCAAGCGGAAGCGCGGACGAGAGGATCACACCAAAAATCAACATCAATGACTTCTTCATTTTTGTACCTCATTTATGCTTTGATGTTTGACACCATGGTTTTCTTCACCCGGCAAGGAGTTTCAGAACTTCGTCGCGAGACTTCGCCAACAGCAATCCGGCGCGCACTTCGGGGATGATCAAGCGACGGTTTATGGCCGCGAGGAAACGGACATGGTCGCGGGAACCTGGATGGTTCAGTATCAGGACGAATATGCGCGACGGCTCTCCGTCAATCGAATAGCAGTCTACCCCATTGGCATGAATGCCGATGGCGGTTATTGGCGACCCTACTTCGTCCAAATAACCATGAGGGATGGCTACGCCGTTGGCGAGCGCCGTGCAGCCGGCGGCTTCGCGGGCGTTTACGGCGGCCCGCGCCTTCTCGCAGAGGTCTGCCGACAGGCGACCCGTCGACACTAACGCGTCAAAGAGACGCGAGAACACGGCCTCGGGCGAGTTCTCCGTCATGCCCAGCACAACGGGACACGCCCTCAGAATGTTTTCATAGTCGAAACCCGGAACGTCGGCCATCACCCTTTCCCTCGCACTCTCATTTTTCAGATTCTACGACGGGCGTGATCGTCACCGTGCCAGAACCACGCTTGTTGTCCGCCTGCTTTTCCTCGATCGTGCGCATATCGAGGGACATCACCTCGGCGAATCCACCCTTGCGGTCGCCAGGTTCCAACTTGCGCCCTGCCACATACTCACGCCCGACAATCGCGTTCTTAGGCAACCCCACGTCTGCCGACAAGTTGCCCGGATCGGCCATTCCGAGCGTCACAAACACTATGATTTCCTTCTGCACCTTGCCGCGGCTCTTCCAGCCAAACAGTTTCGGGCCAATCCACGGGATCTTCCGCAGATAGGGTATGCCGGAATCGACGTCTCCCTCTGTCGTCTTAGACAGTCCGCCGATCACGGCCGTTGCGCCGTCCTTCATCGTAAAGTCCGTCGTAAGGCGCTTGACCTGAATCACCGGATATGCGGAGTAGGCGGACGAATCACCACCCTTGACCTGATAGAAGCCCGTAGCTGAAACATCCGTGTCGAGCTGGCTGATCGTGGGTACGATCTCCACGTTGATCAAGCCGTCTGGCGAAATGCGCGGTTTGACGCTCAGCGTGATGCCCCAACTGAAGAACACCTCCTTAGCGAACATCAGCTTGTCCTCTCCGGGAATGGCCTCAAGCTGAGTGGATATGTCCAGGGAATCAGAACCGTTCGACGTGTTACGCGTTGCCTGCACGCGCACGTTCGGGAACTTCGTTGTCATGTCCACGCGTGCTTCCTTTCCATTGGAGACGATGATCTTCGGGTTGGAGAAGATCTTGACGTCCTCCATCTGCTCGAATGCACTCATTGCCAAGCGGAAGTCATCCGCTGAAAGCTGCCCGGAAAACGTCCGAAAATTTCGCCAACCCATTTCTTCGGCAAGTTCTGTTGGTTTCAGATAATCCCTCGCCCGATAGTCCAAGGCAGAGCTGCCATTTGCAAGGTCGGTATAGGTCATGCTATCGCTTGACGTTTCTCCTGTTTGCAGAAAACTTTTAGGTGTGTAGAAATTACTTTCACCGTTGCTGCTGTAGTCAAACGCACTCTTACCGGTTGACATGTCCGTGTAGGTTTTACTGAAACTTGAGTTCGACCCCGTATTCACCATGTTCTTCGGTGTGTAATAAACGTCCGTGTAGCCATTCTTGTACTTTGCCGTATGTCCATTGGCATAACCCATGGTAGCACTGACATCCTTAACGGTAGCACCCCAGCTTTCAAGTTGGTTCCACTGGACGCCGAGCTTGTGCATCGCCTCGTTCGACACCTCGATGAACCGCGCCTCGATGTATATCTGCGGAATGGCCTTGTCAACGGAGTGGATAATCTGCTCGCAATCTGCGAGTATCTTCTCCGACGCCGTGACGACCACAACGTTGGCGCCCTCGAACGCCGTGGCGATCTGGCCGCCGCGCGGCTTGCCGGTCTTGGGATCGCGTCCGCCGCCGCCAAGGGTGCTGTTGAACAGTTCGGCAAGTTCCTTCGCCGATGCGTGGTTCAGCACGAACGTGCGCGTGAACATAGGCTCCAACTGTTTGTCCTCGCTTACGAAGTAGATGTCGCCGCGCGGCTCGAGGCGGAACTTCTTCGTGTTGAGGATCGCCTGGAGTGCGTCCAGCCACGGTACGTGCCGGAGCGACACAGAAACGCGCTGCTGGAGGTTCGACGAATCGGTGGAGATGATGTTCGCGCCCGTCGTCTTCCGGAACTGGCGGAGGATGTCCGCAAGCGTGGCGTCGTCGCAGTCGATGTCCACGAGGCCAGTGGTCACGGCCATTTCAGGCATCGCCGCCTCAGCTGTCTCGTTGGTCGACGCCGAGGCCGTCTTTGCGGCCGTGGCGGGCACCGAGGCGACAGCGTTCGTCGTGGCGGCGGGCTGCGCCATCTTCACCGTGGGCGCCTTGCGGGCCGCGTCTGCGGAGTCATCCAACTTGTCGAGGTCGATTTCGTCTGTCTCCGACGCCTCGGCCGCGACGACTGGCGCCGGTGCGGGCTTTTTCTCCTTCTCCGCCGGTTCGGCGGCAAGGGACAGGCTGCACACGGCAGCGACGGTGATCAGGACTTCAAGTTTGAGTTTCATTTCTTCGCTCCTTTGCTAGATTGCTTATCGGCCTCGCCGGACTTCTCCAGGTACTTCGCGCGAACACGAACGAGTTTCAGTTTGTTGTTGTCGGAAAGCCCCTCCACACGCCAGGTGAACCGTCGGGAGTCGTGGGTTATGGAGATGAGGTCTCCATCTGAATAGACCTTGCCGTTGATGACGACGCTGGTGTTCTGGATGGAATCGTCCTCGCGCAACTTGACGCGTCCGCCAAACTTCAGCGTAGCGCGCGCGGCGGCCCAATGCACGGATGAGATCTCGCGCTTCTTCCGTTCCGCCTCGGCCCGCGCGGCGGCCTCTTTCGCGGCCTTTTCGGCTGCCGCCTTCTCAGCGACTTCCTTCGCCGCCTTTTCGGCGGCGGCCTTTGCGGCATCGCGAGCAGCTCTCTCGGCTGCCGTAATCGGCGGAGGAAGTTTTGCTGGATCGACGACAGGCGGTTTCGGACGCTCGCGCACTTCAGAGGAGATCGTTTCGCGCGTTCCCTCATAGCCGATCGGCCAGAACGGATTGCGCACTCCGGCCTCGGCCGGCTCGGCGGGATGCCTCGCCCCACCGTTCGGCTTGGCGGCGGGCGCTTCACCGAACGCGGACATGGCGGCAACGGCGGCAACAGTGATCATGAGACGTTTCATTTCTTGACGCCTCCCTTCGCGGCCGCGGCGGTGTTGACGCCCTTTACCGGCCACTCGAACACGAGCGTGGCGGTCTGGTTATCGGGGTCATTCTGCGTCTTGAGGGTGAATGCCTCAAGCGAGACGAGCGGCAGTTTCTTCTCCACGCGCATGAGGAACGAGACTATCGTGGCGTACGATCCCGTGCAGGTGAGGCGTATGGGCTTGCGCGCGTAGAGCTGGGCGGCCTGCGGCTTCGGAAGTGGCAGAAGGCGCACGGGCATCTCGGCGTAGTCGGTTATCCTCAGTCCCACGTCAGTGGCTAGGGGATCCAACACGGACTTCGCGCGCATGGCGTACGAACCAAGCATCGGCTTGAGAAGTCCGGCAAGGAACTCCTTGCGCTCCGCATCTATCGCGTCAAGGCGCGCCTTCACCTGGTCCGCGCCCTTCAGGTCGCGCACCATGGCGCTCTGCTGTACCTCCAGACCGGCGAGGTCGGCCTTCGCCTTGTCAAGCGAGGACTGGGATGGCTGCACGCAGAACATGTAAAGGATGACGGCAATGGCGCCGATCGCCAGCGCGCGGAACATGGCGCGCTTCATCGGCGCGGAAGGATCTTGCAAGGTGCGTTCGCTCATTTCTCGAACCTCCTTTCCACGCAACGGTACTCAACGTCGAAGGAGAGCAACCTCATTCCCCGCTCATCGGGCGACGCATCCTGGTGGAACGAGCGCACGCGCGGACTGATCTGGTCGGCCGGCACGTCCTTCGCGATGACGAGGGTGTTCGTGAAAGCCGGTTCCGCCAACGACTTCATGAGCTGCTCGACGGGCGTCTCGCGCGGCGTGCGGCCGATTATCCGCAGCGCGACATTCTCGACCGTGTTCGTCGGGCCGAGCAGCGGCCTCACCGTGGGTCCCGGCTTGGCACCCGGCGGCAGCAGCTGCTGGGCTGCCGGCTCCGGGATTTCCAGCGACAGCAATTGCACGCCCTCCGGCACGACGTTCGCCAGCTCCTTGAACAGCCCGCCGTAAGTCCGGCGGCCGTTGGCGTACATCTTGAGCTGGTCCAACTCGGCCTGCAGTTCACGCGCATCCCCCATCTGCTTGAGAATGCCGGAATGCGCGGCTTTCTTCGCGTCAAGGTCGCCCTGCAGCGACGACACCTTCGCCTTGGCGAGAATCAGCTGCCCGGCCAAGACGCCCCACCACACGAGGCATCCCACGCACGCGAGCGCGGCGAGAATCGGCAGCATCACGCGCAGGCGCACGGGCGACGAGGACTGCCGTTCGCTGTCGCGCAGCAGGTTCAAATGGAGTTTCGGCGCGTTCATGCATTATCCTCCATCGCCGCACGTGCGGCTCCTAGCGCGGCAAGGAACGCCTGCGACTTCGACGGCGTCAGCGCGGCGAGTTCCGCGTCCTTCGCGGGCAAGGACAGCCCCTCGAACACGGACGGCGAGACGAGCGGGATGCGCAGCGCCTCCTCCGACATCTGGCTCCAGTAGCGCGCGCCCGACGGCATGCCCATTATGAAGACCTTGTCGATGTACAGGTTGTGGCGGCTGCGCAGGTAGTCGAGCGAAATCTCCAGCTGCTGCAAGACGGGGCGCACGAACGGCTCCATCGCGCTGCGCGGGTCGATGAGCGCGTCATCGAGGATTTCGTCCACCATTTCCTCGTCAAGCCCGAGGCGCAGCTTCACGCCCTCGCGCAGCATTTCCCAGCCCGCCACGCCAGGACACGACCTGAACAGAATCAGCTGCCCGTCCTTGTAGCCGGCGAGGTACACCGAATTGCGCATCACGTAGATCGCAAACGCCGTGCCGCCCGCAGCGTTGAACTCCGGCTGCTCGCACAACGAGGCAAGCAACGCCGAAGGCAACGTCTGGATCGACGCCACCGTTGGACGCCGCCCCTCCGGAAGCAGATGCGACAGCCACACCAACTGGTACTCCGGCAGACCGGCCTGAATCACGAACGGGTTCTCGGCCAACGGCTGCATCACGAAACGGACGCCGTTCGACTGGGAGGGAACGCCGGGCTTGACGTCCAGCCCCTTCTCGCCTGCGGCGTCGGACGGCTTGGGCGCGGCTGGTTCTGTCTTTTTCTCAAGACGGCGAACGCCGAGCTTGCGCGGCGGCGGCGTGGCGGAAACCTTCGGCGCCGTATGCACGAGATCAACGGTCAGCGCGTCCGGCGTCGTCTGGCGGGTGAACGCATGTGACGAATTGACGGCAAATGCGGCACTAGGTGCCTGAAACGCCTGCGGCAACGACCATGCCATCTGAGACTTGTTCGCCTCGTCCCACGATTCAGGCAGAGATTCAAGCGGAGAAGGCACGAAACCTGCGGCGGCTACATGCCAGCCGCCCTTCTTGTGGACGAGACGTACCGCAGGACACCCCCGCGCATCACTGCCTTTTAGCACAACGCCAGTGACGTCCGACAAACTTTTCCGCCCTCCGCCAAGGCGCGAAAAGTCTATCTCCACAGTCTTTGTCTTTGTTAGTTGCAGTTTCATCTAGGAGAATGATAGCAAAATTCGTGCCATGCGTCAATATGCCATTGGTACGAAATGTGCTACTAGTTTTGGGTTATGGATGAGATGCCGACAAACGATATAGCCAAGCGCCTTGCTCTGGCCGAAGTGCAGGTGGAGCGGTCCAAGGTCGTGATGGAGTCCCTTGCGGGGTTCTGCCACGCCTTGGGTCAGCCCGCACAAGTCATTTTAAGTAGCATAGAACTGCTTAAGATGCAAGAGACCGACGCCTCCCTAAGGGATCAGGTTCTTGACATGTGCTATGAGGCCGCTGTCGAGATACGCAGTCTGCTCGCACAGATGAAGGAAAAGCGCGAGTATGTGGCCGAAGCATACCTCGCTGGCAATGCTAAAGCCGGCAATGTGATCTCCCTCCAGGAATGGCGCGACAAGGCCCCACCCAAGGCGAGCTGGGATAGCAGTGGTTCGTGATGTTTTCATCGCCTTGCCTATAACTTTCGTTGTGGCTTCTCTTATTTGCTTTCGCTGCTGGGAGTTTTGGAGTTTAGGAGGCTTGGAGAATCTTTATGACCTCCTCCAAATCTCCGAATCTCCTAATCTCCCAGTAGCGAAAGCAATCATCAAAAGTTATCCTCATTTACATTCCTGTGCGAAGCGCGGGCGGCGGGCTAGCATCCAACATGCGTTCGATGGCGCGAGTGGTTGGGTGGTTAGGTGAAAATTGACGCGCCTTGTTCAATAAAACAGTAAGTTTCTGCGTGTCTTTTCTGTGTTTCGCCGAATCGGCCAGATACCCCAAGGCACTAAAAAGCGGAAGTTCATCACCCTCTTCCAGTTCCTTTTTACCTTCGGCAAGCTCAATTACCTTGTGAAACATGGCCTCGGACTTCTCCTGATCGCGCGTGGTTTCCGCACGATAGGCGCGTCCCAGCACACAGGCCATTTCCAATGATTCCGGATTGAGACGTTGCCCTTCAGTTGCGATCCGCAATGCCAATGCCTCGTCTTTCATAAGGTGCGAGGCCGCATACCACGCCGTGCTCCACGCCTCGATGTTGTGCGGATCGGATTTGATCGCAACCCAGAACCACGGCATCATCTCCACGGCCTTGCCGCCGTCAAGATGTCGGTCTATCTCAGGCGCGCGAATATGGGCGTTGATCCAACGCCAGGGATCGAACGACTCCGCTTCGTGGTCGTGGTCTTCTTCCGCATGATCCTCATGGTCGTGGTGGGCGTGATCATAGTCGTGGTGGTCGTGCAGATGGTGGCAATCCATGTCCACGCCACCGTGGAAGTAACTATCCGCCTCCCGCACCATCGCCCCCGAAATATCCTTCTTGGCATCTCCCAGCAACACGGACAAAACATCTCCACCCGCAATCGCCTGTGGCATTTGCGCGGGGGCGACTCGCGACAGCACCCACACAAACACCAGAAGCACCGCAACCGTTCCGTATGGAATCAGTCGATTCATCTTAACCTAAATCCCTCATTTCGATTTACCACTCCATGTTATATCTCACGCAGAGGCGCGGAGAGGCAGAGTTCGCAGAGGTTATCCCATTGCTTGAGCATGTATTTGTTTT
>CADCOC010000058.1:0-14430 GCA_902802945.1 uncultured bacterium | reverse complement strand
CATGTATTTGTTTTCACCAATTGGGTGAAATAAATTTCCGAGATTCTTCTTGTCATGTTTTTCTTTTCCGTCGGATTTCTGAACTTTCTCTGCGCTCTCTGCCTCTCTGCGCCTCTGCGTGAGATAGAATATCCAGCCGAGGGGTTTGTGGTCACAGGCGTTTCCTTTTAAAGAGGAAGTGCGCGAGAAACAGCAGCACCGCCGAATAGACCACGCCGTAGCCGACCACAGCTAGGAAAACGCCCGCCTCCACACCGCCCCAGCCGTGTACGAGGCGCTGGCGCATGTCGAAGAACTCCGCATGCGGCGCAATCCAATAGAAGGCGTTCACGAGTCCCCGCAGTACGCCGGAGACGTTTTCGGCGTAGTCGGGAAGATGTCGCCCGAAGAAAAACATGGCCGGAAAGAGAATGGCGAGAAGCGTCGTGCTTGCCGAAGGCGTGAGCAGAAATGACCCCGCCACCGCCGCCGCCACGGCGAGGGCCGCGAACAGCGCATGCAAGATGAACGCCTGGAATAAGCAAACCGTCAGGCACTCGCCCCCGCGCAGCAAGGACGACGCAACCCACAAGATGTAGAAAAACGCGAGCGCGGACCACGAGGCAACCACGGCCCCCAAGTACTTTCCCACGAGCAGCTCCCCGCGTGAAACGGGCTTCGCCAGCAGCGGATACACCGTGCGGTTGGCGAATTCGCTCGTGAAGAGGCGTCCACCGATGCCCAGGGCGATGAAGAGCGAATAGCACCAGACGAGCAGAAGCGCCACTTCGTCGAAATAGCGCGTGGCGCCGGATGCGCCGAACGGACGCGCCAGCGAAAGCGGCACGAGCAGCACGAGGGACAGGACCAGCAGCGCAAACATGTCGTTCCGACGCCACAGCTCGAGCAAGGACAGTTTCACGAGCGCGCCGATGCGTCTCATCGAGCCTTTCATGCCACACCCCCTTTCTTCAGGACGTCGAGGAACAGCCGTTCAAGGTTGCCGCCGCCGTCGCCCGCGAGACGATCCACCGGGCCGTGGTAGATACACTGCCCCTTTTTCATAATGGCCACGTTGTCACAGAGTAGCTCCGTCTCGCCCAGTTCGTGCGAGGAGAAGAAGATCGACTTGCCTTGGCCACGCAGCTTCTTCAGCAGATTGCGGAAATGGATGCGCGCGAGCGGGTCGAGTCCGGTGAACGGCTCGTCGAGGACAAGCAGGTCGGGGTCGTTCAAGAGAGCCTGTGCAATGCCGGCGCGCTGGAGCATGCCCTTGGAGTAGGTCTTGAGCGGACGCTTCGCCGCCTCCACGAGCTCCACCTCTTCCAGCAGTTCGTCCGTGCGCGCCTTGACGGTTTGCTTATCCATGCCGCACACGCCGCCGTAGAACGACAGCAGTTCGCGCACGTTGAGGTAGGGGTAGTAGTAGGCCATCTCCGGCATGTAGCCGATGCGCGCGCGCGTGGCGGACACGGTCGGGTCGCCGCCAAACAGACGCACCGTGCCGGATGTCGGACGAATGAGTCCGATCAACATCTTGATGGTCGTGGTCTTGCCCGCCCCGTTTGTGCCGAGAAAACCCGTCACCTCACCACGCCCCAACGAGAGCGTGAGGTTGTCAACGGCTTTCAGCGACCCGAACGACCGACTGACGCCATCCAACTCAAAAACCTTGTCTTCCATGACGCGAACAAGTATAGCACATTTTCTGAAACGTTAATAAAGAAAACCAAAAAGCCAAAGCGGGATACGCGAGGCGCGTCCGACCTCAATGCCGTCTATGGCGAGGAAGGAGTTCGGCTCGTCTTTGATTTGCTCAAAGGATTTGCGTGTGCCGCCAACCTCAAAAAGGAACTTGCCGTCAACGAGGAAATCGCCGCGCTTGGGATAGGACGCCTCCCCCACGACTTGTATTTGATTGTTGAAGAAAGTCTCCCGCATAGTCCCCTTATCCGGCTGACCGCAAAGAACGTACATGAGATTTGAATTGTCGCAGTAAATCTTGTTTGGCGAACCGAGATGCTTCAGCGCGTCCGCGTCTTCCGCCAGCAAACCAAGAAGCCCAGCGCGGCGCATGGCATGAAGAACCTTCAAACCCTGTTTGCGATCCATTCCAAGATTACGGCAAAGTTCCGTGATATTAGGAGTCTGCGGAGTAGAGGCTGCCAATATGGACAACATCCGTCGCGCCTTGCGTACGGTTTCCGGAGTGACGTCCTCCACTTTTGGCAAATCGACATCAAGTACCTGGTTTACCACTTGGAGGAGCCTCTGTCCAAAATGGACGCGGTCCTCTCTGTAGAACGGATAGTACCCAAGGTGCAGATATTGTTCAAAGAGAGGGAGGACTTTCAATCCCCTGGTGATTGACTCTGCATACTGAACGTGATTGGCGAGCAGGTCTGCAAAGCCAATTGGTTTGAAATCGCCAATCCCCTCAAGGTTCAGATACTCTCTAAATGACATTCCGGGCAGCTCGTACTCAATTTGACGCCGTGAAAGATCCCCCTTGCCTGCCGCTAGTCTGAGAATCGACGAACCCGTATAGGCAATGCGAAGTCCCTTGAAGTTGTCGTATAGGTTCTTGACAAGCCTCTGCCAGTCTGTAAGGTAATGTATTTCGTCAATGAAAACACTCGTGCCGCCATGTTGGACATGGTATCGAACAAGTTCGTAGAATTCCTTGGCATCTACCCAGAGATTATCCATCGAGACATAAAGCCCACCTTTCGCCTCTTCAGGATTCTCCTTGAGGTACTGAAGCAACATTGTCGTCTTGCCGACACCACGAGGGCCACTCAATGCGAGAACACGCACAGACCAATCTATCTGCGAATACAGGAAACGATGAAAGGCGCAGTCCGTCTCACGGATTCGTTCCGCAGACGTGTTGTATATCATCTCAATTGTCGCATCATCCATTCAAAGCCTCCTCGTAGGGTTTGCAAACCATACGAAATGCCTTTTTGTGTGGTTTGAAAACCCTACGAGTATAGCACATCACACATGCGCTTTCAAGAATCTACAGCTAAGAACCCAAAATTCTCTGCGCTCTCTGCCTCTCAGCGCCTCTGCGTGAAATTTCTGCTGGGATTTCTAGGTTCTGGCGCGTTCTAGAACGTCTGCCGCGACAAGCGGGTTCTGGAATGTAAAGGCATAGCGCATGTTTTCCGACGCCTCAAAAACCATGCCTCCTGGTTTCACAGTGGCTTTCCTGAGATCAACAAAGGGAATGCTGATGTCGAGATCCTTACCCGCAAAAACGATACGTCTATTCGTGAAATAGCAGTGTGTACGCTGGCACACATACCCATTGCTCCGATGGCCGGGGAACGCCACGTCGCTTGGACACCCCACGGGACGCGAGGCCATGTTGCCTATAGGCGGCGCGCTCGGCGAGCGCGCCTTATCAGATTTCACGTCTGCGGCAATGTAAAGCGTGCCCTTCTCATGAAAGAAGGCCTGCTCGTCGGGATCGACGGGGGTCAGCCGAACCTTCTGTGTCGGACGCGGACGAATCGACGCCACGCCGCCATCGGCAAGCCATTTCTCGTAACGTTCCCTGTTCTGCCTAATGCGACGGCGAATCCGCAGCTTCACAACGACCATGGGGATGAGCAACCAGAAAAAGGCGAAGGCGATTGTGATCAGACCAAGTGCGTGCATGAACCACGGCTTGTCAAGGTTGTCCAGATCCTGATAGATGAACCAGAACATCCCGCCGAGGAACACGAAGGCAATCAGTTTTCTCAATGCGTAGGTCACGGCTGTTAGTATATCAAAAGTTTGATCGTTAGGCCAATGTGGGAATAACAAAGAGACAAAAGGGTTGACGCCGAGCCATAGATGACGCGCATGTCGCGTCCGACTGGTAGGGTCCGCTCGCCGAGCGGGCCGAAATTGGACTACGATAAGAACCACTATCGACGATTACGGAAAAAAGCCAGATACGAACAAACCCTGAAAGTGTGGTTATGGCAGACTCTCAAAATCTTGAAAATGTGGTTCTAGTACTTGCGCCAACCGCTGATTTTGTGATATAATAGATTCCACGAAAACCCAAGAGGTGTTTAATGAAGCGCAAAATCTACGAAAAATTAGTCGATTGGAAAGTTAAAGACCACAAAAAGGTCTTCCTTCTCATTGACGGAGCACGCCGTGTTGGCAAGAGTTGGATTGTAGAAGAATTTGCCAAACGCGAATATGATACCTACATCCTTATCGACTTCAACAAAGCAAACTCTGAAATCAAAGGGTTGTTCACTGAATACTTGAATGACCTTGACAACCTCTACATGCGCCTGATGGCACTTTTTCAGGTACGTCTGATTCCCGGTAAATCCCTTATTATTTTTGATGAAGTCCAGCATTTTCCGCCCGCACGCGCTGCGCTCAAATATCTCATAGCCGATGGACGGTATGACTTCATAGAGACTGGTTCCTTAATCTCAATACAGAAAAATGTCGAAAACATTGTCATCCCTTCAGAAGAACGGCACATCAAAATGTATCCAATGGATTTTGAGGAATTTCTGTGGGCAACTGGTAACGAGATGATGATGGACGCGATACGGAAGAACTTTGAAACCCGTAAACAGATGGGACAGGCCCTCCATCGAAAGGCCATGGACTTGTTTCGGCAGTACCTGATTGTTGGAGGGATGCCGCAAGCCGTCGCGGAGTTCATCGCAACGCACGACCTGGACGAGGTGGACAAGACAAAGCGTGACATCATTGAATTGTACAAAGGTGATATCGCCAAACATGCCGGACGCGCCAGAACGCGCGTTAGGAGGATTTTTGACGACATACCCTCGCAGCTGCAAAAGCATGAAAAGAAGTTCCAGTTCTCAAAGCTCGGAAAATCAGGACGCTTCAGAGACTATGCAGATTCAATGTTCTGGCTTCAAGAAGCAATGATAATCAATGTGTGTACAAACTCCACAGAGCCTAACGTCGGACTAAAACTGAACGAAGAACGTTCTTCTCTCAAATGCTACATGGGCGACACCGGCCTTCTGATCAGCCACGCTTTCAGCGGAAACGAACTTGCAGCGGAAAATCTGCACAAAAGGCTCCTGTTTGACAACATTGAGCTGAACGAAGGAATGATAATGGAGAACATTGTTGCCCAGATGCTGACGTCAACGGGCCGTACGCTCCACTTTTTCTCGTCAAGCGACCGGATTGACTCCTCCAGTAACATGGAAATAGACTTTCTTATTGCCAACACGAAAATCGGGAGAAAGAAAAACATCGTTCCCATTGAGGTCAAGAGCGGTAAAAGATACACAACAACCTCGCTTGACAAATTCATTGCCAAGTACGGTCCATACCTTGACCGGCCATACATCCTCCACGCAAAGGATCTTGAAGTGAGAAATGGCGTTATATGCCTACCACTTTACATGGCCCCATTACTATGACCATCCGCATATTGGCTGGCAGGGACGAAGTATCGCGGCGTATTCCAATCCGTCATAACCCTAAACGACCTATTCCGCGTTACATGACAACGCCGCTTAAGAGATTACGGAACTCCCATACCAGCCAATCCTTCCACAATGATTTCATCTGAAATTCTCTTGAAATAGTTTCTCATGGCGGTTATTTTATTATATCGGCTTTATCAATGCAATAGCAGATGTGGCATTTGTAAGATTTTGTAAGATTTTTACTATGGCATGGGCCAAAGCCCCGTAAGATTATGGTGCGGAACGATCTCACGCATAGCGGGTGGTAACCGAACGGGTTGCGTGAGATTATGGTTCGGAACAGTCTCTGGATGGGTGAATGGAAGGCGAGGAAAATCGACCGCGATATTATGGTGCGGAACGATCACGTGGGAAGGCGGAAGATGGAAAAAGCATTTCGCTTTCGGGTACATAGTACTTTTGATATACTTGTTTCGTTCAGGAGGCATAAGCAAATGACCATACATGAATTTACAACGAAGAAGAACGTGATAATCCTCATGCTCTGCATAGGACTCGTTCAGATTGCAGGGTATTATCTCGCCGGGATGCTTGCCTCGCCCGATGGCAGCATGGCCGTTCCACAACCCGACACGCTCCTCTACTGCCAAGCCGCGCGGCGGATCGTGGAAGGACACCCCTTCTCCTTTTCAGAAGGAACGGCTGTCAGCACCGGCACAACCTCCGTTCTCTACCCGTTCATCCTTGCCATCCCATACGCCCTCGGCGCCACGGGCGATTCACTTTTTATGGCAGGTTTCTGGCTTAACGCCCTTTTTTATCTTATTTTCCTTGTTGGATGGGGACAGGCCCTTTGGCATTGGCTTGAACATCCTTGGGCGAGCCTCACCGCAGCCCTTTTACTTGCCCTCTCCGGACAACCCGCCTTTTGCGCAATGGCACAAAGCGACATAGGTTGCTGGATGGCTGTAAGCGCACTCTTGGCATGGGGTCTCGCAGCCAACAAGCCCGCTCTCTACGGTCCCGTCCTCATCCTCGCCCCTTGGGTTCGGCCAGAGGGCATGGTCTGCATCATTGCTTTTGGCATTATTATGGCTGTCGGCAAATGGATACGCGCCCTTAGGGGAGAGAACTTGCACGAACGAGCCAATTGGGTAATTCTCGTGCTTTCCATATTCAGCACGGCAGGCGTCTTCATGCTCAACTATGCCCTTACAGGGCATGCCCAATTCTCTAGCGTTGCCAACAAGGGATATTTTAAGACGCTTCCTTTCACTGACGCCGTGATCCGTACCGCCAATGACCTTCTTGAACTCGTGAACAACTACCTACTTGGATTGGCGACGTCTATGCCACGTAACTTCATCTTCCCCGTCATGCTCGCCGCCGTATTCATTTGGCTAGGTCTGCTCGTCCATCGCTGGCGGACGCAGGCACGCAGCCTCTCCGTCTTACTCCTTGCTGTATTTGGCGGTGTTTTTACCGTTGCCCAAAGCGGATGGCAAGGAACGAATTACGATCGTTATCTCGCCTGGATACTTCCTATCTACCTCTTCTTCCTTGCCGAAGGTCTGGCTTATTTCACCATGAAATACCGCCAAAAACTTCCAGGTTCACTCATTCCGATAGGAGCCTGCTTCCTCTTCTTCGCCTGTTCGGCGCTAGTCTCCGTATATCATTTGAATCAAGGTGCCACAAAAACGGACAGGATACGACTTTTTGCAGATGAAATAGCCGCTAATCTTCCACCTAAGGCCTCGGTGGGGTCTTTTGGCGCATCTGGGGTCGCATATAGACTCGGACAGCGTCCTTATCACCACCTCTCCGGACTTTACTCTCCGCAATTCTTCGTCAAAACGACTGCAGCAAGCTTTGAGATCCTCAAAAACAATCCTTCAACCCGTTTTGACTATTGGCTTCTCCTACCAGAGCATTCAACTGCGGTACCAGATATGTACCGTACCGTGTGCTATGGAGAAAATGTCCTAACAGGACCTGACGGCTACGAGATGCGCAAAGCCAACTGGTCGGCTTTCGACCATGCAGGACGGCTCCACTTAGGAGTCCCCAAAGGCAAACACCTTGTATGCCGAATCGACGTTGGCCACGAAGCAGATGAAAACGCAGTTGACTACGAAGTCATAGACCGTTATGGACGCCCCCCGACAGATCCATTCATAATTATCGACAAGCTGGCTGGCAAGTACGCCATTGATTCGGCTAGATTGCTTATAGGTGGCGATGCGGCAACGCTTCCCCTTCAAAAGGGGAAAGACGTTTTCGTTGTAATGCGTACCTATCCGAAACATACAGAGACGCGTATACACAATGGCGGCAAAGTTACATGCGAATATGAATTCGCCAACCCTCTCAAGTTGAATGTCAAAATTGACGAGCGAGACCTAGACCCCATATTGATTTCATACGCAACAAACGGTTTCTCGGAAGTCTCATTTACCCTACCCGGCCGATCCATAGAAAACACACCTTGCCGACTGTCATTGCTAGGTGATCACATCGCCTCCGGATATTGGTTCTACCAGTAATAAAACATAGAGGGGACGGAATCCCGTCCCCTCCATCGTTGGCTAACCTAACCGTTCAGACTACTTCAAGACATGGTCGGTAAGCGTACCGGCATTCGGACATGTCACGGTTATAGCCGTGGAACCATCGGCGGTGGCAATCGTATAGGATCCGCCTTCAGGACATGCAATGGATTCCTTACGGATGTACTTGGTCGTTTCCGTACCAACAAGAGCATCCACAGCAGGGACTGCCGTCGGGTCGCTCTGCGTCGTGCGCCAGCTTTCAGCGGCCGTCTGCAACTGCTTCATGTTGCTCACGCAAGACTGAGTCCGAGCATCAGCACGGTACTTTAGAAAGTTCGGGATCGCTACTGCTGCCAAGATGGCGATGATGGCGACCACGATCATGATTTCAACGAGGGTAAAACCCTTCTTCAGCTTCATTTTCATGGTTGTGTTCCTTTTTTGGTTTTTTGTGGCAACCGACACCATGCCGATTGCGCGAAGATATTGTAGCATATTGCGTGCCAAAGGGCAAGGGCGGGGAAATGAAAGTGGGCAAACGCAAGGTTTCGCCCAAATTTGCGGGCGAGACGCCCGCCACCCCGATTTTCTTTGCTCGTCACCCCGATTTGTTGCTCCCCACCCCAGTTATTTCTAGACTAGCTTCCGCAGTACTTTTCGCATTTTTGCAAAAGGGAGATTTGCAGTTGTGCAAAAAATCGGGAATTGATTTACAGACTGCCTTGACAGTCAGTCATAAGCCGTGTATAATTTGCGGCAAATCAATACGCAACGGTACATGCAATGAGGAAACTCTCGCAAAATTCATGCGACTTTCCCCCATAACTCATCTTGAGACTGACTTATGGGGGAAAGTCACCATACGAACTGGTCACTTCACAGGCGGGAGAGCCAGATGCTAAATAGCCGGTCATAGACGACATACCCATCATCACATTCATAGAGCAGTTCGTCTTCAAGAAGCCGCTTAAGCGCCAGATGGACACTGGAAGCCCCTCCAAGGGAATGTGCCGAAATAAATGCCGACCTGGTGACCGCCTTGACTTTCCCTTCTTTGGCCACCGCCTTCAGAAGCCGCACTGAACCAGTCGGGAGAGTCTTCAGCAACGCCGCATACTCCCAATTCTTCTCCTGCAGCAGTTCTTCAATGATTGAACCGATATCTTCGGGCTGCGCTGACCGCCGTTCAAACATTCGATTCATCAGGGTTTGCACATACCAGGTAATCCCGTCAAACATCCCATAAACCCTCTCGAACACATCGCGTGGCAGATTACACGCAGGCGACATCAAATTCCGCGCAAAATCAAAATAAACGTCGCAGTCAATGCGTTCAAGGGGCAGCGTTTGGGTTGAATTGAAGAACGGGCGTTTGGCAGAGGAAAACATCTCCGTCATCATGTGATGACGCGACCCGGCAAAAATGAAACGTGTATGCGGCATGAACTGCACATGTGAACGAAGAAGCGCCTCAGTGCCATTCTCCGGATAGGAGGCTATTTGCTGAAATTCATCTATGGCCACCACGCAATCGCCTCGGCCGTTAAGGTAATCGAAACATTCCTTCAGCGTGGCTTCAACGCTGCGAGATTCAAGTCCAAATGAAAACGTGGGCGTTCCCGTGGCAGGGTCAACCGAAACCTGCGGACGAAAACTCTTGAAGAATCTCGACGCTGCAACAATCGCCTTGTCAATGCGCGTATCCATCGACCCTATAACGGACGTCGCAAGCTGTTTCGTGAGTTCCAGAAGGCTTGACGTTGCGTAGATATCGACATATACCGTTGCCCAACGGCCTTCCTTGCGAAGTCCCTCAAACAGGTGTTTGACGAGCCCCGTCTTTCCAATTCGCCGCTCGGCGAGAAGAGTGATATTGCGCCCGTTTTCAAGCGCAGATTTCAATTTCTCGGTTTCAACTTTCCTGTCACAGAAGGTGTCTGGACCTTCATAGCCATAAATTATAAATGGGTTGTGGTATTTCATGGCGCATATTTTACCATAGTCTGAATCACTAGGCAATACGGATTTCATATTTTATGAATCATAAAATGTGAAATCCAACATCACTTGAACAGATCATCGAGCGTTACCTCGGAATGAATGAGGAAAATCGCCCTCCATCTGGGGCTTTCAAGCGAAAATACTCTCAGGAATGAAGCAGCTCGCAAGCACGTGGCCTTTCACAACGACAGATGACACCCTGATCGACCGTCCCCTGAACATCTTGAAGTTATCAAGCCACTGGTTCCGCAGCGAGAGCGCCATCTCCCCGGTCTCAGCCTGGAAAGACTCCACCACGAGGTCCTTGGGCGAATACCGGATGCCCGTGCCTAGTGCCTTTGACACAGCCTCCTTCGCGCACCAGAAGCGAATCGTCGCGCTCGGCGCGTCCACCGCCCGCACCGCGAGTTCACGTTCCTCGGGCGTGAATACGCCATTCGTAAATTCGTCAGAAAGCTCGCGTCCTAGCGCCTCAACGTCCACGCCCACGCGCGCGTTCGCCGCCACCACCGCCACCACGAACCGCGAGGTGTGTGCGATTGAAAGGTCAATGTGCGTCGTGAGGCGGTCGCCCCACTCGCCGATCGGACACGGCTTGCCGCTATCGTCCGCCCATATCTGCACATCCGCATCGCTCCACCGCGCCTGGTAGTTCTCGGCAAGGAAGCGCCTTACCGCCTCTTTCGCCGTGATGCGCCCGAACAGCCACTCCGTCCTACGCGACACCGCACCAGGCATCTCCGCGAACGCGCGCCGCTCGTCATGGTTGAGTACGATTTGCGAAACCGTTTTTAGCCACAGTTCCTCGTTGCGCTCGAAAAGCGGATACGGCACGTCGCTCACCATCGCGCTCGCCACAGTCGTTGCAGGTGCTCCAAGCGCGGCAGGCGGCACGACAGATGTGAGGAATGTCTGCGCGGGAGCGAGAAGGAGCGACCGATATTCGGGCGGTACGCGTTCGGCCAGTTCCTCGTAGCCGCGCAGTTCCATCACGCGAGTGCCGTTGCCGTCGGATACCTGGATGTCCGCCAACACCGACCGCGGCGTGACCCCTGTCGTTCGCAGGTAGCAATGGAGTCGCGCACCCTCCGTTGGTAGCTGCGCGTGAAGTTCGAGGCGCCGCAGACGGAACCCGAACGAAAATGCTCCCTCGAAGCGACGATGGCTGCGCCAGAGCGCAAAGCCGTCCGTAACCGCCGCCAGCAACTGCGGATTGAGCGCCCACTGCGGCACGCGCGTGAAGGCGAGGGCGGACTCCGCGGACGGAACCACCACCTCGTAGTCAAGCCCCGCCTCGCTCCAGCGGTCCGCCGAACTTATGCCTTGCAGAAGCGCTCCCGAAAATAGACGGTCGGGGTATATGTCGCTCGGCGCCCAGTGTACCTCGCGCGCACGTGAAAGCTCCGGCGGCGTGAACGCCTCTGCCTTGGCCTGACCCTCCACCAGCACGAACGTGCCCTCGCACGCGGGCCATGTCCACGCGACATCCGTGCCGTCCTCGCGCACCTGGACCTTCACCGCCGCCTCCGAGGGATCTGCCGCCGGCACGCGCTCGGCTCGCACATGCAGCGTGAGGCGGTCTTCCTTGAACGCCACCGTGCGTCGACCGAGGAGATCCTCCACGCGCGCAACACGACGACTCGGCAACAGCATCTGCGCAAGCTCCGCCATGATCTCCGCAGCGGCTACGAGCGTAAGCGGGGTGAAGCCGCGCAGACGGTGGTCTGAATATGACAGACGCGAGACGCCGCGCGCGAAGTCGGCGAAAATCGGCTGCGCCTTGAAATCAAACGTCTTGCGGATTTCCAGCGACACCCCCGGCTGCTCCGCCACCACGTCCGCATCCGAAATGAGCGGGTTGAACGCGCCGAAGTCAAACTGCCGCCGCGCACGTGCGCGCGCCCGCACCGCCGCCGCGCGCGCGCCCGCTTTCGGACGTTCCCCGGGCACGGTTGCGGCGGACGACACCATCGCGCCGCCGAAGGACGGTCCTGCCTTCTCAAGGGAAAGACGCGGGAACTCGCGCGAGAGCCGCTGTTCGGTCTCGCGGCGGACGTCAAGTGCGAGCGGCGCGTCAAAATCCAGCAAGCGACAGCGCTTGTGCGCGAAAAGCGCCGTTGGGTCCACTGCCACGCCAAGCGCCGCGAGCTGTCCCACAACATGCTGCAACTGCAGGAGACCGGCGCGGTGTACAGAATCCGCCGCGAGCGACACATGGTCTTCCCCGCGCAGGATGTCGTCGATCTCGCCCGCAATCGCGCCGCGCGGACCGCATTCGAGGAACACCTTGAAACCATCTGCATACATCCGACGGATCGTCTGCTCCAGACGCACCGGCGCCACCCATTGCTCGGCTGCCGCGTCGCGCGCCTTGCGTGCTTTCGGCGGCAGTGGTTCCGTGGTGCCGCAGCTGTACACGGAGATGCGCGGACGGTCATCCACCCAGTTCCCCGCGAACTTGCGGAACTGCGATAGAATCTTTCCGCACCAGGGCGTGTTGAACGGACGATCCACGGCAAGACGCATTCCGCGCACCCCGGCTGCCATGAGCGTGTGCTGCACCTCATCGAGGGCATCGGACGCAATGGCAAGCGTAAGATGTCGCGGCGACTGGTAGAACGCAACTGCCAACTTTTCCGGAGAAAATCCGCTTAGAAGTTCCTCCGTCTGCTCGGGGTGCGGCCAGACGGTAGAAACCATCACGCACCGAGGAAGGCCTGCGTGGTCCACAGCCGTGTTCACGAGCTTGTACATGTCGCGCAGGAACGCAAGGCGGTCTTTTCGCTCGAATTTCCCAAACATCCCGCTCGCCGCGAACGCACTCAGGTCGCCGCCCGCGAAACCGGTCACGCCGTCGGGATGGATGCCAAGCGCCGCAAGTATCCGATAGAGCGCGGCGTTGGCCGAGTAAGTGGAAACCATTGCCTCGGCGTATCCGCCAGCCGTGAAAACGTCGGCGTCGTGTCGGTAGTACGGCGCCGGCGGGAACACGAACGCAGACGGTACGAACTTGCCCGCACCTGCGCCCTTCAGCGCGGCCTCCAGCTCGTCGAACGGCATTCGGCATTCGCGGAAACGCACGGATAGGTCGCGGACCATCCCCGGATAGAAAGACGGCGCGCCAGGGAACACGAACGCCAGCCGACCTGACGAGCCCTCGCCGATCATCCGGTCGCGGAAATAGTAGGTGCCAGACTTGTCGCGCACTCGCGGAGCGTCGGCCGCAATGCGCGCCTCGGCGGAGACGAGCCGCGCGCGCAGTCCCGCCACGCTCGACGTGACCACGGCCAGCGTCGCGCCACGTTCCGCACCGTAATCGCGCGCGCACGTGTATGCAACGTCCGTGATATCCGCACCCGGCGCCTGTTCAAGGAAATGCACGAGACGACGAACGGATGCGAGCAGTCCCGCCGTGTCCGCCGCGCCCACCAGTACGAGCTCGCTTCCAAGCGTTCCTCCCGGTACGGCACTCATGCACGGTCCTCCTTCTCCGGCTCTTCCTCAAGGACAAGCGCCGCTCGGCGTCCGCCAACGTCGTTCACGAGCACGGCCGCACGGCGCGGCGACGTTGAGTCGCCCGTCACCCACGGCCGCGCCTCGTTCAGGAGGTACACGCTGCTGCCGACATTCGACAACGCCTCGATCGGGTTTTCACACGGCATCTGCGGCGGCAACACACGACGCCGAAGCGCAAGCGCGGCCTTTAGGATCGAGGCCGCAGCCTCCGCACGGAAACAATGACCAACGTTTCCCTTCACGGAGCCGATACCGACGAGCGGGCCGCCAGGACGATGCTCACCCCAGAGCGACTGCACTGCCTCAACTTCTGCGGCGTCGTAAGAAGGAATCCCGCTCCCGTCCGCCTCGATGAGGTCGATCGACGTGAGCGGCGCGCCCGCACGATCGGCTGCAGTAGCAAGCAACTTGGCAAGCGGCGCGGAGCCGCACGCCACGCCTTTCACGAGCGCGTAGATGCGGTCATGCGCCGCAAGCGCATCCCCCTCGCGCTTCAACACGAAGAACGCGCCGCCTTCTCCGGGTACCGTGCCGTGTGCGTCGCGCGAGAAAGGCACAAGGTCGCCGTCCGTCGCGAACTGCACCTCGCCGGAGACGCCTTCAAGGAAAGAACGCGAGAGCGGCGGCGTGAGCGCGCCGGCGAGCGCAACATCCGCACGGCCGCTGCGCAAGTCGTCCATCGCCGCGCGGATGGACGCTATACCCGACAACGCACCGCCGTCAAGCGTTGTTGCACCGCCAGAAAACGAACACTCGCGCGCAATGCCGCTCGCGATTCGGTTACCGGATCCAGAGAGGAAGCTTGCGGGATCTGGCGCGGGCAGCGAACCCACCAGTTCCGCGCGCACTGACTGAAGGACCTCCTGCGGCGCGTTGCGGAAGAAGTGGGCGATGATGTCCATCGTCTGATCCACAAAGAAAGTGTGCTGGAGCCAGTTCATCGTCGA
>CADCOC010000057.1:739-26397 GCA_902802945.1 uncultured bacterium | reverse complement strand
GCGAGATATGATGGCCGAACTGCGTTCGGCCAATATCTCACCATCAGCGGCTGCACCCACCACAACCTTAAAAACATCACGGCGAAGATCCCGCTGGGTACCTTCACCGTGGTGACTGGCGTCTCGGGGAGCGGCAAGTCCTCGCTCATCGATGAAACCTTGAAACGCGAGCTGATGCGCCGCTTCTATCACGCGAAGGCCGTACCGGGTAAGTTCCGCAAGCTCACCGGCGTGGAGCACATCGACAAGGTGATCGAGATCGACCAGTCGCCGATCGGACGCACCCCGCGCTCGAACCCGGCGACCTACGTGGGCTTCTTCAGCGACATCCGCGAGCTGTTCGCGAAGACCGAGGGCGCGAAGGCGCGCGGCTATACGGCCGGTCGCTTCAGCTTCAATGTGAAGGGCGGACGCTGCGAGACGTGCGGCGGCGACGGCGTGCGCAAGCTCGAGATGAGCTTCCTGCCCGACGTGTACGTCACGTGCGAGCAGTGCAACGGACGCCGCTTCAACAAGGAGACGCTCGAGGTGAAGTACGGCGGCAAGACGATCTCCGACGTCCTCGACATGACCGTGGCGGAAGCGTATGAATTCTTCGCGAAGGTGCCGCGTCTTGCGTCGAAGCTGAAAACGCTCGTGGACGTGGGCCTCGGCTACATCGGCCTCGGGCAGCCCGCCACGACGCTCTCCGGAGGCGAGGCGCAGCGCATCAAACTCGCGACGGAGCTTTCGCGCCGCTCGACTGGGCGCACGCTCTACCTCCTCGACGAACCGACGACGGGCCTTCACTTCGACGACGTTGCGAAGCTCATGGCACTCCTCCTCAAGCTGCGCGAAAGCGGCAACACCGTTGTCGTGATCGAGCACAACGTGGACGTGATGCGCTGCGCGGACTGGATCATCGACCTCGGCCCCGGCGGCGGCGATGCGGGCGGCACGCTCGTGGCGGAAGGCACGCCCGAGGAAATCCGTGCCAACCCGGCATCGATTACTGGTCGTTTCCTATAGCCGCGTGGTTCGCTGCACCGGCGCAACTACATTTACTTGGTCAGAAATCCCGCTTGCGTTTGTGGTCTTTACGCGCGCGGGATACTTTGATAGAATAATGACACAAAAACCGAAAGGGCTTGGTTGCCAATGAACAACGAACAAGAAACGTCTCCGAACTACAAGTGGTTCGCCCTCCTGCTTCTGTGGGTGGCTTTCTTCCTCCAGCAGGGCACGCGGCAGATCTACTCCGCCACGCTGCCTTCTATCCGCGAGAGCTTCGGCGTGTCGAGCACCGCGATCGGCGTGGTGGGTACGGTGTTCACGTTCATGTACGGAATCTGCGTCCCGTTCGCCGGCATTGCCGCCGACCTCTTCCGGCGCAAGTGGATGGTGACGATTGGCGTGGCCGTGTTCTGCTGCGGCATCTTCTGCAGCGGTTTCGTGGGCACGGTGGGGCTGCTCATCCTCACATACGGCGTCCTGAACGGACTTGGACAGACCTTCTACTACCCGTCCGCCACGTCGCTCATCTCCCAGCTCCACAAGGAGACGCGTGCGACCGCGCTCTCCCTCCTGCAGGTGGGCCTCTACCTCGGCATCATCGGCTGCTCGTGGGCGAGCGGTTGGATGGCAGAGGGCGGCACCGAGGGTTGGCGTACGCCGTTCCGTCTGTTCGGCGGCATTGGCCTCGCGTGGGCCGTGGCGCTCGCCTTCCTCCTGAAGGACACGAAACCCGCGCCCGTCGCCGGAGCGACGCAGAAGGCGTCCGCCGTCGAGGCCGTGAAGGCGATGGTGGGCAAGCCGAGCGCCCTGCTGCTCGCGCTTGGCTTCGGGATGATGATCTACGTGGACATCGGGTTCAAGACGTGGATGCCCGACTACCTCAAGACGTCGGAGGTCTTTGCGGCGGACTTCAGCGCCCTCTCCGAACGGATGCCGTGGCTGAAGGGCGCGCCCGCGCTGTTTGCGGTCGTCTGGCACTACCTTGGCGCGCTCGTGGGCGTGATGGTGGCGAGCCGCGTATCCGACCGCCTCGCGAAGACGCGTCCCGGCATCCGCATGGAGACGAACATCGTCGGCCTTGCGCTCGCCGTGCCGTTCATCTGGTGGATGGCGCACGCGAGTACGCTTGTCAGTTGCTGCGTGGCGATGGCGCTCTTCGGCGTGTTCCGCGGCGTGTACGACTCGAACCTCTTCGCCTCGCTCTTTGACGTGATCAAGCCGCGCTACCATGCGTCGGCCGGCGGCATCATGCTCTGCTGCGCGTTCATCTTCGGATCGTCCTCTTCCACCGTGCTCGGCTGGATGAAACAGGCGTTCAGCATGCAGACAGGCCTCGCGTCCCTTGCGGGATTCTACCTCGCGGGCGCGCTCGTGATCCTCGTCGCGCGGCTCTGCTTCCTCAATAGGGACTACGAGAAATGACGCGTCTCGTCTCGCTTGACTTCGAGACGACAGGCACCGTGCCGGGATGGGAGAACGAGCCCTGGCAGCTCGGTTGCGTGGAGGTAGTCGACGGCGAGCCCGTGGCGGCGTCGCACTGGGAGACGTACTTCCACATCCCCGCCGACAGGCCCTTTTCGCCGCGCGCGCCAGGACGCTGGGCGCAACTCCGCGCCGAACTCGCCGCCGCGCCGTCCTTCGCCGACCTCTGGCCCGACCTTGCCGCGCGTCTCCAGGGCGTGCCGCTTGTCGCGCACAATGCGTCCACGGAGCGGACGATCCTCGTGAAACGCGCACCACTCGCGCCGTTCGGTCCGTGGCTCGATACGCTCCGCCTCGTGCGCCGGTTCTGGCCCACGCTGAAGTCATACGCGCTCGGCGACGTCGTGCGCGCGTTCGGACTTCAGGCTCGCGTGGACGTGCTCTGTCCGGACCGCACGTGGCACGACGCGCTCTACGACGCCTGTGCCGGCGCGGTGCTGTTTTCGCACATCCTTGGCGTGGCGGGCTGGGACGTGGTCCAAGATCAAGCCATCTAACGCATAAGTTTGACGCGCCGCGAACGGCGTTCCTCTACGTCGCATCGGAATACGGCGTGTTCACGGCAGAATGCACCGCCGATCGCCGCCGATCACAAACAGTCATTTTTCCCTCTTGCATAGGCGGTGGGGAGTTTGCTATACTTCTCACCGCTGGCTTTCCTAGTTTGTGTTTTGTTGTTATGCGTTTTTCAAGTCGGGTGGCTTGTGCTGCATGCGCCACGAAAGAGGAGGGAGGCGAACAACAAGAGAGGATTGTAATGAAAATGCGATCTATGATTAAAAGGGCAATGTCATTCTGCCTGGTCCTGCTCGGCATTTGGCAGTTGCAGGCCGTGTCGTACAATACAGTGCCAGTTCCTTCGTCAAAGCAATTTGGCATAGGCTACGCTTCCCACTTCAAGATTTCTTCAAGCGAGGAGGCGTTTGTCTTAGGAATTTGTGGCCTGACTTGGTCTGATTTTCCCAAGCGTTCGTATGATGGCTACAGGGCCTTTGTGGACTCGCGCATTGCGGATCGTGAAAAGCGCAGCGGTAAATCGGCTAAAGACCACCAGTGGTGCGTAGAGTATTCTTATATCGATCTCCTTACGTTCTCTGGTTGGGGTAAGAAGGCTGGGTATTCCACCGAAGACGCGCTCGGCGATGCGGTTCTGTCGGCAAATGACGATCCCTTGTCATTTGTAGAGTGGAGGACCGACGACCTTACGCCTTATTTGAAGTCATGCCCGCAAGGCTCGTCGTTCTTGCAGTCAATGGACGATTTGCTTGATAAGGCCAATGGCTGGATGGCCACGGTCATCTACTACGATAATTACACATGGTACGGTACTCGCTTTTCAACAATTGGACATGGCGTGGCAATTTGCGGTTTTTCATACAACCCTTCCAAGAACGTGACGGATCCTACGGCGCTCAAAGGACTTTTTGTTGTTGAGTCGGACAATGACCGCGAGAATGGCTCCGGTGGGGCATCCGCTCCTGATACGATAACGTATTGTCCGGTGTCATGGAACGGAAGCCGTTATCAGGTATCGAACGTATTTGGCGCAACTGGGTATCTTGATCCTTCTGAAAACGGAAGAATCTTATATTCCGAGACGACCCCTTCGGTAGTTACCGTATCGAGTGAGGATGCCGTCGTTGATGTTAAGTGTCGCGTAACTTTCGGCAAGAACGGTGGCACGGGCGGGGACGACTACGTGACGGCGACATACGGACAGCCGATGCCAACCCAACCCCCCCGTACTGCGCCAAAGAAAAACGGATTTTCTTTTGGAGGCTACTGGGATACGCTCAACGCTGGCGGAAAGCAGTATTATGACGCCAACATGAAGAGCGTACGCAATTGGGACAAGCAGCAGTCAACTTTCACTTTGTGGGCGAAATGGACTGCCATTCCAAGCACTGCGACTTATCGAGTGACCTTTGGCAAGAACGGCGGCACGGGTGGAGATAGCTATGTGACGGCAACATTCGGTAAGCCGATGCCGGCTCCACGTACTGCGCCAAAGAAAAGCGGGTGGACGTTTGGCGGCTACTGGGATACGCTCGCCTGCGACAAGAATGGTAATCCGCTCGGCAAGCAATACTACAACGCGCAGATGCAAAGCGTGAGGAACTGGGACAAGAACGCCACTGGTACGCTCTGGGCGAAGTGGACGGTGCGCGTGAAGCTCGGCAAGAACGGCGGCACCGGCGGCGATGACTACGTGACGGTGATCTACGGACAGCCGTTCCCGATTCGCAAGATGCCGGTGAAATCTGGTTACAAGTTCGGCGGTTACTGGGTTTCGGCGAGCAGTTGCACGGGCCAGTGCTACAACGAGGACGGCACGGGAACGTCCACTATGAAGTGGACGACCGGCGGCTCACCCACGATCTGGGCTCTTTGGATACCTGTGGGGGATACCGGTAATCACTATTACGTCACTGTTGCGGCGAAATCGGGGTCTTATCGTTATGAGATTCCATTCAGCGGGTCGGGAAACATGTCCTATTCCGGTTTTACGCCTTCGGCTTCATGGTTGAAGAAAGATAGTTTGGGAATCTCATATAACGCCGGGAGCTCGTCTGGTACATTCAACATATATTATTCGGTGACTGCCAATACGTCATCGGCCAATCGAACTGCAACGATGACGGGAATCTTTGGAGGTTCGAATATTACGTTGCATATTACGCAGTCAGCGCAATGACAGTGTTTAGGGAGGAAAAGAAACAGGGTAACGTAAATGATTGTGCCATCTGGGAAATTCCTTGATGGCACAATTCTAGGTAAAAAGGGAGATGTCTATGTTGCCTTCAAAGTATAATGACCATGCTTTTCGGCGTTATGGTTTATTGTATTGTGGTTTTAAGCGAATCGTTCTTGCAGTGGCATTCTTTCTTGCTTCTGTAAACTGTTCGTGGGCTAGTCAGTCGTATGTGACCTATGACAGGGGAACTTTGACAATGGATAAACCTACGGCGTTTGGATCCTCTTCTCTTACTGGATATCGTGCTCATAAACTTTCGGGCATAGGCACAAAAGACAAATATGTAATTTCTGTTCCTGCCAACAAGGTGGCTCATGTTACAGTGGAAAGGACATCTCTGCAATCAACTGCCCGAACGTCGGGGCTTCTTGTTAATATTGGTAATATCCATGGAGATATGGTAGTAAATCCCAAAAGGACACTCACGTTAGAAAAGACACAGTCTATTAATGTTTGGGCTGTAGGTTGGCCTTTTGAGATTCTAGGCCGGTATGCATCGGATTCCTACTTTTTGGGATTTACTTGTAAAGCCGGTTACAAAATTTCAGTGGAATACACTAATGTTACGCCTCCAAAGCCAGATCCCACACCAACTCCTGCGCCCACGCCTACCCCCACGCCTGCGCCAGAAGTTAAACCCGATCTGACCCCTTCTACTCCAAGTGGGTGGAGTGCACCGTTGGTCGTATCCACATCCGATAAATCAACATCTTCAACCAAATCGTCTTTTTTCAATACGGACATTTTGTATATCAGTTGGAATGTGGGATGTTCTGGAAGAGACGTTGGCACGAAGTTTTATACAAGGCTTTATGTTGATGGTTCGCTAAAACATTCCTGGTATTCCGACGGGGCCTCGAATGGAGGGCGGGTTTATGTGATTGGATACAAGATGGGTAATCTGTCTATTGGTACACACACCTTGAAAATCGTGACAGATGCGGATGGAAATGTGGTGGAATCTAACGAATCCAACAATACATACGCGAAAACTATAACTGTTAAAGAAGATCCCGATTGCAAGATGGCAATCTATGTCCGATTTAATTCTGGAGGGGGGATCGGGACTATGTCTGAGGAGAAGAAAGTCATAGACGTCTGTTCTGGTACAAGTATTAACTATTATTTGCCGAAATGTGGTTATAAAAAAACAGGATATCATTTTATCGGCTGGAATGTTGCAGATGCTTGTTCTATGGGAGAAGATCTAGATGTCTACACAGTAGGCTATCGCTGGGAGATGTGTGGGAATCTGACCTTGACAGCTGTGTGGGAAGAGGATGTTATCCAACGACGGGTGACATTTGAAAAGAATGGCGGATCGGGAGGAGATGACTATGTTACGGCAACGTATGGTAAGCCCATGCCTGCTCGTAAGATGCCAACGCGCACAGGTTATACATTCTCTGGATACTGGGATACCATTGGGGCGAATGGTAAGCAATATTATGCAGCGGACGGAACGAGCATGCGGAATTTTGACAATAGGGAGGAGCTGACGCTTTATGCGAAATGGACGGTAAACACCTACAAAGTGACGTTTGGGAAAAATGGTGGCATTGGCGGCGACGATTATGTAACGGTGAAATTCGGACAGTTCATGCCGACTCGCACCATGCCGAAGCGTGTAGGATACACGTTCTGCGGCTACTGGGATACGCTTAACTCCGGCGGCAAGCAGTATTACGCCGCAAACGGCACGGGATTAAAGAATTTCGACAAAGGCGCGAATACTACTCTCTGGGCAAAGTGGACGGCAAACAACTATACCGTGACATTTGGGAATAACGGCGGGACGGGGGGTAGTGCCTATGTGACGGCGGCATACGGCCAGTCGCTGCCGTGGTTGTACTACCTGCCGACGCGCAGCGGCTGGACGTTCGCAGGTTATTGGGACACGCTCAAGACCGGCGGGAAAATGTATTACAATGCCAACGGCGTCCCCGTTCGCAACTGGGACAAGACGGGTAATGTGGCGCTGTGGGCGAAGTGGACTGCGCGGGTGACGTTCGGAAAGAATGGCGGCACTGGCGGCGATAACTACGTCACAGTTGAATCCGGGAAGCCCATGCCAACGCGTGCGATGCCGAAGCGCACAGGCTACACGTTCGGCGGATACTGGGACACACTCAAGTCCGGCGGCAAGCAGTATTATTCCGTAAACGGCACGGGCTTGCGCAACTTTGACAAGGCCGGCAATACGCAGTTCTGGGCGAAGTGGACCGTATGCACGTACAAGGTGACTCTCGGAGCAAACGGAGGTTCGGGCGGGGATGCCTACGTGACGGCCACATACGGACAGAAACTACCCAAGCGCACGATGCCGAGGCGAAACGGCTGGACGTTTGCCGGATTCTGGGACACCTTGAAACCCGGCGGGAAGATGTATTACGATGCGAACGGCAACGGCGTACGAACCTTGGACGTCGCCGGAAACATTACATTGTGGGCAAAGTGGACGTGCAAGGTGACGTTCGGAAAGAACGGAGGTACGGGCGGCGACGATTACGTGACCGTCGTCGCTGGCCAGCCCATGCCGACGCGCACGATGCCCAAGCGCAATGGGTACAGCTTTGCGGGATACTGGGACTCCACGGGTGCCGGTGGCAAGATGTATTATACAGCGGCTGGCGCCAGCGCCCGGAACTGGGACAAGACGGCGGGCAACACGACCATCTGGGCAAAATGGGAGAAGCCGCTGCCAGACCTCGTCGTCGAAAACGTGAAAATAACAGGTGCCATTTCAAGCAACGGACGGTTGGCAGTCGGCGATGATGCGACCTTGTCGTTTTCGATCCGCAATGTCGGCGAGGGGGCGTCGCCGGCGTCTGTGGCGCATATCTACCGCCTGTATGGGCATGGTATCGAGAAAACGGGAGTCCAAGAGCCAAGTCTTTTGGCCTCGTGCAACGTTGGGACGATCGCCGCCGGTGGACGGGCCACGTGCTCGTATAGCCTACGTGACGTTAATGCGCTTAACTACACGGTTTTCTTCATCGTCGCAGACGGTACGGGGGGCGTTTCTGAAAGCAACGAATCCAACAACGAGTCGGAAAGCGATTGGGTTGTTTTCTACGATCCTGAAGAACCCGGTTGGGAAGACTCGAACGATATGTGGCTTTCGTATAAGGTCATGAGTGCGGAAAGCTCTGCGCTTGAAATCTCGCCGGCACACCTACCAATGGAAGTTTACGGATGGCTGCTTGATGATGATGAGGTGCGAGTGGAGGATTGGGTAAATTTCAACAAAACGGCGATGGTGACGTTCGTGCCGGAATTCACGGGTGTGTGCGAGATCGATTTTTCTGCCGACTTGGCCGTAGATGAATGCATTCACGTTTACGGGGCGACTTATGGCGGGTGGGATTATCTCGCGTCGCTGGATTCTGAGTCGGGGGGGTGGGAATGGACGTCGTTTTCCGTTTACATGGAGGCGGGGGTCCCGACAACGCTGTATTTGGAGCTGGAGAGCGATGGCTGCAATACGGTCGGACACATGTTTATGGACGGCATACACTCATTTAAAATGTACCTGGAGCCGGATAGTGAAGGGGTGGCGTTCAACGTGTCTTTGAACGCTGCCGGAGGGTCTGTGAACACGTCGTCCTTGACTCGCACCGTCGGCATGCCGTTCGGGACGTTGCCGACGCCGGTGCGCAGCGGGTACAACTTCAAGGGGTGGTATTTCACGGACAAGGACGGGCTGCGCCACCGCGTCACATCTGAAACAACCGCCTATTCGTACATCAACGCCCTGAAAGCTATTTGGGAATAGGCGTTGGTAAAAATCCGCTTTCCCCATTTTTCCGCTTGCGCGGAGCACGAGATTTTGGCATACTAAACACGCTGAAAATTTCAGTCATGTTGAAACGTTCTCGCGTGTTCTGCCGAACAGTGTGGTTTGGCTCGTGAATTGCGCGGATGAACGGTCGTTGAATTGTTTTAGGAAAGGAGATAAATTATGACAGTTAGAAAGCAGTTGCTGTTGGCGGCAGGTTGCCTGATGGCGGTGACGGCCTTGGGCAGGATGATCCCCATGGACTTGCGCGCGCCGACAACGGGGGGTAAAAATAGATTGATGTCTCAACAGGGCGGCCAGGACGGAATCCTCAGAAAGGCGAGCCTTGATATTGGTGCTGCGGACGTAGGGTCTCTCGAAGTTGGCGACGAGCTCTCGCTGACGTTGTTTGATGACATAACCATCGACCTTGTGCTCAAGGAGAAGATGCCTTCGCCACTGGGCGGCGAAGCGTTTATTGCCGAGGCTTCAGGCTATGAGGGAATCAAGACTGCCGTCGTCCTGCGCACAGACGATGGGCTTACGATTGATATTCAGGACTACCGCAACAAGAAGGTGTACAAGGTCATATCCACGCCTGCGGACGTCAAGGTGCAGGAGATTGAGGTGAAAGGCGTAGGTAAGTGCGGGTGCGACGCACTGGAGCCGACGGATCCGAGTGAAGTGCCCATGAGAGCCGCCATGAGGTTGGGCGCGTCGCCGGTCGACACCTGCGTCGACATCCTGGTCGCCTTCGACGCGAACGCGGCGGTTTGGGCTAAAACAAATGGCGGTGGCGTGACGAATTTCGCGCAGATGGCCGTGCAGAAGATGAACACGGCCCTCGCCAACACCGGACTCGACAGCAATTTCCGCTTCCGCCTGGTGGGCGTGTCGACGCTTGCCGTGTCGGCAAGCACCGTACATGACGGGTTGGCGGCAATAAGGGACAACAGGTCCGGGTGGAAAGCGGTGAAGACCGCCCGCGACGCAGTCGGCGCGGACATCGTCACCACGCTGATCGACACTGGGTCCGCGTACGGCGTGAACGGCGTGGGGCAGTCGCTGGACAGCAATATGTCGCCGTCGTCGTTTGCCGAAAGCGCGTACAACGTCTGCGCAATCCGCGCCGTGGCGATTTCGCACACGATGACGCATGAATGCGGGCACAACATGGGCGCGGGACACAGCGACGTCCAGGTGTCGCAGCCCGGACCGCAGCTCTACACGTACTCCGCCGGCTACTACTTTACCGCCGATGGAGAATCCTGCTGCACGATCATGGCGTACGACAGCGAGAACCCCAGCGGCGAATACTCGACTCAGGTGCCGTTTTTCTCATCGCCCAGTTACACCTATGCGGGAGTTCCGGTCGGCGACTCGTCGCACGACAACACCCGGACGCTCGCCAACACGTATGCGGCGGCGGTGAACTGGCGCCCCCAGAAGGTCGACACGTCTTACGACGTAAAATTCTCTCCGGCGTCAGGTTCTCTAATCAACGGTTCTCTCCCTGTGACGCTGTCGACCGGCAAGTCCGGCACGTCGATACGTTACACGCTCGACGGCAGCAGTCCCACGCTGTCCTCGCCGCTCTACTCGAGCCCGATCACGCTCACCCGCACGACGACCATCAAGGCGATTTCGGTCACGAACGGCAAGGCGTCGATGCCGTTCGAGGCGTCGTATTACTCAAGGGACGACATTGGGTATGCAATGGGACTAACTGATTTCAAGTGGAGTATGTCCGTGCCAAGCACTTCGACCTTGGGCGTCCAGACGGAACAGACGCTTGACGGCGTCGCGCTGGGGGCTACAGTGAAGAAGGGGGATGTCTGCACTTTCTCCACGACCATTGTCGGACCGGCTACGATCTCATGGAGGTACTTGTGGGGCGGAGACTACTTTCTCCGCGTCATGAGCGATAGTAGCGAGGTGTTCAGCTATTATTCTAGCGGTTATTCTTATGACTGGATCGATGAACCGCAGTCTGCTGACATCCCCGCTGGCACGCACACGGTCAAGTTCATTCTTGGCGCGAGTACCAGTTCGGGTTATTATCATAATTATGAAACGTCGGATTATTGGTTTGACGACTTTCAGATTCACTATGTCCAGAAGCCGGTGTTTAAGCCGGCGACGTCCGGTGACTCCGACACTGCCGCGACTTTCACGGGCGAGCAGATGGTGACCCTCCAGCCTCCGAGCGCGGACTGCCTGATCTACTACACGCTTGACGGGTCTGATCCAAACGGGAAGAACGCCATGCTCTATGAAGGTCCGTTCTTCATCAACGCATCGACATTGGTGAAGGCTGTCGCAGTCCAGCCGGGCAAGGGAACCAGCGGAATTACCTCTGGCTTGTATGTTGAGCGGCATGCCGCCCGTCCCGGGGAATGGACGCTTTGGGGCGAGAACGCTTATCAGGCCGCAAAGTCCGGGCGCATGATCGCGGAGCTTTTTTGGGATCTCGTATGGTGCGGTTGGAGCCAGCAGCTTGAACCGGTGATTACCAGTGACGCATTTACGACGTGGGCGGCGGCGAACGGCATATACCTTCTTGCAGACTCATGGGGCAACATACAGGGTACCGGAAGCCGTTTCTGGGAATTTTACTCTGGTACCGATCTACAGAACGAGATGGGTGGCGTCGGGTTCCCGACGTTCGTGTTCTCCAATGCCGGGGGCAGCCGTCTCGGCGCGATGCTCGCCCGCAACGACAACCAGCATCATGTGAACGGGATTTACTATGACGATACGCCGGAGTCGCTGATTGCGAGTTTCGCGTCAGTTCTCGGCGAAGGCACCCCGTTGGCTGCGCCAGTTCCATCCGTGAAGGACGCGAGCAACAAGACATATCCGTTCTCTGTCACGCTTTCAAACCCGAACGGAACAGGTACCATCTACTACACGCTTGACGGCACGGCGCCGACGCGCGAGAAGGGAACCCGCTACACCGGCGCGATTTCCATACCGTCTTCCGGCACCACGCTCAAGGCGGTCGTGTGGCCAAGCAGCACGAGCGCCGTTTCGGGCATGCCGCTAGCCATCACGTACCAATCTATCAGCAATTTGATCGGCATGGATGGCGTCACGTGGCAGAATGACGCCTCGCGGCCATGGACAGTCACTAAGACCTCGTCTGGCGTTAAATTCGGTGGATTCAAGAACAAGAGCCTGACGTCCGGTTCCGTGACCTCGACGATCAAAGCTACCGTCAATGGGCCGGGATTGGTCACGTTCAGGTATTCGGTAGTCTCAAGAGGCGGGGATACGGATTTCTTGTTCAAGGTGAACGGCGGCGAGGTCGAAACTCCGAACTATGCCTACAACAAGGATATTACGTACCGGATCGAGTCCACGGGCGCGACGGAGCTGTCGTGGACGTATGTGTACGGCTACCTTGACGCCGATGACATGTATTACTGCGAATTCAAGGATTTTGAATGGATTCCGTTTGCTCCGCCGAATTCCGTGAGCGGTTTGAAGGCGTCGCAGGGGACATACGACTACGGCACTTTACTCAGATGGAATGCGTCCTCCAACGCGAAGTCGTACGCTATCTACCGCAGCGATGCGAATGCCTCTTCGGGTGCAACGTTGATCGGCACGACTGAGAAATGCCAGTATTGGGATGCGTCGACCACTCCGGGCTGGACCTACTGGTACTGGGTAAAGGCCGTGAATGACTATGGCGAGAGCGCGTTCTCGTCTGGAGTGTCCGGCCGGAAGAAGGGCGGATCGGTCCCCAAATTCAAGGTGACGTTCGGCAAGAACGGCGGCTCTGGCGGCGACGACTACGTGACGGCGACATACGGCGCGGCGATGCCGACTCCCCGTACGGCGCCGAAACTCTCCGGCTGGACGTTCGCGGGCTACTGGGATACGCTCGCCCTGGACGAGAAGGGCACTCCGAAGGGCAAGCAGTACTACGACGCATCCATGAAGAGCGTCCGTGCCTGGGACAAGAACAGCACCGCGACTCTTTGGGCGAAATGGACGAACAAGGTGACGTTCGGCAAGAACGGCGGCACGGGCGGCGACGACTACGTGACCTGTACGAGGGGCCAGCCGATGCCGAAGCGCACGATGCCCACGAAGTCGGGCTACATCTTCGACGGCTACTGGACCACCACAGGTGCGGGCGGGGTCAAGTACTACAACGCGGACGGCACGAGCGCGCACTCCTGGGACAAGTCTGGCAGCGTCACGCTCTGGGCGAAGTGGGTTAAGCCCGTTGCGTGCAGGGTGACGTTCGGCAAGAACGGCGGCACGGGCGGCGACAACTACGTGACGGCAACTACGGGGAAGGCGATGCCGACGCCGCGTACGGCTCCAAAACGCACGGGCTGGACGTTCGGCGGCTACTGGGACACCCTCGCCTGCGATGCGAAGGGCAATCCGCTTGGCAAGCAGTACTACGACTCGAGCATGAAGAGCGTCCGCGCCTGGGACAGGACATCCGACGCGACGCTTTGGGCGAAGTGGACGGTGCGCGTGAAGCTCGGCAAGAACGGCGGCACGGGCGGCGATGACTACGTAACCGTGATCTACAACCAGCCGTTCCCGAAGAGGACGATGCCGACGAAGTCGGGATATACCTTCGGCGGGTACTGGGTGTCTGCGGGTAGCCGCACGGGCCAGTGCTACAACGCGGACGGCACGGGCACCTCCTCGATGAAGTGGTCCACTGGCGGTACGCCTACGATCTGGGCGCTTTGGACAGTCAAGAGCAGCGCAAATGTATCGACGCCTAGAAGGCCGGCATACTCGAATGTGCAGTCCGCGCCGGTAGTTGTGCAAGTCTGCGTGCGCAAGCAGGGCGAGCGGCTGTACGCGGGTACGCTTGACGGCGGGACGTTCATGTTGCTGGTGGATGCAGGCGGCGCGACGGCGTTCCTCTACGCCGAGACAGCCGAAGGTGCCGTCTCGGCAGAATGCAATGTGATTTCTTCCAATGAAGAGGCCATTGTGGTTGTCACTGAGGACGGTGAGTTATTCCGCCTGTCCCCTACTTTGTAACATTGCGAACAGAGTATGACTTTGTGAATAACTTCAAAAGAATAATATTGCCATGGAAATAATCGAAACGGAAATAGAGGGCGTCAGGATCGTCGAGCCGCAGGTGTTCGGCGATCCGCGCGGGTGGTTTGTCGAACAGTACAATGCCGAGCGCTACAAGGCGGCGGGCATCGACGCGGATTTCGTGCAGGACAACGAAAGCTTTTCGTCGAAGGGCGTTGTGCGCGGGCTGCACTGGCAGGCCGCGCCGCACACCCAGGCGAAGCTCGTGCATGTGATCTGTGGCGCGGTGTGGGACGTGGCGGTGGACATCCGCAAAGGATCGCCTACGTTCGGGCGGCACGTGGCCGTGACGCTCACGGGCGAGAACAAGCGCCAGTTCTACATCCCGCGGGGGTTCGCCCATGGTTTCATCGTCCTTGAGGACAACACGCTCTTCAGCTACAAGTGCGACAACCTGTACTGCCCGTCCGCCGACAGGGGTCTGCGGTTCGACGATCCCGCGTTGGGCATCACGTGGCCGGAGATCGGAGTTCCGCTGACGCTTTCGGAAAAAGACAAGAAACACCCGACGCTCGACGCAATCGAGCCCTGGGAAGAGAGATGAGAGTGAACGCCATGGTCTTGGCCGAGGTTTCTTCTCGTGAATTCAACAAGTGAAGGAGGAAGTCCACATGTCTTATTCAAAACGTTGCATCGTCACGGGTGCCGCCGGTTTCATCGGGTCGGCCCTCGCCCGGCTTCTCCTCAAGGAGACGGACGCAACCGTACTCGTCGTCGACAAACTGACGTACGCAGGCGTTCCGGAGTCGTTGCAGGAGGTCGGGCTTGATCCGAAGACGCTCACCTCGTCCAATCCACGGCTCGCCTTCCTCAAGGCGGACATCTGCGACGCGGCGGCGATGGACAGGGCCTTCGCGGAATTCAAGCCCGACACGATCTTCCACCTCGCGGCGGAGTCGCATGTGGACCGTTCGATCGACGGCCCCGGCGAGTTCATCCGCACGAACGTGACTGGTACTGCCACGCTTCTGCAGGCCGCGCTCGGCTACTGGCGGACGCTAGGTGACGCGGAGAAGTCCGCGTTCCGCTTCCAGCACATCAGCACGGATGAAGTTTACGGAACACTGGGCGAAACGGGGTTCTTCACGGAGAAGACGCCATATTCGCCGCACTCTCCCTACTCCGCGTCAAAGGCGGCGAGCGACCATCTCGTTCGCGCCTGGCGCGACACCTACGGCCTTCCCACGCTCATCACTAACTGTTCCAATAACTACGGTCCATACCACTTCCCGGAGAAACTGATTCCGCTCATCATCCTCAACTGTCTTGACGGCAAGCCTCTTCCCGTGTATGGCAAGGGGGCGAACGTCCGCGACTGGCTCTACGTGGAGGACCACGCGCGCGCCCTGCTGCTGGTGAACGAGAAGGGAGTTCCGGGCGAGACGTACAACGTGGGCGGGCACAACGAGCGGACCAATCTCGAAGTGGTGAAGACCGTATGCTCGATCCTCGACGAGCTGCGTCCGCGCGCGGACGGTTCGAAATACGAAACCCTCATCACGTACGTCGCAGACCGTCCTGGACACGATCTCCGCTACGCGATAGACCCGTCCAAACTCATGGGCGAACTCGGCTGGAAGCCACGGGAGAACTTCGACTCGGGCATCCGCAGGACAGTCCAGTGGTATCTCGATAATGAATGGTGGTGGAAGCCCATCCACGAAAAGAGGTATTCGGGACAGCGTTTAGGTACTGGGAGATGAAGTTTGCGCTGGTCGGCGATGCGCTCCGTTCTGTCTGGAGGCGCATCAAAGAGCCCGTCCTTGCCGGCCGAGGCAATGTTGTCCAGCGTCTTATTTATCATGCCCTTGCTCGTTTCGTGGCAGACCACAAGCGGTTGGTAGCTGCCTCTGATTTGGAAACCCGGGCGCTCTGGCTCATGTACCATCCGGAGGTCGGAATTCTGCCGTGTGAAGGCTGGCGCATGAAGTCTCCGCCGCAGATATCCGGGGAAGAGCGCGCCGCTTTGGCCGCAAGGTTCGCGGAGGATTCCCGTGCCGTTGAGGCGAGACTCGGGCTTGAGACGGTTGACGAGCTTCCGTCTGGGGCGCTTGTGTCGGTGAATCCCCGCGTGGCGGTCCATGTCCATGCTTTCTTTCCCGAACTTCTGCCGCGAATCGCTGCGGGGTTGTCGCGGATCCCATTTACGTTCGACCTTTATGTCTCGGCGCCGGAGGGTGTCGAGGTCTTGGTGCCGGATGTCGGCGCCCGTCGCGTCGTAGTTGAACACTGTCCGAACCGCGGCCGAGACATCGCGCCGCTGGTGTGCTTATTTGGCAAGAGACTCGCTCAATACGACTATGTCGCGCACTTTCACACGAAGAAAAGCCCGCATGTGCTGGAGCGCCGCGACTGGTTGCAGCATGTCATTTCCTGCCTTCTCGGCGGCAAGGATCGTATTCGCGGGGTGTTTCGTCTGATGGAGAACGGTTATGGAATGGTTGCGCCGGCTGATTTTCGCAAGATGACGGAGGACCCGACCGGCTGGCTCAGGAACCTGTCTTATGCCGAGGCCTTGGCGAAGCGCGGGGGCCTTGACGCCGATCTTCGCCGGGACTTCACGCCGATTGCCTTCCCTCAGGGCAGCATGTTCTGGGCGCGTAGCGACTTTTTGAGGCGTTTTCTTGAAATGCCGCTTTCGTTCGAGGATTTCCCAGAGGAACCTGTTGGTATCGACGGTTCCCCCGCACACGCTTTGGAGCGCATGTTGTTCCTGTGGGGAGTGGGCGGAGGATTCAAAGTCGCCAAACTGTCGGAGAGCAACTGATGCCGTCAGTGTTTGTGGTCATTGTGAATTACCGTGCCGCAGATCTCACGGCCGAGGCCGTGGCATCTCTCGGCAGATGCCGCAAAGCATCTTCGCTCAGGTTCGTGATTGTCGATAATGGGTCGGAAGAATCTGAACTAAGAAGTTTGCGCGAATCGTGCCCAGGTTGTGACATCATTCCAGCCGGACGGAACCTAGGTTTTGGTGGCGGTTGCAATATGGGGATTCGCCATGCCTTGGAACAGGGTGCCGACTTTATTCTTTTGTTCAACAATGATGCGGAGGCGGAAGCCGATTTCCTCAGCCCGCTTGTCAAGGCGGCGGAAGACGGCGGAACTGTTGCGACGCCGAAGATACTGGATGCGAATGGACGCATTTGGTATGGCGGCGGAAGCGTGGATTTCCGTCGAGGTGGCTTCTACCACGAGACGGATTCCGTCCGTGCGGAAATCGGCAGGGAGGTCTCTTTCGCGAGTGGCTGCTGCCTGCTTATACCGAGGAAAGTGTTTGAGACGGCAGGGCTCTTTTCCGAAGATTATTTTCTTTACTACGAAGACGCGGACTACTGTATGCGGCTTCGCGTGGCCGGCGTCCGCATCCGCTATGTCCCGGAGTCTGTCATACGCCATAAGGTCAGCGCGACTGTCGGAGGAAACTCGAAGCTGACCGCATACTACGGAACCCGTAACAGGTTGATGCTGCTCTCTCGCTTCAGCTTTCCGAAGCTGGCGTTTGCGTATGTCGTTGCAACACGTATCTTGCGCATATTGGCCTCGTTTTGGCGTCCTGCCGCCTGGTGTGTCGTGCCGGGAATCGTTGACTGGTTGCGCGGACGTTCTGGTTGGCGGGAAGGGCTTCCCGATTCCCCTGCCTGTATCGTCATCAACGGAGTTTTTGTTGGAAGGCGTGGATCTGGACTGGAGCGTTTTGCGTTGGAGACGCTGAGGGCCCTTGACGGCATGACCACGGGCGGGCGCTTGCGGCTTCTTGTTCCTCGGAAGGCCGACTTGTCGCAGCTGCCGGAATTCAGTAACATTGACGTTGTCAGGTTTGGACGGCTTCGAGGTGCCCTTTGGGAGCAGATAGATCTGGCCAGATATGCGCGGCGTCATAGAGCAAAGGTGCTGAGCCTTACGAACACCGTTCCCTTCTGGCATGCGGACTACGCCTGCCTCCACGACGTGTTCTACGTTACGCACGCCAGAGAGTTCTCCGCGTCTTTCACCGGATGGCTGTCGGTGGTGTGGCATCGTATGCATTATCGCGCAATCGCACGGCGGGCGATGGCCGTCTTTACCGTTTCCAAATATTCTGCGGGGCAGATTTCCGCCGTGCTGGGGATTCCGCAGAGCCGAATCTCCGTTCTGGGGAACGGCTGGGAGCACATGCGGCGCATCAAGTCCAACGAAGACGTGTTTCACAGGTTCCCCGGAGTGGAGAAGGGTGGGTATTGCTTTGTGCTCGGCAATCGATGTCCGTACAAGAACATGACGTGGGTTCTGTCCTGTGCCGCAGCTTTGCCCGAGACGCGTTGGGTTGTGACAGGAGCCCCGTTTAGGACGGTCAAGGCAAAATCATGCGAGCTGCCCAACTTGATTTTCACCGGATATCTCTCCGATGGCGAGATGAAGGCACTCATGGAACATTGCCGTGTACTTGTCTGTCCGTCCCTTGACGAGGGATTCGGCATCCCCCCACTGGAGGCCTTGTCTGTCGGCCGTCCCGCCCTAGTTGCACGGAACGCCTCCATGCCCGAAGTGTACGGAGATGCGGTGTCTTGGATTGACAATCCGGCGAGGTACGATGGCGTTCTTGATCCGAGTGCTGTTAAACCGGCAGAACGAGGGGCCGTGGAACGGGTCCTTGCTCGCAATACATGGGAAAACGTTGCACGAAAATTGTTCGAGGGTATCTCGTGAAAGACGTGGCTACCGTGAATACCCTCGTTCGCGCTTGCGCGCGCATGTGAGGTGTGGTAGAATAAACCGCTGGATGAACAAGGCAGATCAAGACAGCAAAGATGCGAACGGTTTTGTCGGCAAGTTGAACTATGCCGTCATGGAGGTTACCAACCGATGCAACCTCCGCTGTCCGCATTGCGCGTCGGCATCCGGCAATGCCCGTCCGGACGAGATGTCCCTTCGGGAGATAAGGACTGTTGTATCCGACCTTGCCGCGCTTGGCTGCCACACGGTGGCGTTGCTTGGCGGGGAGGTTCTGCTGCGCCCCGACTGGTTTGACATCGCCATGGCAATCCGGGAAAAGGGGATGGAGCTGAGCGTCATCACAAATGGGCTCGTCGTCACGCCGGAGGAACGCGCGAAGCTGAAAAAGGCGTCGCCTCAGGTCGTGGCCGTCAGCCTTGACGGCGCCACGCCCGAAAGCTACAAGGCCACACGGGGCGTCGATGGATTCGCGAAATGCCGACGTCTGCTGGACGAGCTCGTGTCGGACGGATTCCGGCAGGTTTCGGCGATCACCACGTTCTCGTCAAAGAACATCGGCGACGTCATGCTTTTTGCTGACATGTTCACCGACACGCCCATTGTCTGGCAAGTGCAGGTGGTCCATCGCGCCGGAGAGCGCTTTGACGATTCGCTTCTCCTTTCGGTGGGGCAATGGCGGGACTATGCGAGGAAGATCGCCCGGCTGAGAGCTGAGCGGAAGGGCCGCTTGACGATCGGCATTATGGACGATTTCGGGTATTTCCCACTCTCCCGCGAGTTCAAGGGAGCTTGTGTCTCGCCATGGGACGGTTGCCCGGCCGGACGTTATTCCGTGGGGATACGGGCGAACGGCGACGTGCTGTCATGCCTGTCCCTCGGCAGCGAGTTCGTCGAGGACAACGTGCGCAGGCGTTCGCTCGTGGAAATCTGGCGCGACCCGGATGCGTTCGCCAGGTTCCGCAAAAAGTCCACGAGCCTGACCGGCAGATGCGCCAAATGCCCCAAGGCGGCAGAATGCAGGGCCGGATGCAGCGCTGCTGCGCTCAGCACGACGGGAACGCTGACGGAGAATGCCTTCTGCGTTCGGCAGATGGAGACGGAACAGATTATCAAGGAAATGGTCCTATAGGAAAATGGAAATGGAACTAGAACAGATCAAGAAAATGATGAAGGACGGTGACGTGGCTGCGGCTGCGGAAGCGCTGAAGGAACTCATCTCCACGGAACCAGGCAACCAGGAGGCGAAACTCCTCTACGGGACTTGCTGCCATATCTGCGGCGACGACGCGACGCTTGCCAAGATTGACGATGAAGTCGCCAAGGATCCGGACTTCAACCATAAGCGGATCTACCGAAAATACCACGCGATGCGCGTGGCTGCCTGTGGCCTGGCCGCCTTTGCCGTTGTGGCCACGATGGCGCCACAATCCGTGTCGGCGGAAACTGGACTGTACGGTGGTTATGCGCTCTACGGGGCGCCAGTTCCACTATACGGTGTTTACGTCAAGTACGGCGCTTTCACCTGCGAAACAACGAACGTCAGGATATCTTTTCATTCGGGTGGCGGGTCTGGGACGATGCCTTCGGTCATGAGGAGCGTGAATACCTGCGAGGCGACGGACTATCGTTACACACTGCCGCAGTGCGCGTTCAGGCGTTCGGGTTACGTGTTCACGGGGTGGCGCGTCGACAACGCATGCAGTTACCATTCGGATCCGCTGCAGCCGGGGGACACAATTGATGTCTACAGCGGCTGTGGCGATTTTGACCTGACCGCGCAATGGCGCACGAACGACACGGGGGAGGATGTATCCTACAAGGCTGTGAAGGCACGGGCTCTTGGTGGCGTGCTGCATGATGCGGCGGGAAATGTCGCCGGTTCCTTGCTCCTGAAAGTCGGCAAGCCGAACGCCAAGACGGGAAAGGCGAAGATTTCTGGCACGGTGACGATGCTCGACGGGACCAAGAAATCAATCGCCCCCAAAACGGTCAGCATGTCTTCGAATGGAGCTGTTGCAGCTTCGGTGTTGGTGAAGAACCTGGGAACCGCGAACATTGAAGTGGAGGATGGGGCTTTCTACGGGGATTTGAACGGTTATGCGATTGAATCGGCTGCTGTCGGCGGTTCCTGGGACGGAGCTGCGGCGACAGTGTCCATGGAGATTGACGACCTCTCCATGTTCTCCGGCGAGGTACAGGAAGACCTTCTTCCATACGAGGTGTCAGCATTCGTCTCGCGCGGGAAGTGGGCGTTCCCCAAAGCTGCGTCTGTCAAGTTCACGAAGCCGAAGGGCAGTACGGAGAAGCAGCTTGTCGTGAACACTAAGTCGGGTGCGAACCTGTCCGGGCTCAAGCTTTCGTATGTGCCTTCAAAGGGTACGTTCAAGGGTACGTTCAAGGTCTACGAAATCCAGACCGTAGGTGGCAGAAAAACACTCAAGAAACATTCGGTGAAGGTGACTGGTCTTGTTGTTGACGGCGTGGGCTACGGCATTGCGACGCTGAAGACCCCTGCCGTCTCATGGGCAGTTTGGGTGGAGTAGTTGTCTGTTGTGAAAACGGCATTGCTGCATTACTGGTTGACCAACCGTCGCGGAGGTGAACAGGTACTGTCCGCGCTGGGGCATCTGCTGCCTGACGCCGACATCTACACGCATGCGTTCGGTCGTAAAATGCGCACGCCGGGCGAGAACGGCGTGTGGGAAGGGCATCGCGTCCGGGAGACGTTCATCGCCCGTCTGCCGCTTGGCCGACGGAAACCGCAGGCGTACCTGCCGTTCATGCCACTTGCGACGCGCAGGATCGCGCTGGACGGATACGATCTCATCGTGTCCAGCGAGTCGGGCCCAATCAAGGGCATACGCAAGCCGAAGGGCGCGCGACATGTCTGCTACTGCCACACGCCCATGCGCTATCTTTGGGATTTGCACGACGAGTACTACCGCGACGCAGGTCCGCTCGGCAAGCTCGCAATGCGTCTCTTCACGCCGTATCTACGGCGCGAGGATTTAAAGAGCGCAGAATCGGTCGATGTGTTTGTCGCCAACAGCGCGTTCGTCGCGGATCGGATAAAGCGCATCTACGGTCGTGATTCGACTGTCGTCTATCCTCCCGTGGACGTGGAGTTCTTCGGCGAATGCGAACGGACTCCCGGCGACTACTACCTGTTCGCAGGCGCGCCCGTGAAGTACAAGCGGCTTGACCTCGCACGGGCGGCCTGCGCGCGGCTAGGCAGACGCCTCGTAGTGGCGGGCGGCGGAGAATTCACGCGCGAGGACATGCGAGCGGCATACGCTGGCGCGCGGGCGCTGCTTTTCCCGGGCATGGAGGATTTCGGAATCGTGCCCGTCGAGGCACAGGCCGCCGGAACGCCCGTAATCGCATACGGCGTGGGCGGGGCGCGCGAGACGGTCGTATCCGGCGAGACGGGGTTTTTCTTCGCGGAGCAGACGGTTGATTCGCTCTGTGCCGCCATAGAAGAGTTCGAGAACCGCACATGGGCTCCCGAACTCTGCCGTGCTCAAGCCGCACGCTTCGCCCCGTCTGTTTTCAGCCGGAGCATGAAAGCCGTCCTTGACGGCCAATAAACCTTCTTACGAATTGGCCATGTGTACGCTGAGCTGCGGGAACGGAATCGAGATGCCCTCGCGCTCGAACGCCTCCTTGACCGCCTGCTGGGCGCCGGAGAACACGGCCCAGTAGTCCGCGCACGCAGCCCACGGACGCACGTTGATCGTAACGGCGGATTCGCCGAGCGATCCGACGGCCACGGCCGGCACGGGGTCGGGCAGTACGCCGGGAACCTTCGCGAGCGCCGCACGCGCCACGGAAACGGCCTTCGTGAGGTCGGTGCCGTATGCGACGGCCACGACGGTGTCCACGCGGCGCTTGCCGAGGGCGCTGAAGTTCGTGATTGCGCTGCCCCAGACGGACGCGTTCGGCACCGTTATCTTCTTGTTGTCCGCCGTCGCAAGCACCGTCGCCATCATGTTGAGTTCGGTTACGGAACCCTCCACGCCGCCGGCGATGATGTAGTCGCCGACCTTGAACGGATGGTTGAGGGCGATCATCAGTCCGCTTGCGAGGCTGCCGAGCGATTCCTTGAACGCGAAGCCCAGCACGACGCCGGTCACGCCGAGGCTCGCCACGAGCGGTCCCACGTCCACTCCGAGGCGTCCCAGCGCGACGACGAACAGGATCGCCCAGCACGTCTTCGAGACGACGCTGCAGATGAACGTGCGCAGAAGCTCGTCCACGCGCTTTGCCTTCGAGAGGGATTTCCGCACCGCCGCGACGATGCCCTTCACGACGAGTCCGCCTACAAGCAGGATCAGCACGGCCGCCAGTACGTTTACCGCCAGGTCAAGACCATTCTCGGTCAGCCATGTCGTCGCCTGCTTTAGGGCCGCCTGGCCCTCCGCCGCCTGCCGGCTCATGGTATCGACAAGCTTTGCACCTGCCGTCTGCGCTGCGCACGTGACAGCGTTTGTCGCGTTTGCCGCTGTTTCGACTACTTCGTTTGTCATTTCTTTTTTCTCCTTTTGTAGACCATCATGAGGTTGCGGCCCTTGAAGGCCAGGCATACCACAAGAAGCGCAAATACGGAAAGCAGTATCTCCGTTCCGTCGACAAGCTCGTTGATCGGCGTCGGGAGGTTGCTCTTGAGGGACGGGATCACGAGGCTCGCGAGGTTGAAAAGCAACACCGCCGCGGATACGAACAGCACGGACCAGAAGAGCCATGTGCGCAGTGACGCGTTGAACGACGGCAATGTCGCGGGCTTTGGTGCGGGCAGCGTGGGCAGCGGCGGAAGAACGGCGCCGCCCTGCTGTTTGGGCATTGTGTTTTGCACTTGGATCTTGCCGGACGCCGTGCGCGGAAAAGGCTCTTTGCGCGTGACGACTCGTTTGATGCGCTTGTGTACGGGAAGCTGTCGGTTCAAGGAGTCGATCTGCCTCTTCACGGTATCTTCAGATACGACGGCATATACTTCCGCCACGATTTCGCGTATGGCGCCGTCTCCGTACACTACGGCTTCGTGTATGCCGGGAATAGAGAGGATCTTTTCCTCGAGTTCCTCCGGCGCCACCTTCTTGCCGGAGGAGAGTACGATCGTGCGAGAGGCGCGGCCAGTGATCCAGACGTATCCGTCCTCGTCAATGCGGCCGATGTCGCCCGTGCGGAACCATCCATCCGAATCTAGCACATCCGCCGTTCGCTTGGGCTCCTTGTAGTAGCCCTTTAGCACGGCGGGGCCGCGCAGGAGGAGTTCGCCGTCCGGCGAGACCTTCGCCTCCATGCCGAAGGCACCGTCGCAGCACTTGCCCGCGCTGCCGGGTCGGGGATCGTCCACGGGAGCAAGGGAGTAGAGCGAAGTGGTCTCCGTGAGGCCGTAGCCGCCAAGCGGGCGGATGCCGAGCGACAGCAACCTTTCGTATGTGCGGCGCGCGAGCGGCGCGCCTCCCACGAGGATCCAGTCGATTGGAGTGCCGAGCACGATCTCCGCCGATGGACCGTGCTGGGCGATCTTGTTGGCGAGGATGTCCGCAAGCGCGGGCACGAGGAAAAGATAGTTCGCGCGGAAGCGCGCCACCGCGTCGTAGATGCGGCGGCGGCCGAGACGGGAGCACGTCTCCTCCATCACGCCGTCGAGGCGCGGGTCGCGGTAGGAGTGCGGGAGGCCGGTCAGGCGTCCGGCGGCGTCGACAAGCGCATAGTCCACGCCCCAGGTGTCGACGCCGATCGAAGCCGGCTCGGCTCCGAGCGCCTTGGCGCGGCGGATCCCCTCCAGGATGTTGCGGTAGAGGGCGATCATGTCCCAGTGCAGGCCGCCGGGCAGGGGCGTCTGGTTGTTCTCGAAGCGGTTCGTCTCCTCGAAGCGGAGGCGGGAGCCGTCGAAGCGGCCCGCGATCACGCGGCCGCTGCCGGCGCCGAGATCGGAGGCAACGTAGATTTTTTCGGTCATGTCAGGGGAGCGGCCCGGTGGTGGCCCGAGCCGATGCGGATTCTAGCAAATCGCAGTCCGGCTCTCAAGGAAAAAGGCCGAGTACCCTCGTCCTCTCGACGATGGCGATCATCGAACGGATTCGTTCGAGGGGGGCGTAGGCAAGGAGGGGACGCCGGAGGCGCGGATTCGAACGGCGAGGCCCGCGCGGCGCGCGGGATCCGCCGCGCCGGCCACGGCCTCGACGAACCCCAGCCCGCGCGCGGCCTCGAAGCCGAGGGCGACCTGGCGCAGGGTCTCGTCGAGGGCCGGATCGAGCCGGATGCCCGTCCGCCCCGCGAGCCGCGCGAGGGCGACGAGGTTGCGCCCCGCGCCGGAAAGGCGGGCGAAATCGGCGCGCGCGACGAGGAAGGCGTCGGGATGGTCCCGCCGCGCCGCCTCGACGACGCCGCCCAGCGTCTCCGCGCCGTCCGCCGGCCGCGCCGCCGCGAGCGTCCGGTAGGCTCCCCAGCCTAGGCCGAGGTCGAGCCGCCCCGTGGCGGGGACCTGGGTTGCGAAGGCGCAGTCCGCGTCCGGCGTCTTCCCGAGCAGCTCCAGCGCCTTGGACCGCACGAGCCGCGTGGCGGGGTCCGGCGCGCGGTCGCGCAGCCCGAGGTCGGCCTCCGCCTTGAGCCGGGCGAACCACGCGGGCCACCAGGCGTCGATGGGGCCGGCGGCGGGGTCGGCCGGAAGGGAGAACGCCAGCGACGGCACCTCAAGGATGGAAAGCCGGGTCGCGTACGGCCGGTCCGCCATCCACGCCGCGGCGAATCCGCCGCCGGCGGGCGGGGCCCAGTCCCCGAGTTCGGCGGCGATCCCCTCCGGAAGCGTTCCGGCGACGAAGAGGAACGGGGCGTCCGCCGGGATTC
>CADCOC010000057.1:0-674 GCA_902802945.1 uncultured bacterium | reverse complement strand
GCAGGGGCGCAGGTCCATGGCATAGGGGCCGAGCGCGTCGGGGCGGATCCAGACGCGGTGGCGCTTCGCCACCTCGCGCCAGGGCTCCGCGGAACGTTCCGGATCGCCGCCCGTCGGCCCCGCCTCGAGGCAGGGCGCCAGATGCGGCCACGCCTTCGCGCCGCCGGAAAGCCGTTCGGAGAGCTCGAGGACGCGGTCGGGGTCCTGCGCCAGCACCGCCACGAGCACGCCGTCGACGATGTCGAGCCCAAGGACGATCCCGTTGTCGTAGAGCTCATGGGCGTGCGGAAACTCCATGTAGCGCGTCCCCTTCTCCGTCGTGAGGAGCCGCCCGAGCCCAGGAACCCACTTGATGCGCCAGAGCAGCTCCAGCGCGCGCGCCTTCCAGCCGACGTAGCTCGCGCCGGCGAGATAGCCGCCGAGCCCGGCGCACTCGCCTTCCTCCGGGACGACGCCGACGACGGAGTTCTCCCCCGTCAGCCAGTAGAGCGTCCAATAGAGCCCGGAGTTGTCCTCCAGGATCTCGTCCGGGTCCGCGCCGAACGTCCGGGCGGCATGCCGGAACACGGGATGGCGCAGCAGTGCCCGGTCCTCCGAGGCAAGGCCCCGGACGTACGCCGCCACCGCCGTCCGCTCCGGGAGCGCGTAGAAGAGCTCCGAACGGTTGGCGGGAT
>CADCOC010000056.1 GCA_902802945.1 uncultured bacterium | reverse complement strand
AAGAGCGGCAAGGCGAAGGAGGATGCCTCCGGTGGCCTTTTCACGAAATGTCTCATTGAGGGGCTAAGCGGGGGACGTCCCGAGTTTCAGACGGTAGGAGGGGATTCGGACTGCTATGTTCGCGTGGGAAAACTCGGGGCCTTTCTGGGACAATACGTTCCCAACCAGCCGCCGATCCAGGATTTCCACGACGTGATGTACCCCTTGAGCGTCTCAAGCGAGAGGAAGTCGCTGCTGGAGCAAAAGAAGGCGATGGACAGGAAGGTCTCCACCTGGCTCTTCAAGATGCGGGATGAGAACCTTATCCCGAAGGATGTTCGGCAGTTCGCAGAGGACGTGGTGGAAGATACGGATTCAGGAGATTTCAAGTACGCCGGACTGTTACGGAATCTCATGCGCTTTTTCAGCTATCCTGAGAGGGAGCTCCCCGGCGGCCTGAACGAGGGGGCAACCTTGATCAGGGCGTTTTACGAGCTGAAGAATTTCCACGACGGCAAAACGGTCGGCGCTGCGCCTTCTGCCGGAAATTCACGGTCGCCATCCCGTGCATCCGCCGCAGATGTGCCGCTCACTGTGCGCGAGAAGAAAGTCTTGGAGTTCGTGGAAGACCGTCTTCGGAAAGCCGACGGCGAGGGCATAGATCTGTCAAGTGTGCGCGTGATGACGCAGCACGAGGCTGCGGATAGGATTTACGCGATTGCGCGTGAGCGGATGCGCAAGATGTGCAGAAAGAGGCGCTGCGATCCACTTTGCACGAAAAACGAAAGAGACCTGTGGGCCGTCAAGGCGCGCGAGGGGTTCTCGTCGTCCATTGAGGCCGCAGTGTATGAGCTGATATGCGACGATGCGGCCCTCACGGGCATGTGAGGAGTCCCGTAAAGGTAGACTGAAAGGCAAGAGGTTTTCTGGAGTTTCTGAAATGAAAGACGTAGGTTCCAGCCCCGACGTTGTTGTGGTGGGGATGCCCGCCTGCGGCAAGACGGTTTTCCTCACCGTGCTGGGCAAGAAGTTCACGAACCAAGTTGTCGGAAAGGACGTATCTCCACTTGGATTCAGGATGAGCACTTGCGACGCAAATACGCGCAGTGTCGTAGAATCCGCATTCAACAGATTGAGAGAGGGAAAGTGGCCTGAATCCACGGACCAAGGGACATTCGTGCCGCTTAAGTGGGAGGTGCAGACGGGATGGCGCCGAATCTTCACCCTTTCTTCCATGGACATCGCAGGTGAGGATTTCAAGAAGGCGTTCAAAGTAGGTGACGCGGGCGGACGTGACGCCGCCGGTTCCAATAATGCGCCTGACGATTTTTTCGTGCCGCCCGGGACGGGAGCATCTCGCAGCCAGAGTGCGGTTGATACGCTGAAAAAGGCGATCGAGAAGGCGAAGGTCGTCTGTTTCATGGTGAACGTAGCGCTTCCGGACGAGCGGCTGGCCGGGGAATCGAGTGGCGACGAAAAGAAAATTGCGAAAGTAAAACGGCGCCAGTTCGAGAGCGTGGTGTCGAACATGTACATTTCGCTCAGGCAGAACCAGAAACTCCGCGAGAAGTCCATAATTCTGCTTACGCAGTCCCATCTGCAGGCGGGATCGATCGAACGTGCTGGCGGCCCGGCCATGTTCCTTGGCGAATTGTGCGGCGGCGCCGCTGCGGAACTTTGCAACCTCATCCGGGAACATAATATCCCGATAATGGCAGTGTCGGCTGTAAACGAAGTTGGCGGCGGCAAGGACCCTCCGGATATATCAAGCCCCGGCGACATCCAGTCATCCGGGATTTTCGGCTTCCTGCTTGTCGTCTCCGGCATGGTGGCGACGGACAATCCCGATCTTGTCGCGATTAAGGATGCATACCTGAGGTGCCTGCGGGAACGCACGGAGTATCTCAAATATCCGTGTCAGGCTGTCATGCATCGGCTGGGGCAGGCGAAAAAATGCGATGCCGCCTCGGTTGAGTTTGCGCACGCATGTAGGCGTTACCTCGAGGATGGCGCAAACTTGGCGAATCCAGACGGTGATAGTCAGCTGCAGCCGGGTGATGCGGCGAGGTATGCTCGGTGTACCAAAAACGACCCGGATGTCAAGGTGGCGGGCGACCGCGACCGACTGAATCTGACGCGCGACATGTTGTGGGACAAAGTTTTACGTCAGGCAGTGCTCCGCGAGAAACGTGGCGATAGGCTGTCTTCCGAGGAAATCCAGAAAACTGTACGGACAGAATTGCTGAAGATCTATCCAGACAAGGAGGGAAATCAGGAGTTCGTATATGGTTTCGGGGTTGGCGATCTCGCATTGGGCAGCGACGCCGCGACATTCGCGGAATGGATCGACTTAAATCTGGAGCAGTATAGAGACAACCTCGACAACGCCATCAAGGACCTGGAAAATGCAAAGGCAGCCGTTGATGCAAGTATTCTTCAGTTGGAAAAACGCATTGAGCAACCTTCGTATGAGACTTCGTTAAAAGAAGCGGAGAAATTACTTGAAGCGTTACAGCACAAATTACAGGATATCAAAAACGAGTGGGGTACCGAAGGGACCGTTTCTCTTGACGACGTTTGTCCTGAAGTTAGTCGCCTGAACGATGCGATTGGCAGTTATAATCAACGAATTAAAACCTGTAAGAACAAGCGTGAAGGGTATCTGGAGAAGAAAAAGGCGGAAGAAGAGGAGCGATTGCGGAGGCAGAGGGCGGAAGAAGCGGAGAGAAGGAGGAAGGCGCAGGAGGCAAAAGCGGAGAGGTTGAAGAAGGAGAGGGAGAAGAAAAAGGCACAAGAAGAGGAGAGGTTGTGGAGGGAGAGAAGGAAAAAGATACTTGTTGTATTCGGCGTATTTCTCGTGCTGGGTAGCCTCGTCTTCCTTTTCTACATGATTAAAGCGTCCGTGCGGAAGCACTACGATGCATCCAACAAAGAAGTGTCGCAGAAAATAATAGTTGCGCTTGGGCGCTCAGACTATGCAAGCGCAACTTCCGAATACGAAAAACTGGTTTCAAGCAGTTTTCTAGGAATCGAACGCGACGACTACCTGTGCGACGATTTTGCGCAAAGGCTTGCGATAGTCAAAAAGCTTAGCGCCATACACCCACAGATCACACGGGACAAGATTTTGCTCAGGGACGGTATCCCTTGTCTGGAGGCCTTTGGCGCGACAGAGGAACTCCGGCAACGGGCCAAACAGCTTATCGAGAGGGTTGAAGACACGCGGATTTCGGGAGATTTTGTCCTTGATTCGGAGGTCGACCTGAGGGAAATGCAGATGAAGGTCGATGCACTGCAAATGCAGACGCGGGATGCAGTTAAAACTCTGTCCAAAGTGGCGGCTTTCGGCTCGTCGGATTTCTGGATACTTCCATCCTCTGATGGAAAATACCGATTGGGAACCACTGGACAAAACTGCACAATCGGTGACCTGTGTCTGTTTATGGAGAAGGTCTACGAAAAACATCTTTCTGTGAAATTGAAAGGCTCCGGAACCGAAAGCACCGCTGTGCCACCTCTAAACGAATATGACATTGCGCTTTTGGAACTTGCGATTCAGGCTCACGTGGCCTACCTTGATTCTGTTTCTGATCAGATACTATCAGGATTTTCGGGAGCGTCATTTATACGCAATTGTAAAAGCGCCTGCGTACTATGGGATGATATGACGAGGCGGTACATCGACACTCTGTGCGGGAAAATGGTCCGATCAGAGTTGGGGCAGACGGCCCGTAAGATGGGAGCTCAATTCTGCTGCCAAGCCACGTTAATAAATAGAATATTGGATGCTATGCGTGGAGAGGAAAGGCGGGAAATGGGCGACTTCGAATGGGCAACAGAATTAATGGAAAATACGAGGAAAATTGTATTCAACCAAGAGGCGAACGACAAGAGCCATGTGTCTGTTATTGGTAAATGTTGGCGTGTGATTAGAGATGAAGTTGGTCGCCCAACCCTCAATGCCTTGGACGCGATTGACGAAGGTGTCGGTCAGGGCATTTCCTCAGCCGCACATTTGAACGAAGGCGTTCGAGGGTCACTTCTCTTGCTGGCGGAACGGTGGAACGTGAAGGGTGAATGCCGAAGCACTTTTCGAATGATCCATTCCGAATTGCCAGCCTTGATGTTGGCCAAGTGCGCATACGATGACGTAAAAGATGCTCTTCCTATTCTTTGGTGGAGCGAAGGAAATCGCAACGGCGTGACAGCTGCGATTCTCAACTACCGAGACGCCACGGCTGACGGCGCGATGTTGGACGAGTTGTCGGGCGATGGGACGGCAAGGCATCTTTCGGAGCAGTTCCACGCGTATGTGGCCCAGTACGCGGAGAAGTTGCTGGAGCATCCGCGATATGCCGAGTGCTGGAATTTCTTGAACAGAGAGAAAAGGTAATATGGAAAACCCAGAAAGACAACAAAGATTCTTCGAAAGAAGACCAGGATTCTTCGCCCGTCTGCTTAGGGGGCTGTCGCATCCCGTGACGACGTTCATATTCGGCGTGGTGCTGCCTGCGGCATCCGTGACCGTGGAAATGAGCACCGGCATTTGCTCCGAGGCGTTTGGCGGCGACTTGACCGGCAATGTGTTCCAGTGCGCAGCGATGTGTGCCGTGCCGGTGGTGAACTTCATTGTCTGGCTGTGTTGCCTGAAGGGATGGGGAGTCGGGAGCAAGTTCCTGCGCGCGATGTGCGGTTTCTCCTTCGGCATCTCGATCGTGTATGCGTTCGCGTTTCTGCCTCTCTCGGCGTTCGGCGCGATTTTCTTCTGCCTGGCGTTCTGGTACTTCGGTTTTGGCTTTATCGGACTTCTGCCGTCGGGGCCTCTGTTTGCAACGCTTGCGACAATGGGTTTCAGGCGAAGTCTCGACAGGCAGGCCGGATTGGATGGAGGCCAGAAGGTGAAGGGGTTCGCCTGGGGACTTGCATTGGCCGGTCTTGCATGGCTCGCGGTGTTTGCGGAAATGTGCATAGAGGTACACGGCATGAGGTTGGCGGCTTCGGACGATCCGGCGTCGTCGGCGAAGGGCGTGCGCATGCTGCGTACGATGCGCGTCTGGACGGACGACGCGATGCTGTGGAAGAAACTGCGTAATCGCGGAAGGGCCGATTGGTTCGCGCTGTGGTCTGCGGTGACGTCGTTTAGGCCGGACATCCCTATGGAGAAGCGTCGGCTCATCTACTATCGCGTGACCGGCGAGGATCCTGAGACTGTGTTTGACTTCTGGGGCGGTAGCGGGAGGCGGAGTTTGAGCTGGGACCGTTTCATCGGCGGCGAGAAGATGGGTGGCGTCATAGACGGCCTTTCGCTCAAGGGGTCCAGCTATTCCACGACCATGGAGGCGCCCGGCAACGTCGGCTATGCCGAATGGACGCTGGTGTTCGCCAACGACAGCTACCAGCAGCGCGAAGCACGTGCGCGCATCGCGCTGCCGCCGGGCGGGGTGGTGTCGCGCCTCACGCTCTGGATCGACGGCGAGGAACGGGAGGCCGCGTTCGGCACGAAGGGACAGGTCCGCCGGGCGTACGAAAGCGTCGTGAGCCGCCGCCGCGACCCCGTGCTGGTGAACGTGTGCGGACCCGACCAGGTGCAGATGCAGTGTTTCCCCGTGCCGCCGAACGGGGAGATGAAGGTGCGGATCGGCATGACCATTCCGCTGGAACTTTCGGACGACGGCAAGACGGCGCGTCTTCCCGCCCCCGCAATCCTGACGCAGAATTTCAGCATTCCGGGCGACCTGCTCGGTCTGCCCGCAGACGAGACCAAGGCGCTTGAAAAACCGCCCGCTCCCGTTGCGGTGTATGTGGAGGACAAGTACGTCCCGATCATCGGCCGCGCCATCGTGCAGCGCATGTCCCGCGCGACAGGCTGGAAACCGAAGCGTGTCGCCGTGGTGCTGGATTCGTCCGCCGCGATGTCGCCATTCTTCAAGAAGGATGCCGCACGCGCACTTGCCGCGATTCCCGCCGATGTGTCCGTTGATCTCTGGCTCGTGGACGACGAAGCCCCGATTACTCCTGTCTCTTCGCCAGCAAACGACACGGGCCGCGCGCACGCATTCGAACAGGTAATCCAGTCGCACGCCTGTGCGGGCGGACGCTGCAACCTCGTGACGCTCGTGCGGGCTCTCGACTCGCTTGCCAAGAGCCCCGACCCCGCTGCGCTCGTGTGGATTCACGCCGTCCAGCCGGTTGTGTCGCAAACCGCGGACGTGCTCTCCGCGAAGCTCGTCGGCGCGGCGAATGTCCGCATGGTCCTCTGCCAGGTTGCTCCGGGGACGTGCGAAATTTCCTCTTCGCTCGCATCCAGTCCGTCCGTGATCTCCTGCACTGCGGCTGCGCTCAAGGGCGACGCCGTCGCGGCTCTGGAGGGCGTTTTTTCCAAATGGGGCGCTGCCACGTGGCAGGCGACGCGCACGAACGTGGCGCGCGCGGACGTGCCGGACAATGCCGTGCCGGCCGGAAGGCATCTCGGACGGCTGTGGGCGGCGGAAGAGGCGGTGCGCACATATCGCGTAGGCGACCCCGTCAGCCTCGAGAAGGCGCAGAAGACGGCCCTGCCGTGGCAGATCGTCACGCCCGTCACGGGCGCGGTGGTGCTGGAGACGGCGGAGCAGTACAAGCAGAACAACTTGAAGCCGGCGGACGCAGATTCCGTGCCGACAACGACGTCCTCCGTGCCGACAGTCCCGGAACCGGGGTCGATCGTGTGTCTCATTTTGGCGGCGCTGGTTCTCCTTTTCGCGTGGATGTTCCGTGCAAGGAAGGTTCGCGCCTGACGTGAGGGACGTCGCGGAGAGGGCGCTGGCGGCGTTCGCATGGGGAGGTGCGCTCTTCTCGCTCTGGGCGTGGTGGTTCGCGCGAATCGGTGAACCGCTTGACGCGGGGATGGCGGCGTGGGCCGCGCTTACGGTGTTCATCGTGGATGCGTGGCGGCGCAACGGATGGAAGGCGGTGCGTCCGTCGACGCGGGCATACGCGCTGGCCGCGTCCGGTCTCGCGGCGTATTGGGTTACGAGGCCTTTTCTGCCAATCACATTGTGCGGGTTGTTTGGCGTGTTGGGGGGCGTGTCGCTGCTTGTACCGTCCACGCGCGATCAAGGGGAGTTCCCGGCACCGCTTGCGGGACTGGCCGTGGCGGGGTTGCCGACGCTTTTCATCCTGGACCTGATCCTCGGCGTTCCGCTTCGCGCGGTGTCCACGTTCATGGCTACTGCGTTGCTGCGCCTTACGGGACTGGAGGTGGTCCGGAACGGGATGGAAATCGCGGTGGATGGCGTGCCCGTGTGGGTCGATGCGCCGTGTGCGGGGGTGGCGATGCTGGGGACGGGCGTCGTGCTGGCTCTTGTTCTCGCGCAGGTGTGGCGTCTTCGGACAGGACGCACGGTTGGCGTGTGTGCGCTTGCGGTTTTGGCCGTGTGCCTGGCCAATGCCGCACGTGTGGCGGTACTGACGGTGTTTGCGTCAACGGGACTGAAGTTGGGCAGCGCGGCGCATGAGATCGTGGGTGGAATCGCCCTGCTGGCGGCGCTGCTGCTCGTTGTGTGCGTGCCGCATGGAGGGAATGCGCAGAAGGGCACCGGTGATGTCCAGAAACCAAAGGCGGACGGATGGGGGCGCATTCTTGCGATGACTGCCTTCTTCGCCGTGGCGACGTTGTGCATGGTGTATCGTCCTTCCGTTCGTTCCACTGTCAACGACGCGGAAACGGCGCAGTTCCCGGGGTGGCCGGAAACATTTGACGGGGACGTACTTGTGGAAGAGCCTCAGAGCGAGTTTGAAGAGAAGTTCGCGCAGAACTTTCCAGGACGGATCGGGCGTTTCAGAGCGGGGCGTCGCACGGTGATCCTGCGCTGGACGACGCGTCCGACGCACCGCGTACACGGCGCGGCGTACTGTCTGCGCGCGACGGGCTGGCACATCGAGCCGCTGCCGCTCGAGAGCGACGGCACTGGCGCGTGGTCCGGGTTCCGTGCGACGCGGGGCGGCGAAGCACTCAACGTGCGCGAGCAGGTACGCGGCGTAGACGGCACCACGTTCGCTGACGTGCCGGACTGGTTCTTTAACGCCATCCTCGGCCGCACCGCCGGTCCGTGGTGGATCGTCACCGTCGCGGAATAGCGCAGACGCATTTTCCCGCTCGCTGGTCTGATTTTTGGTATACTATTTTTGCCAACGCGGAATGGGCGAGCCTAGGAGCGAAAAAACAGACTGACAGTATTAAGGCAATGAACGAAAAAGTTATTACAGTTGAACTTGAACAGGCATTTCACAGGATTGTGGAGGCCTCGGAGAAGTTGTATCCTTTGTTTCTGGACGATGAAAGGCGGGATTTTTCCAGTGCCGTAGATTTGCTTACGCATAAGGTCATCCCGTTGCTCCGTCATGAGTGTCCGATTCTCGTTGCCGTGACTGGTGGTGGGAGTGTCGGTAAGTCGACGCTCTTCAATTTTATTGCCGGAGGCAAGTACAGCGGCGTGAAGTCCAGGGCGGGATATACGCGAAGGACTCTTGCGGCAATTCACCCCTCTGTAGTGTGCGACAAGGCGCGGATGGGGCTCCTTTTCGACCTTTTTAAGAAGAATGCGCTGCCAGTGCCGATCAAAATGCCGGACGAGATGTTGGCACCGGGCGAGCCGTTATACGTTGAAAGCCCTAAAATCCCCGAGCAGATAGCCGTTCTGGATACGCCAGACTTCGACACCGGGGACAAGGACGAATTCGCAAATCGTGACGCTGCTGAGGAAATCCTTGCGTCATCGGATGTCCTCGTCTATCTCTTTACGAACCAGACCTACAACAACAAGGCCAATACCGACTTCGTCAGAAAGGCGATATCGGGTATCGGACGACGGAAGGTCGTGCTCGTCTATCGCTGCAGCGCGGCGTATCCCGATGATGAGGTCTTGGAGCATGTGTATACGGTTCTGCGCAACATCTTTCCCGATTCCACCGATCCTCGTCTGGAGGCGCTCGGACTCTACCGCATGGACGAATCGGATGCTGTGGTGAAAGGAGAGGCAGATCCGACAATCCGCCCGCTAGGTGAAGGGCCAGACATGGTGGGACTCATAACGGGACTGGATGTCGTAGAAGCGCGCAGGGCCTGCCTTCGCTCGCAATGCGCGGCCATCATGGCGAAGATGAACGACGCCATTGAAAAGGCGGTTCTTCGAAGGTGGGAGCTTGTAGCATATCGAGATTCCGTTAAGGTCTTGTCGAGCCATGCCGTTCTTGGCGGTCTTAAGAACTTCCCCCAGGGCTTGGTGATGGAAAAATTCGCTGAATGTTGGCGTGCGTCGCAGCCCACGCTTGTCCGCGTTGCGCATTGGCCAGGGCGTAAGCTCACGCAGTTGGTAGACTTTTTTAGCAAGAAACGCGAGCCGGTTCAGTTGTCGTCATCTGAAGAGTACAAGAAGAAGTTTCTTGAGGATTTCAGGGACAGCATTGCGAAGTTGCTCTCCAAATTGAGTCAGCCGGCATTGAGCGTTGAGGTCTCGTCGGCTTCTGCGGAAACACAAGGTCTCTGTGTTGCGTTGCAAAATCTCGTTTCGCAGCATGTGAAGGATTATGGTTTTTCATCTTCAGGCAAAGGGAAAGCAGAGTGTTCAGTCCCCAAACCCTCACTTCTTAAGACGACGCTTGAAAACGAGATTCAGGAAATCACGTCACATAACAAGGAAGAGTGGATCGGAAGAGCTGCAAGTATCGCATGCCTGGACACCGATTTGGTTAAGGACATCAATGACTTGGTTCACGATACCAGAAATAAGCTAAGTTTCTGGGAGAAGTCAAAGGAAGGTTTTTGGGCGACCGTGGCGATGTTGCCGCCGATCGCGGCGGTCACTTGGACGTTTTGCACATACGAGCCTGTCGTAGGAACCGGCGTGGCAGCGCATCTGAGCGCGTTGTTCGGGCTTGGCGACTTGTGGGCAACCCTTGCCATACCTGCGTCATTGGGACTGGATGTCGCAAACAAGCGCTTTTTGGAGGATGGTCTGAAAGGCCTGTATGAGAAATGGTTTGACAGAAAGCGCGAGCCGATTCTCAAACTCATAGAGGAGAACGTAACCGATCGCTGCATCCGCGATTGTGTGAGCCTGCTGGAGACAACGGAAGCGCCGCTGTCCCGTCTGAGGGAAGCTGTCAAAAACATTCGCAACCGAGAGGGGCGTGCAGAATGACGGAGAATGTCGAATCGAGAAACACCATAGTGGAGCGCGCCGAGCGCACGTTCAAACTGGAGAATGAAAAAAAGGCGCTGACCTCCATCAAGACCAGACTGGATTCGCTCCGGTTCTGGACGCCTGCGCCGCAGTTGTCGAAAGTCGTTGAGGAGACGCTTTCGGTCATCAACGGGTTGGAGGAGCGACTTGAGGCAAAGGCTGTTGTCGCGGTAGTGGGCGGAACGGGCGCAGGGAAGTCCACGCTCGTGAATGCGCTGTGCGGCAAGGACGCAACGGTCAAGGACGGAAACAGCCGTCCGACAACGCGCAGCATCACGGCCCTTTCCCGGACAGTCGGCGACGCCAACGTCCTTCTCGAGAATCTCAAGGCCGGAGAAATCGAGGTAAGGCAGGATTTCGGATTTCGGTTTCACGACGTCGTGATCGTGGACACGCCCGACACGGACAGTTCTGAATGCGCGGACTATTCGGATCTGCTCGACCGCGTCCTGCAGCGCGCGGACGCGCTCGTCTGCGTATTCCCAGCGCAGGATCCAAAGCGCAGGGACAATCTCGTCAGGCTGGCGGAAAAGGTCTCGAAATACCAGGCGGAGCACGTGTTCCTCGTCCTCAACCAGTGCGATCGCATCAACGAGGGAGAACTCGACGAGATAAGAAAGGACTTCGAGCAGAACATAAGGAAGTCGTGGACTAAGACGGGCAAGGTCTTTCTGGTGAGCGCGCGCGCGTCACTTGAAAATCCCAATTGGCCAGACGGAGAGCGTCCGCTTCATGGAGTGAACGAGTTTGCAGCCCTATGTTCCGCTATTAGGGAGCTTGACGGTGCGCGTTTTGCGGACAAGCGCATCGAGCGTGCGCGGGAACTGCGGGCTGAAACGGAAAAGTACGTTTGCGACTGCATTGCAGAATGTGGTGACTGGGATGCTATCCGCGATGACCTTAAAAAATTTGAGGGCGATCTTGTCGGCAAGCTGGTAGAGCAGGAAGCCGACAGGCTTGTGTCGAGAACAGGAGACTTTTCGGCGCTTCTCTACAGAAGGGCAGCCGAACAGTGGCATGGTCCCATCGGCTTTTACCTGCACGCGGGGCTGTTCTTTGGTTCTGTTGTATCGTCCTTGCGGTATCTCAATCCGTTCAACTGGCCGAAGCGCGCTATTGCGAAGTTTCAGGGCATCCTTAAAAACTCCCGAACGGAAGAAGAGTCCCTGTGCGACGATTCGCTCGCGTTTGACTGGGATGCGGTCAAGGGGGCAGTTCTGGAAAGGTGGTCGGAGATCGGGCCGGAATTGACCAACAAGTTCAAGATGGAGCCTAGGTTGATCGATGCGGAGAAGGCCGTGGTTATGGATGACCTGGAAAAGACATTGCAGCGGCGGTGGCCGCGAAGTCTGAACGAGGGCATTGGAAAAATGGCCCGGCCTAAGTGCCATCCCTTTTGGCAAGTTGTAGCGCACCTCCCGCTGGTCGTCATGTTGTCATGGGCATTTTACGAGCTGATATGTAACTACTGCAGGGGCAATTACCTTCCTCCCGCATATTTCCAGCATCTGTGCGCCATTGTGCTTCTTCTCTGGCTGCTGCCTTCCTTGCTGGTCAGGTCACTGATAGCCCGTTCGAGTTCCAAGGCGAAGGATGGGCTGAAGAAGTATCTTGTGTCATCCAAGGTCAACGCCAGCATGTTCCCAGTGCTTCAGGACATTGAAGTGCTGATCTCTCTACTTTCTGCAAAATCATCCCGCGCAGGTGCTGCCGGAAGGTGTGTCTGCTAGGCCGGGGAGGAGCTATTTCGTGAGCTTTCCGGAGAATTGTCGGGGCGGGTGCTCCGAGACGCAGACTCCACTAATGAGGGTGAGCGGTCGTGAGTTACCTTATGTAGAAAGGAAGTGTTTTATGAGAAAGTACTTTGTGTTTGTGGTTATGGGGTGTGCGGTTTTGTCCGGATGCTTGCCCGGAAAAGCGAATCTAGTGGTTAAGACATCTGAGATTCGAAAGGCGTTGTGCGGAGAGACGGCGCATTTGAACGTAACTGTGTGTACGGAAACAGTGCTCTCGAATGCGTACGAGAAAGTCTCGTTTGGGGGTGGTAAATATACGAATCAGTTGGATGTAATTCGGTCGATGTTGAATGAAAAGGGGGAGTTCAAGGCCATGATGGAGTCAAAATTATTGAAGCGCAAACGTTGTCCCAATGACAGAATGCGCATGTGGATTGAAGAAAAGAAAGGAGACCTTCCGGTCTTCAAGTCTGAAATAACCTTAGATGTTCTCTTGGCACAGCAACATGTGCTTGACTCTTTACGCGGTACAACGAACAGCATGGAATTGTGCGTGTTGGCGATAAACGACGATGGAACGATAGGAGAGCCAGAAGACAAGGGCAATGGCTTTAATCCAAGAATGCGCGAAACGTATGCGTTTATTGAGGGCTTTTTTAGCGGATTAGATAATGCAACAGAGCTGTTTTGTGACGCGAAAGTTCTTGATAAGGTGAAAGAAAGCAATGGCTATTGGGGTATGGTGATAGTCCCAGGAACGGTGTTGTGTGCAGCATCCCCTTTTATGTATGATGAAGTGACGATTGAGATTGTCGGCGATGGAGAACCTGTCTATGTTATATCCCAAGATGTTACGCCCAATGGAGCAAAAGTGAAAGAGTATGACGGGTTCATCAAAAAAGGAGATCGGGTAAAACTAAAACGGCATAAAAAGGATGGAACCCGTTTTATGCTCGACAAGCCAAGGCCAAGCTGATGGAGGACGGTCTCATCGAGCGCTCCGACGGACAGTATGTGGTCGCCGATCCCTTTTTCGCGCAATTTCTTCGTATGGCGTGAAGGTGAACAAATGAGAAAATGGCGTAAGATTCTGCGCGTGGCGGGGAAATTCGCTCTGTGGATTGTCGCGGTTCTCGTTGCATACGCGCTGGTCGGCACAATTTTGTCGCTGATACCCGTTGGCGGAAGTGCCGAGCCGGGCGGGGATGTTGTTGTTTATTTGATGCGAAGCGATGTGCATACGGACATTGTCGTACCGACTCGGACGGAGCGTATCGACTGGTCAACCGTTGTTCCGCCTGGTGACACGTCCGACAAGGTGGCTAGGGAGTATCTTGCCTTTGGGTGGGGATCACAGGATTTCTATCTGAATGTGCCGGAATGGAGTGACTTGACCCCCGGTGTCGCCATCAAGGCTATTTCCGGGACTGGTGGTACCGCATTGCACACGACCTATAAGAACGAACCTACCGTAGGTGCTAAATGCCGCCGTCTCTCGCTTTCCTCTGCACAGTATGATGCGCTCGTCCAGTATATTCTTGCAAGTGGAAAACGCAGTGAGTTGGGAGCTTTCATGCGCATTGACCATAAAGGCTATAACCAATCTGATGCCTTTTACGAGGGTACTGGTCGCTACAGCCCCGTTTTCACTTGCAACACGTGGGCGAATTCCGCTCTTAAGGTCTGTGGGCAGAAGGGCTGCCTGTGGACATTTCTCCCGCATCCTATCTTCTGGAAATACCCCTTGGAGAACCAGTAAAGAAGATGACGGCTTTGGCCGCAAGTATGCGCGGGAAGTGGCGGAGGTGAGATGCTAGAAAATGCAGAGGCCGGTGTCAGATTTGGCTGATGGTGTCGTATAGTCGTGTAAGATTTCATGTCGAAAAGCGAGTCGAGAACAGAAAGGATAACAGAAATGAATCGACTGCATGTTCCAGGAATGGTGTTTGCCGTTGCGGTTGCCGTGGCGGCGTATGCGCCAAGCATAGGAACCGAAAAGACGGTGTATTCAAAACCTAAATGATATGCCACGCTTTTGATAAAACTACTTGAATATGTCACATGTCATTTTCAAGGAATGTTTGTGCCATTTTAAGTATTGAGTTATACTTGAAAATAACATTTGCCATTTTCAAGTAAGATTATGGTTGCCGGTTCGACGCGCCTATTTTCGGGGCGGGTGACCCGAGTGACGAAACTTTGCGTTACGAAGATTTTCGTCAGTTAGCACTTGATTGTTCGTCAGGAGAAATGGTATAATCCCCGGCATGGAAAATCCTTTCAACTATCTTCAGTTCGCCACGGGCGACCAGTTCTACGACAGGAAGGAAATCCGCAAGGATCTTCTTTCCCGGTTCCTGAGCGGGCAGTCGAACGTCGTCTTGTACGGGCCTCGCCGCTACGGGAAGAGCTCGCTCGTCGCCGAGCTTGTCGGCGACCTCGAGAAGGCGGGCATCCCCTGCGTGACGCTGGACGTCGTCAAGATTCCGTCCATCGACCTGTTCGTCTCCACGTATGCGACAAAGGTTTATCGGCGGCTTGCACCGGTCAAGTTCGAATTCAGGAAGATCGGAATGTTCCTGAAGAGCCTCCGGCCGAAGATGACCCTCGACCAGACGGGCGAGACCGGACTCTCGTTCGAGCCGTCCGACGCGCCAATCGGCGCCGAGGCCCTGACCGAAGTGCTGGACCTTCCGCAGAAACTGCTTTCCGGGAAGGGGCGGGGCGTTATCGTCTTCGACGAATTCCAGGAGGTGAAGGACTTGCTGCCGAACGACGGATTCGAGCGCGTCATGCGGTCTGCCATCCAGTCGCACCGCAACGTCTCGTACATCTTCCTCGGCAGCCGCTACCACATCCTTAGGCGCATGTTCACCGACCACAACCGCCCGTTCTACAAGTCGGCCGTGACGATCCTGCTCGACAAGCCGCCGGTAGAGGAGAGCGTCCGCTTTGTGGTCGAACGTTTCGCGAGCGCGGGCAAGACGATTGACCGTGAAACGGCCGAGCGCCTTGTCGCGAAGATCGAGAACATCCCCTATTACATCCAGCAGCTCGGCTTCGAGACGTTCCGGATTGTAGACGACGCGCGCCGGAAGTCCGCTTTGCCGGCAGATGTTGACTCCGCATACGCCCATCTTTCAGGCTTCAACCGCGACCAGTACGAGCAGCTGATGCTCACGCTGTCCGTCTCGCAGAAGAAGCTGCTCATTGCCCTTGCCCGCGAACGGACGGATGAATTCGGCGATGCGTACCGTAGGCGGTATGCCCTTGGTGTTTCGTCCACGGTGAATTCCGCCAAGGCCAAGCTGATGGAGGACGGTCTCATCGAACGCTCCGACGGACAGTATGTGGTCGCCGATCCCTTTTTCGAGCAATTTCTCCGTATGGCGTGAAGAGAAGAATAATGAAGGCAATCGGTTGCCTAGGCGGGGATCGTGTGGTATAATATTTCCCAATTCCGCCTTAGCGGAGAAAAAGGAGTAAAAGAAAGATGGACATCAACTTCGGCGGCGTCGTCGAGAAGATCGTAACGCGTAAGGAATTCCCGCTCAAGAAGGCCCAGAAGGTCCTCAAGGGCAAGACAATCGCGGTGCTGGGATACGGCATCCAGGGCCCTGGGCAGGCGCTCAACATGCGCGACAACGGCATCAACGTGATCGTTGGACAGCGCAAGTCCACGAAGCCCAATTCGAGCTGGAAGCGCGCGATCAAGGACGGCTGGGTGCCTGGCAAGACGCTGTTCTCCATTGAGGAGGCCGCCGAGAAGGGCGACGTGATCATGATGCTCACGTCCGATGCCTCGCAGCCCACGATCTGGAAGTCGATCGAGAAGTACGTTACGCCCGGCAAGGCTCTCTACTTCTCCCACGGCTTCGGCTATGTCTACAACAAGCTTACGGGCATCAAGCCGCAGAAGGGCGTGATGCTCGTCATGGTGGCCCCGAAGGGCTCGGGCACGTCCGTGCGCCGCAACTTCCTCTCCGGCGCGGGCATCAACAGCTCCTACGCCTACGAGCCGAACGGCGCGGACGAGGCGAAGACGCGCGAGCTCACGATCGCGATCGGCATCGCGGTCGGTTCCGGCTACCTCTTCCCCACCACGTTCGAGCGCGAGGTCACTAGCGACCTCGTGGGCGAGCGCGGCATCCTCATGGGCGCGCTCTGCGGCGTGATGGAGGCGCAGTTCTACACCCTCCGCGCGAACGGCCACAGCCCGAGCGAGGCGTTCAACGAGACGTGCGAGGAGCTCACGCAGAGCCTCATCCGCCTCGTGGACGAGAACGGCATGGACTGGATGTACTCCAACTGCTCGCAGACCGCGCAGCACGGCGCGCTCAAGTGGCGTCCGATCTTCCGCAAGGCCGTCGAGCCCGTCTTCAAGAAGCTCTACGCGAGTGTGAAGACGATGAAGGAGGCCAAGGAGGTCATCCGCGATACGGGCCGTCCCGACTACAAGGAGTTCATGGCTGCAAAGCTGCAGGACATGCACGACGGCGAGATGTGGCAGGCCGGCGCGGCCGTGCGCTCGCTGCGTCCGCACGAGAAGGCCAAGGCCAACGCCGCGACGGCGGCGGGCGTGCGCGGTCGCAAGATCGTGAAGTGAGCATTGGCCCACATTCAAGGTGATAGGGCTTTTCAGCCAAAGAGAACGTGCAGAGTCATCTGCGCGTTCTTTTCTTTTGCAGTGCCTGCTTAGGCAGGGGAGGGGATGAAGGAGGACAATTCCGGATGAACTTCTAGGAGTTCGGACACCTGCTCGGAAGACAGTTTGCTCCAATCGCAGTGGTCTGCGAGCTGAGGCTGACATCTAAGAAGCCTTGTCCAGTCGCCTCCGTCCAGTTTGCCCAAGACACAGCGGTCGACGCATTCAGGATGCTCTTCAAGTATGATTCGCGTATTAAAGCCGGCGAGAGACTGCCATGGACAGTACTCAGCCCATTCGGGGTGGCCTGAAAGAAGTGATGACAACGTGCACCCGTCGGAAAGGCGCCGTATGCAGGGTTCCGCATAATTCGGGTGTCTCTTAAGAAAATAGTCCAGACAATAACGACTAATGCTGTCGATGTTACAATTTTCAATCAGTACGGGGTGTGTTAAAAAGAGGCGCTCTAGGTCCTCACAATCGATTTCATCCCACTGGGCATAGCTTGAGTATTCTGGGTGAACTAAGAGAAGCTCGGTCCACTTGTAGCCGTTGATGGATTTAAGGTCCATTCGTTGCCATGGGATGTTCTGCGCCAATTCCGGACGGTACAGGATGATATTGATCCAGCCCACGCTTGGCGGATGCGAGCGGAGAACGTCCCACGGACACTCGGATTCAGCCGGAACTCCGCTTGACAGTATACGGCGGGACACCACGGCGTTTGCCCAGTCGCTGGGCGTCCAGCAGACCGTCTCCGGTGCCTTGGGAAGGGAAAAGCATGGTGTCCTCTTATGCGGCGACACAAACGGCCAAAGAATCTGCACAGGAGAAGGAAGGTCTGCAAGGCCCGGTCCCCTAATCCTCCAGAACCCCCACGGCACCCATGTCGGAGAAATGCTCTCACAGTGGTACAAGACAACGGGGGCGCCGTCTACCAAGATGTTCAGATACGGGCTGTGATTTGGGAATGGGAAGGCCGTTATCCCGCGGATCGAACCGAGCTTGGGCGCGGCGGGGTCCTGGAGTTTCCACCATAAAACAACTGGGACGGGGACGTGAGTCTTCCCAAAGACGAGGCACACGGCGCCCGCTTGGCCGTCTTCGTCTACTTCACTTACATCCCATTCGGAGAGTTCCCGCACCCAAAGGCGGAAGACACGACGGAGTCGGTTGCGGAGAAGGCAGGCCTCGTTGAGGATGTTGAAGGACGAATACCGTAGGATCCAAGTGTTATTGCTGACGGAGAATGCCGTTTCCTCGCCCTCACTGAGTTTGCGCAGCGCGTCGACGGATTCGCCGGAGAATTTTGAGAGAAATCCTTCAGGAAAGAGCGTGGAACCTTTCTCTGCGGCAATCAGGATCGGGCCCAATTTGCGGCCGCAGATCTTCATCGCGGCGAGCAGTGCGTCATGCAATTGTTCCGCGCCGAGCTTGTAGAGTTCCGTGGCGGCAGCGGCAAACCCCGCCCAGTCCTTGGAACGGCGATTGCCTCGCGCCTCGTCGATGGCAATCAGTAGAACTGCAAGCGGAAAGACCTCTGGGTTGGCGCCGCGAGGCAGCAACACGTCGGGCAGGTGCCGGTCAAGATCCCAGACCTTGATTGGAGTCGCGTTAGGGGTGCCCTTGCGTCCTCCTTTGCGGCGGCCGGTCTTTCCCTTCGCGCGTTCGTCGGCTCCCCGGAGATTCCACCAGTCCTCTACGGCCCTATCTTCATCATCTAGCTTCTTCTGTATGGCAAAGGCGCGATTCAACCCATCTGAATCGACTTTGCCAAGGATGGCCGTTAACACCTTGTTGTAGTATTCTGGCGTGATTCTGCCGTTGTCCAGAAGCCAGTCGGCAAGTTGTCGGACGATCTTCATGGTTGCCTAGGGGGTTGGAGAAGTTCTTCAGAAGGGATTGAAATCACTGTGCCGTAATCCGGCATGAAGTGGAACGTGTCTCCGTGATCGCATAGCAAACACCACAGCACGTTGTAGGGAATGTCTTCCTTGGGAGGGATGTCGATGTAGCCGTCCGTGATTACGAGGACGGACTCGACCGTCTCGTCTTCGGCCATGCGCAACATGCCGGGCGGATCCATGCCCCCCCCCAGGCCTTTTACCTCGACGGTGTCCAGGTCGTCGATGTCCACGAGCTCATCTGAAACGACATCCGAATCGCATTGTATGATGTGGGCCGTGCTAACGCCGGACGCTTTCCCGAATGACTTGAGCAGTCCGAAAACGGCAGGCAGGAGCTTCTCCATCGACCCGCTCGTGTCGGCCACGATGTGGAGGATGAAGCCTTCGCGCATGCGGCCAGGAAGGACGATGTCCGCGCGATCGCCAGCGCGGCGCGAAGCCTTGGTCCAGGACCGTGTGGTCTGCACTATGTCGTCGAACCATTTCTGGAGCGCCCGTTCCCAGGGCGGATTCCAATTTCCTTCCAGCGCCTTGACGATTTGGTTGCCGTTCCCCGAGGTTCCGCTTCCGCCGTGGGCGGCGAGATCGCTGCTCATGATGTTCCGGGTAGAAGCAAGCTCCGATGCTTCAGTGATGCGCGAACGGCGCATGGCACGCTCGACAGCCGTCTCGTCTGGAAATAGTTCCGACTCCTCAAGTTCCGTCAGCAATTCGGGCAGTCCGTTGAGGATGTCCGAGAGGTCGCGCTGCTCTGCGTCTCCTTCTGTAGCCTCTGGTGCCGCGGGCTCTTCCGCTTTCTGCCCGTCTGCGCCGCCATCCATGCCTTTCATGGCCTGATCCAGAAGCCCGCCAAGACCAGTATCCCACGAGCGGTCGGGCGTCTCGCGGGATTTCATCCGGTTGAGCGGATTCCCGGACGGAAGTTCGTCGCGTAGGTACTCAAGTTCAAGGACGAGCGACTCAAGCGAGAACGATTCAAGCGGCGGCTGCTCCTTGCCAACGATCCGCTTGTATGATTGGGCGTAATCTTTCCAGAACAATCCCTGAGCGGGGATGTACTCGCTGTAAGACGGACGGGCGCCCTTGCCGAAGGACGTGGAGGAGCGGGCGGAGAAGCACTCGTCCCTGAACTTCTTTTCCAGCATGTCGTTGACGATGAAGTCGTGCGCGACGTTCACGAGCCAGCGGCGGTGGATGGTCATATCGGAATCGAAACGGTCAAAGGCTCCGTAGATGACGTGGTAGAGTTCATGTGCGATGACGAATACGGTTTGATGCAGCGTAAGCGTGGCAAGGAACGCCGGCGAAACAAGCATGCGTCCGGAGGCCGTAACGGCCGCAGACTCAACGCGCGAGTCAAGGCGTATGTCCATGACCGCAAGTGGCTGGACGGCGTTGGGGAACAGCGTCTCGACCAATGCGAGCGCCGTCTTCAGTTTGTATGTTGCGTCGTCGTCGTTCAAGGAGTTGCCCTAATAATGTCGTCGAAGGTATTGACCAGCGCATTGTCCGCACCAAGCTCCGCCCATTGCTGCACCTGATCGAGGAGCAGCACGATGCGGTCTTCCCTGTGAAGGGAATTGAGAAAGGCGTTGACCTCGTCTGCCGTCGGCTTCTTGTCTGGATCAAGTTGCGCGAAGAGCTTGGCTGAAATAGCTCGCCGGATCGTGTCGAGGATGAAGAACTTCTTCGCGAGACTGGTGCTGCCTGTTTCCTGCGAGACAAGTTCCGGATGGCGGATATATTCATACCACGGGTGAAGCGAGTCGAGGTCATGCTCGCACATCACGCAGAACGCGGCCGCGTCCTCGGGCGAGACCGTCCCGAACGCGAGCGCCTTGCGCGCCGAATGGGTAAGCGCGCCGACATGGTCCAGGCAGTCCAACGCCTTTGAGAGGCTTTCCCATGCACGGGGCGTGGAGAACGGCGACGGCGTGGGAGGAACCGGGCGTTGCAGGGAATGTGGCGCATAGATGATGTACGAAAGGACGTCGTGCCGGATGCCGGCGCCGCGCGCCCAGTCGAGCCATTCCGGAACGCTTACCTTCACGTTGAGGATCGTCACGCGGTTCACGAGCGCGGCGGAGAGGCTGCGCACGAGGGAGCGATCCTCGGCGCGGTTGCCGGCGGCGACTACCCACGTGCCCTTCGGCAGGGGATATTCGCCGACGCGCCGTTCGAGAAGCAGCGAGTAGAACGCCTTCTGGATGTCGGGCGTGCAGGCAGGCAGTTCGTCGAGGAAGAGACAGAACGGCTTCGCGGTGGAATCTTCGGGCAGAAGTACGCGGGGCGGACAGAATACGGACCGCTCGCCTACGATGCGCGGGATGCCGCTCACGTCCTCGGGCGCGATCTGCGTGCCGAGCAGCGACCGACATTCAAGCCCCGCCTCGTCTGCGGCCTGGCGTATGACGGCAGACTTGCCCACGCCGGGCGGCGAGAGCAGAAGGACGCTTTGCGTCGCGGCCAGCGCCGAAACGATTTTCTTGGCTTCCCCCAACGTGACCTGAGGGACGTTTTCAACTTTTTTATCCATGGAACGGAGTATACCAAACTATATGGGCGGTTGCAATCTTACAAGCATGGGAATTGTAATAGGCAAGTGAAATGCGGTGGTATCATTAGCCGTGTAGAAGTGTAGAAAGTGTAGAAATGAGATGATGAGAATGGCTCGGTGGTGGGAGGGTGAGTGGGGCTGGTGGGGGCCGGTGGGGAGGCGTGTGGGGGCGGGTGGGGCTGGGTGAAGGGCGCGCGCGCGGGAGGGGGCGGGGGAGGGGCGGTAACCTCGGCTGAGACAAGATGATGCGCGCATAGGCGATAACTAACTTTTTTAGCACAATTTTACCATTTTTATTGAGCGCCGATATTGGAGTGGGTAAGGGGGTGAAAAATTTTAATTTTTTTCGCAATTTGCGGTTGACTGCGGTGGGGAGAAATGGTAAATTATGTCCACCGATGTCAACAGAAGGCAAACAGAGTGTCGAAGTGACGGAGAAGGTGCTGCCAAGCGCATTGGTTAACACCTTTGAACGTCCTCTTGACCCAAAGAAGCGCTTGACGGTTCCTAGCGTCTGGCGCCGAGCCTTAGGTTCCGACTACGTGTACGTCATGAAGGAAGAGGGGCAACCCTGTCTCCTTCTCATTCCGAAAGGATTGTTTGAATCGCGCCTGGCGGGCATCCAAGACGAGGCCCTTACAAGCGAGGATCTCAATGACGTTCTCGAAAGTGTCGGCGAAGACTCTGAACTGCTGGAGTTCGACATCCAGGGACGCATTCGCATCTGTGACAGGTTGCTCGAATACGCGAACCTGAAGGGTAACGTCGTGATGAAGGGTGCTGTTCGGATGGCTCGTCTGTGGGCCCCCGAGAACGCACCCGACCATTCGGCGGAGAGGTCGGAGAACCAGCGGACCGCCAGGAGGCGGCTGCGTTTCTGAGAGGAAAGGGAACATGCACATTCCAGTTCTACTCAGAGAGGCGGTTGACTCGCTGGCGGTTCGCAGGGGAGGCGTGTACGTTGACGGGACACTGGGGCGTGCCGGCCACGCGCGGGAGATTCTCCTGCGCGGCGGGGCCGGCACGACCCTGGTGGGTATTGACCGCGACGAGCAGGCGCTTGCCGAGAGCTCAGCGCGCCTTTCTGAGTTGTCCGACGTGAACGTGGTGCTGGTCCACGGGTGCCATGGTTCGGTCGCGGAGATTGTCCGCGGCAAGGGGATTGGGGAAGTGGACGGTATTTTGCTGGATCTGGGCGTGTCGAGCCCACAGCTCGACGAGGCCGGGCGCGGGTTCAGTTTCCAGGCGGACGGACCTCTTGACATGCGGATGGACCGGTCGCGCGACTTGACGGCCGCGTCGTTGGTGGCGACGCGCACGGAGGAGGAACTTGCAGAGATTTTCCGTTCGCTCGGCGAGGAGCCGAACGCGCGGCGCATCGCGCGCGCAATCGTGCGGGAACGCGCGGCGCGTCCGATCGAGACGACGGGCCAGCTCGCGCAGCTGGTGGAGCGGACGGTTGGGCGGCATGGTCCGCACCATCCGGCCACGCGGACTTTTCAGGCGCTCCGCATGGCCGTGAACGACGAGATAGGCGAACTGGAACGTGCGCTGGACGGAGGTCTCGGACTCCTTAAGGCCGGCGGCCGGTTCGCGGTGATCACTTTCGAGAGCTTGACGGATCGGATCGTGAAGCGGTTCTTCGCCGCGCACGCCGGCCGCATGGTTTCATTACAACAGGGCGGGGAACAGTGGGAGGGAAGCCTTCCGCGAGTCTGTCCCGTCACTCGCCACGCGGTGGTCGCGTCGGACGAAGAGAAAAAGGACAACCCGCGATCCCGCGGCGCCAAGCTGCGGGCAGTAGAAAGGATGGCTGCATGAGGAGAAGGAACAGGAAGCTGAACAGGCGTTTTTCCCGTTTCACGGTGAACACGGCCGGCATCGTTGCGCTGTTGGTGACGGCATTTTCGATGGGGATGTGTTATTGCCTCCTGGGAATGCGGTGTACGTCGATCGCGCAGGAGCTGCAGGAGGCGGAGAAGTCCTACAAGCAGCTGACTAAGGAGAGCGAGCGCGTGGCTGCCCGCTGGAACGAGCTCATGGCAGTGGACCGCCTTCAGGAGAAGCTCGTGCGCTTTGGCCTTGAGATGAACATCCCGCGCGCGGACCAGATGATACGCATGGGCGCGTCCGGCCGCCCGCTTCCAGGACAGATCGCCGTCGCGCGCGCCCGTGAGCGGATGGCCACGGCGAACATGGCGCAGAATTCTTCTGAAACGCCCGCCCGCAAGAGGACGGCACGTACGAAAATCAGGTAGCCAGGGATGTGAATGGCATGGCGCGGCGAAAAGTACCGGTTTTGGTGTCCGGTCGTTGTTCTAGGCTTATGCCTCGCGGGGTTGTCCGCGCGCCTCGTCATGCTGCACCTTGGATACGTTGAGATAGAGAAGAAGCCCACCTATACGCTCGTGCGGAACACCGTGGCATTGCGCGGCAGCATCTTTTCGTCCACTGGTGTTCCATACGCCCGCTCGAAAGTGGTGTGGGAGTACGCAGTCGATCCCAAGGCGGGAAACGAGAACGCCGTACACCCCAACCGTCCGGTTGATCCGGCAGTCCGGTGGGCGAACATCACCAATCTCTCCGAGTCGCTGAACCTGCCCGTGGCAAAGGTGATGGACGCCTACGCGGAATACGCGCGGCGGAAGCGGAGGTACGTGTTTCTGGCGACAAACGAGGACGAGACAGTACATGCCAAGCTTTCGCGGATCCACGAACTCAGCGTCTCCGAGAAGATCGTCCGCGTGTATCCGCAGGGCAGGGACCTTTCGCAGGTCGTAGGTTTCGTGAGCCGCGACGTCACAAACGCCGTGGGCTCGGCCGGCTTGGAGCAGAGGTTCGAGCGGCAGCTCAGGGGGGCGCCGGGGCGCATGACCGGAGTGAAGGACGCCCACGGGCGCGAACTGCGCATCTTGCGCGAAAGCTATGCGGAGTCCCGTCCGGGCAACGACGTGTACCTCACGATCGACCACAACATCCAGCACGAAGTCGAGAGGATTCTCCTTGAAGGGCGTCTCCGCCACCAGGCCGAGCGCGTGTGGTCGATAGTCATGGACGTAAAGACCGGCGCCGTGCTCGCGATGGCGACGCAGCCGGACTACGATCCATCCAACTTCACGTCGTCCACCGCCGCGCTGCGCAAGAACTACGCAATCGCCCAAGTCTACGACCCCGGCAGCGTGATGAAGACGATCACGGCCTGCGCGGCAATCAACGAGCGGATTGTCAGCCCAGACACGGTGATGAGCACGGACAGGAAGGACCCGCGCTACTTCCGTCTGCCCACAGACTCTCACAAGATGGACGACTTCATGACTGTGCGCAACGCGCTCGTGCATTCCTGCAACGTTATCTACGGAAAGCTCGGATGCGATCTCGGCCCGCGGCGCCTTCGCACGTACATGTCGGAATTCGGCTTCGGTAGCAAGACAGGCATCGAGCTGCCAGGCGAGGAGAAGGGACTGCTGCCGCCTTGGCAGAAATGGGACAAACTCAAGCAGTCGCGCGCGCCGATCGGACAAGGCGTCTCCGTGACCGCAATCCAGCTGGCAGCGGCCTACTGCTGCATCGCCAACGACGGAGAGTTGCTGCGTCCATACATCGTCGAGCGCATCGTGCAGCACGGAACTTCTGGCGACGACGACGTCTCCACCGTCGTATACCAGCACGAGCGGCAGGTCCTCGGACACCCGATCCGCCCGGAGACCGCGCGCCATGTCCGCGAGATGATGCTCGGAGTTGCGAAGAAGGGCGGCACGGCCCGCAAGGCCGCCGTGGCAGGCTACACCGTGGCGGGCAAGACAGGCACGGTCGCCGAGGGCAGCGATGGCAACCGGGATATCTGGACCGTTGCCTATACGCCCGAGACTGCGGTGTGCGTCTGGATGGGCTTTGACGACCCCGGAACCGGCGACAGGCTGCCCGCTTCGGAAGGTGGCAGCGGTTATCCCGCACGGCTGTGCGCCGCTTTTCTCAGAAATGTTTCGGGTCACCTCGGCGGAAGGGATTTCAAACGCCCCGCAGGCGTCAGGACCGCGCTGGTGGACAGCGTCGCGCTGAGCGACGACAGAATACCGTTGCTCAGCACCGAGCGCACCCCTCCGGAATATACACGTCTCGAGGTTTTTCGCGCGGACGCCATGCCGGACCAGTTCTCGACGCACTGGACTTCGCCCGCGACACCACAGGATTTCCGCCTGCTCACAGGCCCCGGCGAGACCCCCGTGCTGGCGTTTACACCTCAGGATTCAAACGTCCAATATGTACTCACGCGGTCGGCAGGTGGAGAGAGCGCCGAGGTGGCTGTGCTCCAGGGCGAGGCAGGCAGGGAGATTCGCTATGCGGATGACGACTGCGACCTGTCGCAGTTGGCCAGCTACGCGTTGCTGCCCCGTAACGGCCTTTTGTTTGCCCGGGGCGAACTCCTCGCTGGGTCCGTAAGCCAGAACGTGGCCTATGTGCCCGGAGGCCTGTTGAACACAATAATGGGCGTCGGCGAAGCCGAAGCCCCGCCGACGCCCGCAGAGGTGCAGGAAGCAGACCGTCAATCGCTGTTCGACTGACCGGCCACAAGCAGCTCCATCTCCTCCTTTTCGATCGGTATGAACGCCAGGTGGGCGCCATCCGCTGTAACGCGCACCCGGTCCCCCAGGCGTATCTTGCCCAGCAAGATCTCCTCGCTGAGGGC
>CADCOC010000055.1 GCA_902802945.1 uncultured bacterium | reverse complement strand
TAGTCAGCCTTCACGCGGTCGGCGGACTGCACACCATCGTACATTCTAACCTCGTCGTAGTAACCGTACCAAGGCCTGTTCAACGCGGAACCGTTGCCGATTCGGAAACCGCCTTCATACGCTTCGTTTGCAGTTGCATCTGTCATGGTCCACCTCTTTGAGCCGTTTGAGTATATCTCCACCGTCGTGCCGTTGAACACGGTCGTCAGGTACATCCAGTTGTTCACGAAACTCGCAGTACGCGGTGCGGAATTCTTGGTGCTGGCGTTCCATCCTGTCGATGCGCCACCAGAAACAACACCTTGAATATAGGTATCGCCAAAAGCATTAAAGAGATTTATCTGCCACTTGTCGTTGGCCTGCTGGAAGGCCCGCGGGTAGTCGCTCCACGAGGACAAATTCCACCAGCCGCTTATCGTGAAACTCGCTGGGGAGGTGAGCGTGCTTGAATAGGCGGAAATGAGCAACGCGGAATCCGTGGCCTTGTTTGCGCGGCTTGCGCCGACAACGCCCATGGCGTTGGTCATGACCGTTTCGGGATGCGCTCCTTGCGGCGTGCCGGTGAGCCCGTTGCCCGTCGAGTCTGTTTCCGTCGCCGTGCCGCCGGCAGAGTTCATGTGCCACACGCCCGCGAAGCCGCCCTTACCGTCGTTGTTGTTCTTCCAGACGTTCTCGGACGTCGTCTGCTTGGCCGCGAGGTCGCCCCAGTGCATCGTGAACACAGTCACGCCCTGCGCAACAGGCACGACTTCGGGAATGCGCACCCAAACAAATGAATCTCCTGACGTGTTCCACGTATCAACTTCATGCGGTATGACGGTCCCCGCCGAATCGGTAAACCAGAGGTCGGCCCCGTTTGCCTCACAATCGGAGTAGCTGAGACCACCCTTACCCTCTGTCAGCTTCACGAGCGCCTGAAAGTTCGTGAGCGTCGTCGTGCCGGTATATCCGGTACACGAAAGCGTCACCGACTTCGCAGTAGCCCACGACGGCAACGCCGCCGCTACGCAGATCGCCGCAATCGCTGCGCGCATCATCTTTGTTCCCATATCAGTTTCCTTTCTTGCCTTTGTTGAAGATTGGGTGTGTGAAAAACGCGGGCCGCGAGGCGCGGTCTGCGTCTCTCGGCTCATGCAATGATTGTGTAAATGTGAAAGTGTTGCCAATTGCCAATGTTGCCAATCCCAATTGGGCATTGGGTATTGGCGATTGGCAACATTTGCACATTGGCAACATTCCCACGCGGCGTCGTTTCCGATGCCGTTCCTTGCCTCTTCAATGGCGTCATTTGCGATTTACCATTCAACGTCGTTGGTCTCCCAAAGAAGATGGGCGGTATGATAGCACATCACTCGATGATTTGTCAATTCCCCCGCGCGGCGTTTTCTGCGGGGCGCCCGCACGCGACGTTTTAGCGTGGTTCCGCGCCCTTGTCGGCCCTCTGGATCAGGACCATCTCGTTCGGCGCGAGCGTGATGGTCACGGAATTGCCTTCGATCTTGAACTTGTTGAACGCCTCGCGCCCCTTGGATGTGACCGTCCAGCCCTTCGCCTTGTCCGAGAGCTTCACGTCCGACGGAACTTTCCACTTGCGGTCACGGCATCCTTTTTCGGAATACGCCACGAGCGCGCCGTCGCCAAGCCACAGAGCGGGAATGAGCATGTCGCTACCGTCGGAGAGGATCTCGCCGTCCTTCGCGACGCTCAGCCTACCGCCCTTCCACATCGTACGCACGCCCTTCTCGAACACGCCAATGCTGCCGTCTTTGCCCTCAATCAGCGCCTGGCGTCCGAATGTGTTGAGGTACTGACAGATAAGCGTCGTCTCGCAGAACTCGCGCTTGAAGATGTCGAACGCCTTTGCAAGGTCGGGGTTGTTGCGGAACAACGCCTCGCCGTTCACGTTGTCGCCGAACGCCTTGATTGCGCAGTTCCCGCCACACGCCTGCTGCGCAGACAGCGTCAAGGCATAGTTCCTTTTCTTATAATGCCAGTACAGAGGGAAATAGCCTTCGTGTCCGCCGCCAACGTCGTTGTAGGAGTTTTCCGGCGTCACGTCGATTCCCTTGGAGTCGAAGTATTTGACGATCTCGCGTTTCGCCTCCATTTCGTCTTCCTGCGTATATCCGTGCCAGGGGCTAATGGTCGTAACGAATTTGGGTGTGACCTTCCCGTCAGGATGGAACACGGGAAGCGGCATGACGTTGTGAAAGGCGTCAATGTGGATTGTTCCCGCGTCGCGTATGGGCAGAAGGTCGCAGAGCTTGTCGATTCTTTTCTGCGTCAGACCGGCCTTCCATTCCGCCGCATAGCTCACGGCATACGCCCACATCCCGTGGATCAGGTTGCCATCCTTGTCCTTGGCGAGGACGTCCCTCTTGAGGTATTCATCGAAGAGCGGACTGTCCGTATAGGCATCTTGGAGATTGATGTGGAGACTCACGTCGGTGTGGTACTTTTTCGCCTCCCTCATCAGCCAGCGGATGCTGTCGAGCGGATCCGTGTCGCATTTTCGGGCGATGCCGGAGCATCCCTCGAAAAGCGCAGGGTACTTGGAGTCGTGTCCGTTGTACTGCCAGCCCACGAGATAGACGATCTTCGGCATTCCGAGCGTAAGGGCGTCCATACCCTTGACGACCTCGAACGCCTTCTCGCAGTTCATGTAGACTTTCTGCTTACCGTTGTCCCGGTTCTTCAACTTGCCACGGTACTCACGGTCATACTCGGCCATCGCGAGGAAGAGCTTGGTGACGTACGTCTTCGAGTAGTCGTGCCGAAGATGGACCGCCCACTTGAAGTCCGCCTGTTTGAACGCATTCGTCTTGACCGGTCCCTCAAGCGTGAACACATCCGCGTTCGCCGCACCCACTGCGGCAAACGCGGAGGCACACGTAACCACGCATGTGCATACGACAAAAAAGGGATTCATCACGACTCGCCTTATTTTACGATTACGATGAAACCGTTTAGCTTCTGCCGGATATCATCGCCTTCGCTAAGTTGCACGAACACCCTGCGCCCCTCTGGCACTGTTAGCTTCTCCGTCAATCCGGTTGGATCGATGGTAATCATCGCCGATGACGGAAACGCGCCAAGTATGTTGTTTAGTTGAGCCTGGTTCTTTACCGAGAACAGAAGCGAGTCGAACTTCACAGGCAACCCAGACAGCATCGCCGCCGTTACTTGTCCCTCTGCAAGTTCAATGGTGTTCGTCACGGCAATGCTCACGTCAAGGTCAAACTTGTCCTTGAACATCGCCACAGAGTCGAGGACGTTGATCAGTTCCGCCGCCGTCGTGGGCGTGAACGTCATTTTCTTACCCCGTTCGTCAAAACCATGGTAGTAGACGACATCGGTGTTTGATCCACCAGGTGCAAGTTCATTCCAAAACCCGTTGTCTGGCACAAAAACCTTACAGCCGTTGGCTTTGTTCATGTTGAGTGACTTGTTGGACGGCTTTGTATTGGAACCGAAAAGGACAAGTTTTAGCTTGGGCGCGTCCATGAACATGTTGTTTCCGTTGATGGTCGTATAGGTCTGTGTTTCAGAGTAAACAGTCGCAGGGCCAGGAATCCATGCTGCGGTCAGAACAGTGCATCCACGAAACACCGAATCTCCTATACTCGTCACAGAACGCGGAAAGGCATAGGTCGCGAACTTGGTTCCCCAGAACACTTCCTTGCCAACACTTGTCACAGAATCTGGCAATGGTGCCTCAACCAGACTGGTGCATCCCCGAAACGCATCATTGGCAATGCTCGTTACACTATTAGGAATCGTTATGTCTGTAAAGGCGCAACAATAGAAAAGATTGATCGGAATCGTCGTGAGTCCTTGCCCTAAGACGACGCTGCCTGTTATCTTGTTGCAATTCTGAAACACGCCGTTACCAAATGACGTAATCCTCGAAAGGTCGGGCATATTGCATGACAACGTACTGCCGCTGTTGTTAAAAGCATATTGTCCAATTGTCGTCACTCCGCCAAGCGAAGCAATGCCCGAAAGCTTAGTGGATGCAAAAGCGGCATTTCCCATCTTTGTCACTGCCTGCGGAACTGTCAATGTCCCTGTGAGGTTCCCACAAAGATAAAATGCATTTGCAGCAAGCTCGACGACAGTATAGGTTTCGCCGCCTATTGTCATCGTCCATGGAATGTCAGCGGCATTCAACACAGTATCTGTCGGCATCGCGGCTACAGAACCATTACCGAGAATCAAGGACTTAGACGAGGCATCTTTGACGGAGTACGTCCACGTCACGCCGTTGATTTCGATGGTGTCGGCATTCACTGCCAGCGGGATTGCTGCGCTTACCACGGTCATGAGCGCTGCGACAGCATTGCCGTAACCATACTTTTTTGTTTTCTTCATTTTCTTGTATCCTTCTGTTATCGCTTGGTTTTGTTATTTGATACGGGCGCAATTGACATGTGAACCAATCAACCGGCGGCGGTATTCGGAGGCACGTTCCACGAACCCTGCGAAGTCACGCTTCGCAGGGTCAGGATATGTCCAGAGGACTTCCGCGAGAGCGAATCCGCGCGGCCAGAGTTTCCATTCCATGTCATAGCGGTTCCACGTGTGCGACGTCCAGTTACAGCACTCTCCGCCCACAACCTTCGCGTAAGCTGCTGGGTCCACGCCTGCCAACGGATCAAACTGGTACGCCCGTTCCAAAGAGATGGGTTCCCTCTTGCCCAGAAGATACGGATAGGGATCTTCTTCAAGGCACTGCCAGTGATCAAAGTAACAATGCGTGGTTGGACAGCAGACGATTTCGTATCCCCGATTCGCAGCCGATGCTCCCGCACCTCGTGGACGCCAGCACATCCCCATCGTCGTCTTGGGCAGCATGGACGTGAACGAAGTGCCGGCCGCGTACGAATTGGCAGAATCGAGGAATATCTCATCCCAGCCAATCGCACGCTTCCCTTTTTTGGCCAGATATTCGACAAAATGCCGCGTCACCCATGGCTGGAGTTCCTCCACTCCCTTCAGCCCTTCGCGCTTAATGAGAGCCTGACATTTCGGACAGTTCGCCCATCTCGTGCGTGGACTCTCATCACCGCCAATGTGAATGACGTCGCTTGGGAACAGCTCGCAAACATAGTCCAGAACCTTCTCGACGAATTGTATGGCATCTGGATTGCCTGCGCACATCACCTCGTTCAAGACGCCCTGTGAAATCGGCTGACGACCGCGTTTGATGATGTTCTCTGGATGGCAGGCGAATTCCGGATAGGCACACAAGGCACAAAGGAAATGGCCGGGAAACTCTATCTCAGGCACCACTTTAATGTGTCTGGCCTGAGCATACGCGACGATTTCCTTCACGTCGTTCGCGGTATAATAGAACGGTCCGACCTTTTCCCCGAACGAGCGCGGCTTCTGCCCTTTGCGCGTAATCCATTCGTCACCATACTTCACGAGTTCTGGATAACCAGGGATCTCCAACGTCCACGACTGGTCGTCCGTGAGGTGCCAGTGGAACACGTTGAGCTTGAACCACGACATTTGCTCAAGCGTACGTTTTACAACCTCTTTCCCAAAGAAATGGCGCGCGTCGTCGAAGTGGACGCCACGCCACTTAAACTTCGGCCAATCCTTGATTTCAAGGCACGGGTACACCTTGCACTTCTTCTGTGCGTCAGACCGTCCCATGTGGAAGAGCGTCATCTTCGCGTAGTACGCACCCGCGTCGTCGGAATAGCGGATCGTCATGCCGTCCGGTCGGATGGAAAGCTCGTACCCCTCCGGAGGGATGCCAGCTACCTTCTCCATCTTGGGCGGCTTCATTGCCCAGTACTCGCCACCCGTAACCCGCATCTCCTGTGGCGCAGGTATGATTGTGGCGGTCTTGGGTACATCCGCCATCGCCGCAATCGCGACGACCGCCAACATACACGCAACTCTTCGCGTCATTACAGTTTCTCCCTTGCGCTTACTCATGAACTTGTTGAACGCGCGCTACTTGACGATGATCATGAAGCCGCTCAGTGCATACAGGCCGTCGTCCTTCGTGACAAAAGTACGTTTGCGCTCTCCCGTCTCGCTCACGAATTTGACCGTATCAATGCCAGACGGCTTGAAAGTGGGATCCCACGAAATAATTGGCGTCTGCGACGAAACACTCCTCTCGCCAAGCTTGATCTTGACCGTCGTTGCGTCAGCGGCAAACGTGAGGTTGGTGGATCCAGCGGTGAACGACGAAACGCTTGGCAGCGCGGTCGTCCTCCTCGTGAGGTCAATCGTCGCGCCGTCCATGATCGTACAGCCGTAGTAGAAGTCGTGCGCCGACGGTTTGAATGTCCCATGCACTTTCAACGCGGCAAAACCGCCGTTGGCCGTGACGGCGCCGCTGTAGTTCGCAATGTAGTCGTGTACCAAGAGCGGGGCATAGATCGACAAGGGGACCTCAACGACAAAGTCAGTGTTGATCGCGGAATTATTGCCCCTTGAACCGGCATAGCCGCTGCTGGTGTTGGCATTCCCCGTCTGGAGGTAACCGGCACCGCTCCCATAACCATGTACCCTGATTCTTCCGGCTGAGACCGCCGTGTTGGCAAAGAAGAAATAGTGACCAGACGGGATTTCCATGTCAAGCTCGTGCCCGGCCAGATCCAGTTCAGTCGCCGCCCATCCGTTTCCGATGAAACCCCAGTTGCTCGACACCTTGAAGAAAGAATTCGTCTCAAGCCGGATCGTCTTGAATTGTCCAGTGCCGCCACCGACATTGGCACCGGTGTTCCGCAAAACACCTCCATTCAGCACGAACTCGTGGTTGTTGTTGTTGTATAGTCCGTTGACATCCAGCACCGCGTTGGTGGTGGCAACATGCACGCGCGTATTATACGCGCCAAACGGATGGTAAACTCCGTTGACGCCAATCTTCAAGACACCCGCGATGATTTCGGTGCCACCGCCGTAAGACTGGTCTGCCTTGCCCGCCACATACGTCCCCGTGCCTTCTTTCACGAGCCTGACAGAACCGGACAACACGACGGAGGTGTTGTTCCATGTGTCATTTTCGCCGAGATCGACACGTAACTCGTTCGCTTCCGCCGCGACAGGCGCGGTCGAAGTAATGGTCACGGTTCCGCCGAATCGCCTGACATGGAGGTTTCGTCCGTTGAGGTCAAGTGTGCCAACAAGCACCGCATCCACGTCGAGGCCGCGCCAGTCACAGTCCGCGGCGAGAGTGCAGTTGCGGATGGTTATCATTTTCCCGGCCAGCGTCTGCCCAGCGGGAATCTGCACATTCACGTTGTTCCCCTCGATGAACACAAGCGTATCCTCTGTGGGCAGAGCGTTGTCGATGACATCGCCGTTGCTGTTCGTGCAGCGCCAGTTGGCTGCATTTGCGACAGCGCCGTCGTTCGCATTCCCCGTCCATGTCGCCGCGTACACGGTCGAAGGGTCGGGCGCGGCGGAGGACTCGGACCAGAATGTGTCCGGGCTGCTCATCGTGTCATAGTCGGCCTTGATGCGGTCTGCGGATTGTATGCCGTTGAACATGCGTACCTCATCGTACTTGCCGTACCAGCCGATGCCGTAGTTGCCCATCGCACCGATGAAGAACCCGTAGTCGCTTGCGGGACAGGCAGTGACGCTACCCGCATTTGCAGCGACACCATTTACGTAGATTGTCGCGGTGGTGCCGTTGTACGTCACATAGACATAAACCCAACCATAGCCAATGTCGGGAATCGGCGTATTCGCGACTCTCGTGCTCGATCCACCACGGACAGAACTGAGAACCGTCGAGGAGCCTGTGTCAAGTTCGACTTCCCAGCCTTCCACGATCGTCTTCCGTGCTGTCTTGTAATGCCTCTGGGCCAACATGCGAGCCCAATAATTGACCGTTCCCGATGCGCGGAACCAGCCGCCAACGGAAAACTTGCTGTGGTCCGTGATTTTCGCGGTGTAGTCCGGCACCTTGAGTCCAGGAGTGTTGTTGTCGCCTGTGGACGTCTGGTTGACGCGACTGCCGCCCACGACGCCGTCCGCATTTGCAGTCATCTGCGAAAGGTTATAGCTGCCGTACGCGACCGTCGGCACGGCATCGAGTCCATTACCCGTCACGTCAGGTTCCGCAGTCGTTCCGCTCGCCTCGCCCATGTGCCACACGCCCACGAAACCATTCCATGTATCCTTCGTAACGCACGTCTGTTCGGCCGTGCGCGCCTCGCCCCAGTGCATCGTGATTGTGGTGGCCCCCTCGTTGATGGGCTTCAACTCCGGAATCCTGACCCATACAAACGAACTGCCGGACGTGTTCCACTTATCGACTTCGTGCGGAATCAGGTTGCCATTTGAATCGGTGAACCAAAGATCGGAGCCGTCGTTGGTGGCGCAGTCGCCGTAGCGGAATCCGTTCACGCCATCGGAGAGTTTGACAAGCGCCTGAAAGCCGGTAAGCGTCGTCGTGCCGGCGTAGCCGCTGCATGAAAGCGTCACCTGTTTCACAGCAGGGGTAAGGAAAGATGATGGGTTGTGCATCGTGTCGTAGTCGGCCTTGATGCGGTCTGCTGACTGCACGCCATTAAACATACGCACCTCGTCGTACTTGCCGTACCAGCCGATGCCGTAGTTGCCCATTGCGCCAATGAAGAACCCGTAGTCGCTTGCCGCGCAGGCTGCAATTGAACCCGATTGAGCGGCGACGCCGTTCACGTAAACGGTTGCGGTCGATCCGTTGTATGTCACATAGATGTAGCCCCATTGGTCGATCAGGTTTGGAATGGATGCCGCCGCAAGACTTGTGCCAGAACTGCCGCGTACGGCGGCGATGCTGTTGACGGAACCAGGATTACCGGTGCCCATGTGGATTTCCCACAGGTTTTGTATGTTTCTACGCGAAGATGCATAATGCGTCTGGGCAAGCAGACGTGGAAAGTAACTGACAGTCCCTGTAGCACGGAACCAGCCGCCGACGGAGAACTTGGTGCGGTCCGTGATTTTAGAGGTATAGTCAGGAACCTTGAGTCCAGGGTTATTGTTGTCGCCTGTGGACGTCTGGTTGACGCGGCTGCCGCCCACGACGCCATCCGCGTTTGCAGTCATCTGAGAAAGGTTGCAGCTGCCGTTCGCAACCGTCGGCACGGCATCGAGTCCATTGCCCGTCACGTCAGGTTCCGCCGCCGTTCCGCTCGCCGCGCCCATGTGCCACACGCCCACGAAGCCATTCCATGTATCCTTCGAGACGCACGTCTGTTCGGCCGTGCGCGCCTCACCCCAGTGCATCGTGATTCGAGCGAATCCAGCGGAGGCTGGCGTTAACGTCGGGATCTTCACCCAAACGAACGAATCGCCTGTGGTATTCCACGTATCGACCTCATGGGGAATCAGGTTGCCGCTTGAATCGGTGAACCAGAGATCCGTTCCGTCGTTCGTGGCGCAGTCGGCGTAGCGGAATCCGTTTACGCCATCGGAGAGTTTGACAAGCGCCTGAAAGTCAGTGAGCGTCGTCGTGCCGGTGTAGCCACTGCATGTAAGCGTCACGGACTTCGCCTCGGCCCACGACGGCAACGCCGCCGCTACGCATATTGCCGCCGCCAAGATGGCGGCTTTCCCAGTTAGTTTTCTCATGTTGTTGTTTTCCTTTCTTGTGTTGCTCATGCGGGCGGTTTGTTTAAGGTGTGGCAAAAGACATCGGACTTCAGACAACGGACGATTAGCGAAGTCCGCTGTCAGAAGTCCGAAGGTTTTCCGAAATACCGTGCGTAAACGCGCTACAGGCGCGTCCGCGAAAAATTGTGCCCCCCCCCCCCGCTAACTGCGCAAACGCGCCCGCACGCGCCGTTTTAGCGCGTTTCCGTGCGGTTATACGCGGCGTCGTAACGCCTCTGTTGTGCATTGACATCATGCCAACCCCTGTTCCCGAAGTATGTCTTCGTATGCCTCTCGCGAAAGAGGGCAGTCCACAAGATTTCGGAATTGCGGCGCAGTAAGTTTGAGAAGATTCCGCTTCACCTTACGAGCAGATTCCGTTAATTCGCGATCATCGGCAAGGGCATATTCCCTCCAAAGCATGGCGAGTTGATTCCTGACTTCCGCAGCAAGTTCGGATTTCGTGTCCGCGAATGCGTCAAGGCCGATCTCCTCCATCCGAACGGAAAACATGCCGTCGCATTCCTCTATTGCCGGAGTGCTTGCGAAACCGCTGCGCGGACGCATTGCGCGTCCGTCCACGTCAAAGGCCAGCGGAACTCCGGCATCCGCGCAAAGACCAGGTCTGCCACGCACCGTCACGATGAGCGTAAGCGTGTCCATCAGGCTTCTGTGCAGCGCATCGTCAAGACACATGCCATAGCGGCGCAACTTTCTGTCAGCCCGCCTTGCCATGTCTCGATCTAGCGTAAATGTCTTTTCAAGCGTTTGCATAGTATCCTTCCACGCCAAGGGCTCATCTGCCCCAAGCGGCGCATATTTTACACTATTTCCCGCTCCCCTGTCAAGGTACGCGGCGGGGGACGCAGCGGACAAAACGCGCCAATGCGCTCTTCATTTGCACCTCATCGAACGAATACGCGGCGGATGGCTTCAAGGTAGCCCATGCCGTACTTTTCATCGGGTTCGAGGTACGAACCCTCGATCCATTCGTTCCAGGCATTTATGGAAATGAGCTTCGGATAGCCGGGCGGCGTGTTGCGGTCGCACCAGTCCTTCGCACTGCGCAAGACCTTCTCGAACTTCTCCGGCGACGAGCCGGTCACGTACGGCCGCTTTTCGGGATAACGCGGATTGTCGTCCCAGCCCACGGACGCATGGGCGAAGTACGCCTTGAGGCCCTTGAGCCGAGCCTTCTCGGAATCAAGCCTCGCGAGACCCTTCTTCGCCCACTGCGCGTAGTCGCCCTTCGGGTGCACGTGGTGTCTGTAGGTGTACATGGTCGCGGACTCGATCCCGAGCACGGCGATGTGCTCCGGCCTGCACTGACTCGAGCTGCACGCCATGAGGTGGACGCCGCCAAGCCCCGCCTTCGCGCAGTCCGCGTCGAACTGGCGGAGCGCGGCGGCGGCCTGCTCCATGCCGCCCATCCCCTTCACGAACGTGCCGACCTCGTAGATCATGAACACCGGTTTCCCGCAGATGCGGTAGTAGTTCGGACGCGAGAGGAACTTCTCGATCGTCCGCCGCGTCATCCGCCTGAACGCCTCGCCGTCCACACCGCCGGTCCAGATGGTCTTGCTGTTCCTTTCCGTCGCCCTCTTGTCGACGCAGTCGGTCCAGTTGTGGTTCGCCCACATGAGGAAGAACTTCATCTTGCCGTTGTTCTTCGCGCCGAGGAATCCGTCGGCGACCGCGCCCTCGAGGAACGGACGCTCCCCGTACCAGTACCAGTCGAAGATGAACACGTTGACGCCGTGCGAAGACGCCGCCTCGATCTTCTTCTCCATCACCTTCGGATCGGCCTCGTTCTCGTATCCCCACACTGGAACGCGCGGCTGGTAGTGCCCCGGCCACTTCGGCTTCGCGTCCTTCACGTTGAACCACTCGCCCTGTCCCTCGGGGAAGAGCCCCAGTTCCTTCCACCTCGGTTCCGGATGGTAGCCGGGATAGACGAGCGCGGCAATGTCGTATTCCGCGCCGCCCGCCAACGCCGCCACCAGCGCGGCGGCAGCAAATAATAAGTTCTTCTTCATGTTCATTACTTTTTCAAAGGCCCAAACACTTTTCTGTGGGAGCCCGGCCCGAACGTCATCGGCTCGCCGAACGGCACGGGCAATTCCAGACGGCAGGTCGTCCCACGCGGCACGCTCACGTACACCTCCAGCGAGCCGTCCTTCCGCTTCAGCCAGCTCGCGCTGATCTCGCCGTGGGGCGTGGGGACGCGGCCCGACGCCCAGTTGAGACGCGCCGTCACAGGGATGCGGTAGGTGAAGGACGTGAAGCCCGGCTCGGTCGGCTCGATGCCGAGGATGTAGTTCGTGAAGAGCCCGGCGATGGCCGTGTCGGGATGGGCCTCGTCGCCCCAGCCACTGCGGATCAGGCCCATGCACTCGCTCGTGAGGCGCATGCCCCTCCAGTCGGGGTCGAGCACCTTCCGCCAGCCGTGCGCGTCGATTGCCGAGATCGCCGCGTCCGTCTCGCCGTACTCGAACTTGCCGCGCGCAGCCATGGACTGGAACTTGCCGTGTCCGATGCGCTTGAGCTGCGGCATGATGCGCGCCGCCTCCTCGCGCGTGGCGAACCGCGCGGCGAGCGCGAGCGCGTTCGCCTCGAAGCCCAGCTTGCCGTCCTCGGCCGAAAGGCGGAAATACCCCTTCTTCGAATCCCAGAACGCCACGCGGATCGAGCCCGCGAGCTTCTCCTCCGCCGCCGTCCAGCGCGCCGCGTCGTCGGGATAGCCCAACGTCCGCGCCATCTGCGCCGCGTCAACGTAGGTTTTCCAGAGGAGGATGTTCATGTACGAACGGTGGTGGAGCGACGTGCCGCCGAACACGAGCCCCGCCGCGTGCTTGCACGTCTCCTTCCGCTGCTCGAAGATGCCCGTCTCGGGATTCTGGTATTTCGCGAGGTACGCCATCAGCCCCTGCACGACAGGATAGACTTTCTTCAGCAGCTCCTTGTCGGCCGTGTAGAAGTAGGTGTCCCACGCCACCGGCACGAACCACGCGGCGAATTCGTCGGAGCCGAACGGACCCCACTCGCGCGCCTTCGGCACGGCCTGGTCGGGCCACGGCGAGGCCTGCACGTACCCCTCGGGCGTGTGGTTCGCCGCGAGCATCTCGACCGAGCCCTTCATGTAAGGCGCGGACGGCTTGAAGCCCACGAAGAAACTGCGCTGCGCCCACCAGAGGTCGCCGCTCCACACGAGACGGTCCCGCTTCGCGCCGTCCGCGATGTAGGGGAGCGTGGTGACGGGCTTCGGACCCCACACGGAATGATAGGACGGAATGGACGAGAGCTCGACCGTGCGCACGCTCGCCTCCCAGATTTCCGCGAGCTGGCGGTCTCCGCAGTCGAACGTGCCCGCGCGTTCGCCGACGGAGTGGACGCGGTCGTTCGCGAACGCGAACGATTCAAGCGACACCGGCTTCGCCGCGCCGTCGAGGCGCAGGCGCACGTACCGCACGAGCCCTTGCAGGAGCGGGGCGCGGTAGACGGCATTCGAGGCGAGCACGTAGCTTTCGTAGCGGTCGATGTTCGCGGGGAGGATCGGCAAGTCGATGTCGCGCCCGAGATAGCGCGCGGCGGTCTCGCGCCAGAAGTCGCCCTTGGGACCCAGGCCGTCCGGATGGCAGGCGTAGGAGATGCGCAGCGTGGCGGCGGGATCGTTCGCCAGCATGCGGAACACGGGATAGCCGCCCACGCCGGCGCCGCCGTAGTCGAGCTTCACGTCCGCACCCGGCGCGAGCGTGAGCGCGGGCAGCTCGGTGACGACAAGCGCCCAGTCCGACCCATCGGGCTTCGGCGGAAGTTCGAGGTTGCCGCGGTCGTCGGAGACGAACGTAATCGATTCGTCCTTCCACTCGCCCGTCCGGGTGTTGAACCAGCGCATCGTGTGGAAATGGTCGGGCGTGAGGCCGTGGACCGTTCCCGTGAGGCGATTCGGTCCGTAGAAGTAGAACACGGCGCGGTTCGGGTTCGCGAGCGTGGCGAACACGTAGGCGATGCCCTTCGCGGGCGCCTTCGCCGTGCCGGAACGCGGCGTGAAGCGCGCGGCGTCGCCGAAGCCGGGCTTGAGGTTCCACCAGTCGAAGGAAGCGAAGAACTTCTTGAAGTGTACCATCTGGTGGGCGCTCGGAAACTCCACGGACGCACACCACGGCACCTGCTTGTCCTCGATGGAAATCTTGTCCACGCCGTCGTTGCTCGCACGCTTCACGTCGAATGTGCTCTGGTAGAGCCAGATGTCGATCGCGCCGTAGCCGTAACCGAACATGCCGCTGAGAAACGAGATGTAGCCTTGCGCGCGCGCGCCGAAGTCCTTCGTCCAGAGGTAGCAGTAGCGTCCCTCGTAGTTGACCGCCGGACGCGGGTCGGCCCAGTAGTCGCGCGCGACGTTGCTGTCGGGATTCGCGGTGAGCGACGGCGACCACTGGACACCCCACCACGAATGGCCCGTGCGCGCGGCGACATCCGCTGCCGCGAACGCAGAACGCCCGCCGAACTTGCCCGGACCGCCCGGCGTCGTGCCGCGCCCTGTCACGGTCGTGTGGCGGGTGTTCTCCTGGTGCGCCGTGAGCGGATGGTTGTAGGCGTCCGCGCGGTGGAGGCATTCCGCTACGACCACCCACGGATTGTTCGTGGCACAGTATAAATGCGGAAAGTATGTATGCGCCCTGCCGCGGTCGTAGTAGAAGTCGTTGTCCGCCTCCTGCGCAAGCGTCCACATCACGGGATACGCGCCGAAGCGCGCCACCCAGTAGCGAGAGATACGGTCGATCGCGGCGGGATCGCCGGCGAGCTTCTTGTTCATCGACGCGACGAAGAAGAATTCGGCGTTCGCGTGGACGAGTCCCTTGTCGGCGAGATACTGGTAGTAGCGGTCGGCGAGCTGGAAGCCGGGGATGTCGGATGCGTCCACCTTTCCGTCCGTGACGTCGAACTTCGCGCCGATGGGCTCGGACTGGAGGACGGTGAAGCCCTGCGCCACGCGTCGGTCGACGATGTACTTGAAGTGGGATGTCGCACCCGTCGTGCCCGCGTGCGGACCCGGCTCGTCGATCTCCTCCGTGTAGAGGCCCCAGTGCGTATCGCCGAGATAGAAGAACGGCGTGCCGTCCGCGTAGGTGAAGTGCTTTGCGCCCTTCGCGGGCTTCACGAACCCGCGTTTGTAGATCTCGAGTTCGCCCGCGTAGGGCTTTGCCTCCAGTGTGCCAGACTTGCCGTCGAGCGCGGCGTCGCCACGACAGGTCGTGGACCAGCTCCAGCGGCCGGGCTTCGTGGGGGCGAAGCGCACGCGGAAGGTCTTGCCGCCGTCCCAGAAGCCGGGACGCGACACCTTCTCTCCGGAATCGTGTGTGAACACGGCGTCGAACGTCACGGCGTCCGCGCCGGTGGCGTCGTAGTCCGTGCCCGCCTCGAAGGCGAGTTCCGTGGCGCGCCACGTCTCGACGGATATGTTGGCCGCGACAAGCGCGGCCCTCCCGTGCGTGGAATCGGCCGCGACACGCGCGGCGTTCCCGTATGTGGAAGCGACCACGCCTGTGACCGCAGCTAGAGCCAGAAGAGTTCTTTTCATGCGCGGATTATAGCACATCTTGCGGTTCGCCGCCATACCAAAAAAAGTGGCTTTTGCCAGAGAAACAGGAGTTTCGCCGACGATGTGGCGTAAGCAGCTTCGCCGTGGGACGTGAAATACCTCCTTTTGAGATTTCACGTCCATGCCGTATTGACTTCCAAGGACGTGAAATGTTATAATTCGTGCGTTCACGTCCAACAGGAGGTTTCATGTTTGTAGGAAGAACAGAGTATTTAGATGATCTTACTTCGTTGTGGCGAAAAACGACATCGTCGCTTGTCGCCTGCCGGGGGCGTCGCCGCATTGGCAAAAGTACGCTGATCGAGCATTTCGCCGAGAGCACGGCGGAAGTGTTCCTGTCGTTTGAGGGGTTGCCGCCTCGCAAGGGGATGACGAACCGTGACCAGCTCGACAACTTCGGAACGGCCCTTGCGCGTCAGACGAACCGCCCGCGAATCGTCCTCGAGACTTGGCATGACGCATTCTTTTGGCTCGACAAGGCGATTGATGGCGGAAAGCGGACGGTGGTTCTGCTGGACGAGATATCGTGGATGGGGGCATACGATCCAGACTTCCCGGGGCACCTGAAATGGGCGTGGGACAAGCTTTTCCACAAGCATGACAAGCTCGTGATGGTCGTTTGCGGCAGCGTGTCCGCATGGATCAGGCACAACATCCTGGACAACACGGGCTTTGCCGGACGGTTTTCCCGCGACTACATTCTACCGGAACTTCCGCTTTCCGTCTGCCGCGCGTTCTGGGGACCCGTCGCCAAAACGGTCTCCTCGCGCGAAATGTTTGATGTTCTTTCCGTCACGGGCGGCGTGCCCAGGTATTTGGAGGAAATTGACCCCGTGCTTTCCGCAGAGGAGAACATCCGGCGGCTCTTCTTCACGCCGCAGGGCAAGCTGTTCAAGGAGTTTGACGAGATGTTCTCCGCCGTGTTCGGGGATGTGGCGGCAACCAAGAAGTCAATCCTCATGGCACTGGCGGCAGGGCCGAAAAGCGGGGCGGAACTCGCGGCTGAACTGGGCGTTACCAACACGGGGCACTTCTCGGAACACCTTCGCTCTCTCGCGGATGGCGGTTTCATCGCGGCGGACAGCGGACTCAACCCCGAGACGGGGAAGAGCGCGCGAATAGACCGGTACAGGCTGCGGGACAACTACACGCGCTTTTATCTCCGCTGCGTTGAGCCGAAGAAGAAGGAGATCGCCGTTGGCGGCTACAGGTTTGCGTCCGTCGAGCAGCTGCCGGGCTGGGATGCGATACTCGGACTCGCCTTCGAGAATCTCATCGTCAACAACTGGGCGGAGCTCCTTCCGCGAATTGGTATCGGAAACGCTATCGTCGAGTCGGCCGCGCCCTACAGGCGCGCGTCCTCGGACAGCAGGAAGGGCGTGCAGATCGACCTGCTCGTGCAGACACCACGTACGGTGTATGTCGTGGAGATCAAGCGGAAGAACGTCATCGGAATGGATGTGGCGGACGAGGTGGAGGAGAAGGTCCGGCGCCTGAAGCTACGCAGGGGGATGAGCGTACGCCCCGTGCTGGTTTACGACGGAGAGCTTGATCCACGGCTCGCAGGGTGTGGATATTTCGCTGCCCTGCTCGATGCGGCGACGCTCATTGCAGGGAGCGCGAACTGACGCGGCTGACTGGCGCAAAATTCCACGATGCCATCGCGCGTCACCGGATCAAGACCATCTCGTTCGGTGCGAGCGTGAGGGTCACGGAATTACCTTCGATCTTGAACTTACTGAACGCCTCGCGCCCCGTGGATGTGACCGTCCAGCCCTTCGCCTTATCAGAGAGCTTCACACCTGCCGGAACTTTCCACGTGCGGTCACGGCATCCCTTTTCGGAATACGCCACGAGCGCGCCGTCGCCAAGCCACAGAGCGGGGATGAGCATGTCGCTGCCGTCGGAGATGATCTCGCCGTCCTTCGCGACGCTCAGCCTCCCATCCTTCCACTTCGTGCGCACGCCCTTCTCAAACACGCCGATGCTGCCGCCCTTGCCCTCAATCAGCGCCTGGCGTCCGAATGTGTTGAGGTACTGACAGATGAGCGTCGTCTTGCAGAACTCGCGCTTGAAGACGTCGAACGCCTTTGTAAGGTCGGGGTTGTTGCGGAACAACGCCTCGCCGTTCACGTTGTTGCCGAAGGCGCGTTGACTGCCGTACACGTTGCCGCCACACGCCTGCGACGCCTTGAGGGAGAGCGCGTGCTGGCGAGAGCCGTAGTGCCAGTACATCGGAAACCATCCCTCGCCGATTCCGCCAACGTCCATGCCGCCGACACCTTCCGTCGTCACGTCAATGCCCTTCGAATCAAAGTACTTGATGATGTTTCGCTTTGCGTCGATGTCCTGTTCGCGCGTATGGCCGTGCCACGGGCTGATGGGCGAACGCATCCTGATGGAGTGTCTGCCGTTGGCCCCGATCACCGGAAACGGCACGGCGGAGTGGAATGCGTCTATGTGGATCGTACCTGCCTCGCAGATGGGAAGAAGCTCGCACAGGCGGTCCACACGCTTCTGCAACAGCCCCTTCTCCCATTCCGCCGCGTAGCTCACCTTGTACGCCCAGTCGCCGAGGATGTACGTGCCGTCCTTCTCGCGTGCGAGAACGTCCGCACGGACATACTCCTTGAAGAGCGGACTGTCGTCGTATGCGTCGAAGAGGTTCACGTGCAGGCTCACCGTCGTGTGGTGCTTCTTCGCCTCCCGCATGAGCCAGCGGATGCTGTCGAGCGGATCCTTGTCGCACGCGCGGGCGACGGCCCTGTTGCCCTCGAAGAAGGCGGGGTACTTGGAGTCGTGTCCGTTGTACTGCCAGCCAACAAGATAGACGATCTTCGGAAGCCCGAGCGTGAGCGCGTCCATGCCCTTGATCGCCTCAAACGCCTGTTCGCAGCTCATGTAGACCTTCTGCTTGCCGTTGTCGCGCATCTTGTATTTTCCTAGATGCATCGGATCGAACTCCGCCTGCGAGAGGAAGAGTTTCGTGACGTACGTCTTCGAGTAGTCGTGGCGGGGATGGACCGCCCACTTGAAGTCAGCCTGTTTGAACGCATTCGTCCTGACAGGCCCGTCAAGCGTGAACACATCAGTGGTCGCCGCGCCCGTCGCGAGCGACGTCAACAGAACGCCCGTCGCGGCAAGGACAATGCTAGCGGGGAAGAGATTCTTCATTGGATTGTTCCCTCCAGCTGTGGTTTGCAGAATGTCGGCTCGGGGAACGCCTGGTCGACGAACGGCGGCTTGCCGAGGCGCTTCGCGTCGACCGGCTTGAAGTCTGGCGCCTTGAATCCTTCCGGCGGGTTGATCCTGCATGCACCCGTCGCGTCGTCGACGCTCCAGTACTTCGCGGGAATGGGCCAGTTGTCCTCGTAGCGGCTGGGATGCACCTCGTTCTTGAAACGCGGATTGCCGCCGAGGATGTTGTTGACATAGACGAACGCGCCATGTTCGCACGAATACTTGTCGAGCGAGTCGGGCACGACGGAATGGGGCTTGAACACAGGCGTGCGCCGCGCCTCGTCCCCTCCTTTGCGGTAGCCGCCCCTGATGCGGTTCCCCACGAACGCCGCGCCTTGCGTGGCGGACCAGCACGCCATGTTCGAAAGCATGTCGTTGCCCTCGATGAGGATCGGCCCGTGGTTCACCTCGAGGTAGATGTCAAATGCGCCGTTCGCCCACAGCCTGTTGCCGGTGATGCGCGTGCCCTGCGCCATCCAGTCGAGCCAGATTCCGAAGGTGCCGCTGTGGTGAAGACGGCAGCGGGCGATCGTCACGTCGATGGCTGCGTGGAGCTTGATGCATCCCATCTCCTGTCCGAAGTACGGCTTCTTCCAGTAGCAGTAGGAGATGTCGCAGTCCTCGATCGTGGAGAACGCCCCGCCGTACGCGCCGCAGATTCCGGCCTGTCCGCAGTCGGTGATGCGGCAGCGGCGCACGACATGATGTCCGACGTCCTTCCAGTCGCGCTCGGACATCCGCTTGGCCCAGAGGTAGAACCTCTGCTTGGGGTCGCGCCAGAATGAGTCGAAGTCGTTTGCGCATATTCCAAGCGTCAGTCCGGCGCAGCTCGATCCCGCGATTTCGCAGTCCTCGACCGTCCAGCCGCGGCTCCAGTTCGTCCCGACCACGCCGACCTGCTCGGCGCGCGGATACGCCCAATCCGGACCGGTGTTCACGAACGAGAGGCCGCGCAGCGTGATATAGTCGCGCCTCTGCAACACGGGATAGAAACAAGCCGGGCGCACGACGAGCTCCGGCACGGACTCGTTCGGATCGCGCGCGAACGCCGCCACGATCCTTCCGCTCGCCCCTCGTCCCGGAACGAGCGCGGCGCTCCCCTTCTCAAGCTTCGGCACACCGTTCATGTCGCGGAAAACCTCGACTCCCAGCAGCTTCAACGGTCGCCCGTCCTGGATGAGCCGCGTGCGGAAATGGTCGCGCCCCTTGCGTTCAAACCACCGTCCCGTGATGAAATCGGTGAACGGATTCAGGCCGCCAAAGGTGTCGTACGCGACAAGCGTCTCCCACAGCCCGTCGGGACGTTTCGTCCAGCCCCTGACTGGATCGGCTCCGGTCACGACGACTTTCTCCCCCTTCGCGGCCTGATAGACGATCGGCGCGTCCGCACGTCCCGCGTTCACGGGCTTCACCCATTCGCGGTACGTCCCGCCGCGGATCGTCACCACGTCGCCAGCGGCCGCGACAAGCGCGGCCCTCCCGATCGTGCGCCACGGCTTCGCCGCAGATCCATCCGCCGCGTCGTCGCCATTCGTCGCCACGAAATACTCCTGCGCCGTTGCACAGAACGGCGCAAGTACACATGCCGCGACCGACGCGGCCGATATCATTTTGTTCATTTCCAATTCGGCTTTCCTAACTCTGTTTAGATTGTTTACACCTTCTTACTTCAGCGGGGCACAGTTGACGTGCGCTCCGATGAGACGGCGACGGTACTCGGCGGCGCGGGCGGAGAACTCTTTGAAGTCGCGCTTGGCCGGGTCTGGATACGTCCAAAGAACTTCCGCAAGCGCGAAACCGCGCGGCCAGAGCTTCCATTCGAGGTCGAAGCGGTTCAATGTGTGCGACGTCCAGTTGCAGCACTGTCCGCCGACGACATGCGGACGCGCCGACTTCTCGACGCCGGCGAGCGGATCAAACTGATAGACGCGCGCAAACGGAAGCATCCCGCCGAAGTACTGGTACGGATCCTCGGCAAGCCCCTGGCGGTAGTCGAAGTACGTGTAGGTGTGCGGGGTCATCACGATGTCGAAGCCCTGGTTCGCGGCGGCGGCACCCGCCCCGTGCGTGCGATAGCACATTCCCATGGCCGTCTTCGGCAGCATCGAGGTGATCTTCGACCCTCCGGCGTCGCGGTTGGCCGATTCGATGAATATCTGGTCCCATCCGATGAGCCGACGTCCCTTCTTCGCAAGATACTTCGTGAAATGCCTCGTCACCCAGGGCTGGATCTGTTCCACGCCTTTTAGACCTTCCCGCTTCATGAACGCCTGGCACTTCGGACATTTCTTCCAATTGCTCCGAAAGCACTCGTCCCCGCCGATGTGGATCACCTCGGACGGAAACAGTTCGCACACGTAGTCGAACACCTTTTCGAGGAATCGGATCGTGTCCGGGTTGCCGAAGCAATAGATGCCGGTGAACTTGCTGTAGTTGAACCTGTAGGCGTCGCGGTTACGCGAATAAATCTCCTCCGGGAAACAGCACAGTTCAGGATACGCGAAGAGGGCCGACGCCGAATGGCCGGGCAGGTCGATCTCTGGCACCACGGTGATATGCCGGGCCTTAGCGTATGCGATGATCTCCTTGACGTCGTTCGCCGTGTAGAATCCGTTCGCCACCTTCTCGCCGCGGCATCTCGCCGACTGTCCATTAAGAAGGAACTCCCCGCCGTATTTCTGCAGCTCGGGATAACCGGGAATCTCCAGCGACCAGAGCTGGTCATCGGTCAAGTGCCAGTGGAACACGTTGAGCTTGAACCACGACATCTGCTCGAGGATGCGCAGGATCGTGTCCTTGCCCATGAAATGCCGCGAATCGTCCACCATGACCCCGCGCCACCTGAACTGGGGCCAGTCCCTGATTTCAAGACACGGAAAGACCTTGCACTTCGCCTTCGCGTCCCCGCGCCCCGTATGGAAGAGCGTCATGTTCGCGTAGTACGCGCCCGCGTCGTCGGAATAGCGGATCGTCATGCCGTCCGGACGGATGGAAAGCTCGTAGCCCTCGGGCGGGATGCCGTCGACCTTCTCCATCTTCGGCGGCTTCTTCGCCCAGTACTCGCCGCCGGTCACGCGCATCTCCTGCGGTGCGGGTATGATGGTGGCGGTCGGCGGCGGCGCGGCAAGTACTGCAAGCGACATCGACAGAATGCCCGTCGCGGCAAACACAACTCTGGCAGCGAGTAACTTTCTCATTGTATTGTTCCCTCTAACTGCGGCTCGCAGAATGTCGGCGCGGGAAACGTCTGGTCGACGAACAGCGGCTTGCCGAGGCGTTTCGCATCGACCGGCTTGAAGGTGGGCTTCGTCGACCCGGCCGGCGGCGTGATCGTGCATGCGCCCGTCGCCTCGTCCACCTTCCAGTTCTCGGCGGGAATCATCCAGTTGTTCTCGTAGCGGCTCTTGTGCGCTTCCTTCTCGAAGCGCGGGTCGTGGCCGAGGACGTTGTTGATGAAGATGAACGCACCCTGCCCGCACACCACCGTGTCCAGCGAATCGAGCGCGACGGAGTGCGGCTTAAAGATCGGCGTGCGGCGCCTGTCGTTGTGGTAGCGGTAGAAGCCGAGGATGCGGTTACCGACGAACGCCGCGCCCTGTGAACAGGCGTTGAGCGCGTACCCGGACAGCAAGTCGTTGCCCTCCACGAGGATCGGGCCGTGATCGACCTCGAAATACAGGTCGCGCGCGTTCGCCCACAGCCTGTTGCCGACAACGCGCGCGCCCTGTCCCATCCAGTCGAACCAGATGGCGGCGCTCGTGCCACAATGGTGGATGCGGCAGTTGGAGACAGTGAAATCGACCGCCGCGTGAATCTTGATGCCGGCCATCTCCGCGCCGGCGTAGGGCTTCTTCCAGTGGCAGTACGAGATGTCGCAGTCGTCGATCGTCGAGAACACCGCGCCGAGCGAGCCGCAGATGCCCGCCTGGCCGCAGTCCGTGATCCGGCAGCGGCGCACGAGGTGGTATCCCACGCGATCGAGCCCGTTCGAGGCGCAGCGCGTGATCGTGTTGTAGTAGTTCTGCGCGGTCGGGCCGGCGTTGTCCCACTCGTCCCCGTACTTGCCGAGCGTGATGCCGCTGCACTCGGTTCCGGACACCTCGCAGTCCTCGATCACCCAGCCCTTGCTCCAGTGGGTGCCCACGATGGCGGTCTGCTCGCTCGTCGGCGGCGCCCAGTTGGGTCCGGCGTTGACGAACGTGATGCCGCGCAGCGTGATGTAGTCGCGGTGTTCGACGACGGGGTAGAAGCACGCCGGGCGCACGATCAGTTCCGGCACGCAGACGTTCGGGTCCTTCTCGAACGCGGCGACGATGGTGCCGTACACGATGCCATGGACAAGTGCCGCGTGTCCCTTCTTGAGTATGGTTGCGGGCTCCTCCGGCTTCGAATCGAGATCCCGAAAACGGAGGAGCAGATCCTTCACCCCAGCGGCGGAGTCCGGGAGGACGGCCTCGACCGTAATGTACTTCTTCCAGCTTCCGGTGACGGGCGTGGTCAGCGTGACGAGCGGCTTTTCCGGCGCGGCGGCGTCGTATACGTCAATCGCGGACTTGTTCACGGCGCATGACAAATGGATCGCGATTTTCCGCGCCGCAGGAGACGAGAGGTCGAACCCGCGGTACACGCACGAGGCACCGGGAACGACCCAGCCGATTTCCGTTCCCCACTTCGTCTCGTATCCCGTCTTAGGCGTGAAGCCGTCTGGCGGCCCCTTCCTCTCGACTGCGGCATCCCCGGGCACGGTCCGCCCGCCGCACGTAACGCCGGCGACGTTCACGAGACAGCTCATGATGCTGGCGAACCTCTTCGCACGGGACGTGAGCGCATCCCGTTTGTGGAGTTCGAGCGGCTTACCGTCCTGAATGAGGCGCGTGCGGAAGCGATTCCTGCCGCCGTTGTTGAACCAGTCGCCGCCGATGAAGTCGGTGAACGGATTGAGTCCGCCAAATGAATCGTAGCACACACGCGTCGTCCAAAGTCCATCAGGACGCTTCGTCCATCCCCTGACTGGATCGGCTCCGGTCACGACGACCTTCTCGCCCTTCGCGGCCTGATAGACGATCGGCGCGTCCGCGCGTCCCGCGTTCACGGGCTTCACCCATTCGCGGTAGACGCCCCCGCGTATGGTCACGACGTCACCGGCGGCCGCGACAAGCGCGGCCCTCCCGATCGTGCGCCACGGCTTCGCCGCAGATCCCTCCGCCGCGTCGTCGCCATTCGTAGCCACGAAATACTCCTGCGCCGTTGCACAGAACGGCGCAAGCACACATGCCGCGACCGACGCGACCGATATTATTTTGCTTATTTTCATTGGTGTTCCATTCGCAAGGCAGGTGCCAGCGCGACGTGCTTGCCGTGGAAACCAATGCCGTACTTGAGGACAGTGATGCCGGCAGACTCCATATCGGTGGCGTAGCCTTTTTCATCGATCTGCCTTCGCGCCTTCTTCGCGGCTGCGGCAAGCAGTGCGTCACGACGCTTCTGCGAGACGCGGCGCGGAATCTTCGGCGATTTGAACTCGAGGACGACACCCGGAAGCGGAACGCCGGGAAGCGGCTTCATCAGGATGTCGGGGCGACCGTCGCCCTCCTCACGGTTGGAGTGGATCTCGAAGTAGTCCCGCCCGATGGCGAGAAGTCCGAGGATGAGACCATGGAAGAAATCCTCCTTCGCCGTATCGAAGTAGCTTGCGGACGAGACGAGAAACCGCTCGACCGACTTGCGGAACGACTCACCGTCTCCGGACGTGAGAGAGTCAAGCAAGTCGTAGAGGTCATCGCCAGTCGCAGGCGTTCGCTTGATTGGTGCGAGGATATCGTCGCGGAACACGCGCTTCAACTCGCGGTTCGGGAAAGCGAGCACCGCTTTGCTGTTCTCGTCAGGTCCCGAGAGGACCTTGAGGTAACCAGTGTGTACGAGCAGCGACCAGATGATCTCCGGATCGTTCTGGATTGTTCCGTAACGTCCGAGTTCCCTGGCACACGGCACTTTCCGCTCACCCTTCTCGAACATGTCCGCGAGCTCTTCGCGCCGCCTCGGGGTCATGCGCGAAATCGCGTCCGCCACGAGGTCGTTGCTGCTCGTGTCGAGCCAGTACGGTTGCGGCGTGAAGCCGTCGTCGACATAGTTCAGGAGAGACCACGGATTGTAGATTTCGCATCCGCCGAAGCAGTATCCGTCGTACCACGCCTTCGCCTCGTCCATCTTCTCGGGATGACCGTAGGTCGCGAGGAGGTCGCGCACCTCATCCTCGGTGAAGCCGAAGCAGTCGGAGAAATCTGAGTCAAAGACAGAGTACACCTTCGGATTGTTGAGTCCTGAGAGTACACCCTCCTTCGCGACACGGAGAATACCGGTCATCACACCGAGGCGGCAGTGCTTGCCGTCTTTTAGGGCGGAGGAGAGAAAATTCCGGAAGAACTGGAGCGATTCCTCTCCGAATCCGCGCGTCGCGGCCCAGTTGATCGGCGAATCGTACTCGTCTATCAGGATGACCGGCTTCTCGCCATAGTGCGCGTGGAGCGCGGCGGCGAGGATGCCAATCGCCCTCTGGAAGTTGCGTGGAGTTTTCTGCTCAAGGCACAGCTGGCGATGGAATGCCCGCGCGGTCTCGATGCATTTCTCGTCGGAAAACACCGCCTGGTGGCGGTCGTACTCGTCTCGGACGGCGTCCACAATCATTTCGCGCGTTTCCGCCCAGTCGGATCCCTTCGCGTCCTTGAGCGTAATGTGCAGGACGGGATACTTCCCCTGCTCGGCACGATGTGCGGCGTCCTGCCAGACCTTCGTGCCCTTGAAGAGGAATGCATTAGACTTCTCCGTCTTCTCAAAGAAAGTATGCAGCATCTCCAACGCAAACGTCTTGCCGAAACGGCGCGGGCGCGTGAAGAGCGCGACCGTGGCGTCACGGTCAAGCAACCCCGATATGAGCTGCGTCTTGTCGGCATGCCAGTCGTGTTGAACCACATGCAACCAGTCACTGTTGCCGATTGGAAGCGGGAGCCGCTTCGCCTTCGCGGAATGTCTCGTCCTGTTGTTCATTTGACGATATTGTACCAAACAGCCGTTCGCAGCGCAACCGCCCGAACGGCCACGCAGAGATTCCAAGTATACAACTTCATGTCGGGTTCGTCGCCACAATCACGTCCTTTTGAGAAGCTTTCGCGCTGAAAATCTGACCCCTCGGCACCCAAAGACAACATGAGCCCTTCTCCTCCGCACGAAGGAGATTCCTTTTCACGGCCTTTTTATACCGCGGAGCGCCGCATCCCCGCTCAGGTTCA
>CADCOC010000054.1:60038-61692 GCA_902802945.1 uncultured bacterium | reverse complement strand
TGCCCGTTGTTTTGCTGCGTCATTTGTCTCCTTTCCATGACAAAAAGGAGACATCAAGACTACCTTTTACCGTGTCTCAAATTCGGGGAGTAGTGCAGGAGTGCCCATGGCGACGGCGGGATGGTGACGGTCAACGGCGGCAATGTGACGGCGAAAGGCGGCGGCGACGCCGCCGGCATCGGCGGGGGATGGAACGGCTCCGGCGGGACGGTGACGGTCAACGGCGGCGAAGTGACGGCGACAGGCGACTACGGCGGTGCGGGCATCGGCGGGGGATATCACGGCTCCGGCGGCAAGGTAACGGTCACCGGCGGTACGGTGAAGGCGCAAGGCGGCAGCGGCGGCGCCGCTGGCATTGGCGCCGCTGGCATTGGCGCGGGAGTTGGCGGCTCCGGCGGGACGGTGACGGTCAAGCCGCTTGCCGGAATTGCGATCGCCGTGGCGGCGGGAGATGACGAGGGAAGCGCCACGCCGATAGACGGTTCGCCGTTCACGGCGCAGAAGGACGTCACCGGTTCACTCGGCGGGAAGAGCTTCGTGCAGACGAAGGCCGTACCGGCCTACCTCGACCCGACGGATGCGGACAAGCCAATCAAGGCCTGCGATACCTATACGCCCTACAACGGCCAGACCACGCTGGACAGCGGCTGGTACGTGGTGGAAGGCAGCGTGGACGTCAGCGGCCGCATCACAGTCAACGGCAACGTGAACCTTCTCCTCAAGGACAACGCGTTGCTGACGGCCGGCGCGGGCATCACCGTGGACGTGGACAACAACGTCACCAACCGCCTTACCATCTGGGCGCAGTCCGCCGTCGCGAACATGGGCAAGCTGACGGCGACAGGCAGCTCCAACGGCGCCGGCATCGGCGGGGGAGATCACGGCGCAGGCGGTACGGTGACGATCAACGGCGGGAAGGTGACGGCGACAGGCAACAACGCCGCCGGCATCGGCGGGGGAGCTAACGGCTCCGGCGGGACGGTGACGGTCAACGGCGGCGAAGTGACGGCGAAAGGCGACGCCGGCGCCGTGGGCATCGGCGGGGGAGTTTTCGGCTCCGGCGGGACGGTGACGGTCAAGCCGTCTGCCGGAATGGCGATCGCCGTGGCGGCAGGGTCGAACGAAGGGAGCGCCACGCCGATAGACGGTTCGCCGTTCACGGCGGAGACGGACGTCACCGGTTCTCTCAGCGGGAAGGAATTCGTGCGGACGCGCACCGGCATGGGCTACCTCGACCCGACGGATCCGGACAATCCAGTCAATGTCTGCTATGACTATGCCTACTACGCCGGCGAGACGACGCTGACGGGCGGCTGGTACGTGGTGACCGGCGACATCACGAACGACACGCGCATCGTAGTGGATGGCGACGCGCATCTCATCCTCGCGGACGGCGCGTCGCTCACGGCCAACGCGGGCATCACCGTGGACGTGAACAACAACGTCACCAACAGCCTCACCATCTGGGCGCAGTCCGACGGCGCGAACATGGGCAAGCTGACGGCGAAGGGACAAAACTATAACGCCGGCATCGGCGGGGGAGATCACGGCGCAGGCGGTACGGTGACGGTCAACGGCGGCGCGGTGACGGCGACAGGCAACAACGCCGCCGGCATCGGCGGGGGATGGAGCGGCGCCGGCGGCAAGGTGACGG
>CADCOC010000054.1:0-60027 GCA_902802945.1 uncultured bacterium | reverse complement strand
CCGGCGGCAAGGTGACGGTCAACGGCGGCGAGCTGAAGGCGACAGGCCACAGCGGCAGCGCTGGCATCGGCGGGGGAAGTTACGGCGTCGGCGGGACGGTGACGGTCAACGGCGGTGAGGTGACGGCGCAAAGCGACTACGGCGCTGGCATCGGCGGGGGATACAACGGCTCCGGCGGCACGGTGACGGTCAATCCGTCTGCCGGAACGGCGATCGCCGTGGCGGCGGGCGCGGACGAGGGAAGAGCCACGCCGGTCAGCGGTTCGCCGTTCACGGCGGAGACGGACGTCACCGGTTCCCTCGTCAGGGAGCGCTTCGTGCGGACGTGGGTGGCGCCGTTCCACACCGTGACGGTGGAGGGCGGCAGCACCACGAACTCGCCTGCGGCGGAGGGTTCGGTCGTGACGGTCACGGCGAACACTCCCGGAGACGGCATGGCGTTCGTGCAGTGGGCGTACTGCGAGGGCGTGGACTTCGCCGACGCGTCCGCGAGCGAGACCAGCTTCCTCATGCCCACGAACGACGTGACGGTGAAGGCGGTGTTTCTGCCGATAGTCGTGGACGGCATCGATCCGCAGGGATACCCGTGGACCGGCAAGGCGGTCGTGCCCAAGGTCACCGTGTCCTTGAATGGCGTGGACCTGCTCACGGCCAACCGGTACGAGATCTCCTGCTCGAACAACGTGGACTCGGGGACGGCGACAATGACCGTGACGATGCTCCCGCCGCTGGTGGGCGATAGGACGGTGGAGTTCACGATACTCCCGAAGCCCGTCGTCTCCGACGTCACGGCGACGGCGAGCGACCCGTGGGACGGGACGGTGGACTTCACCTTCGTCACGGGCGGGAACTGGTCGGGCCTGCCCGACTGGAACAAGCCGTTCCTCTCCATCGTGGCGACGGACAACGTGACCGGCTCGAACTACGTGTCCGCCGCCTCCGCGCTCACCTTCGACACGGGCGTGACGGAGCCCAACCACCACGTGACGTGGGACCTCCGCGCGCAGGGGATCGAGTTCGCCTCGACCAACGTCACCTTCACGGTGGCGTACCTCACCCTGCCCGACTACTGCATCATCGACCTCTCCGGCGGAAAGGATGCCGAAAGCTACCCTGTCACCTATGTCTCCAATGTCCCCAACGTCCCCGGCGGCATCACCAATGACCTCTACCGCACCACGAAGCTTGCGATGCGCCTCATCGGGCCGGGAACCTTCAAGAAGGGCGGCACAACGGAGACGGAAATCACCAACGCGTTCTACTGCGCCGTGTTCGAGACGACGCAGAAACAGTGGGAACTCGTGGCGGGCGACAATCCGAGCGGCTTCAAAAACTACGCCGACTCCCCCATGCGCCCCGTGGAGCAGGTCTCCTGGGACAGGATCCTCGGCGATGACTTCCTGGGCGCCTTGCGCCAAAAGACCGGCCTCGACGCTCTCGACCTCCCAACCGAGGCCCAGTGGGAATATGCCTGCCGCGCGGGTACGAAGACGGGATACAGCTACGGTGACGACGCCAACGGGGACTACATGTGGTTTGCTGGAAACTCCACGGACCAGACGCACGCGGTCGGCACAAAACGGCCGAACGCCTGGGGGCTCTATGACATGCACGGCAACGTGTGGGAGTGGTGCCTCGACCTGTATACCCCTGAGTGGTCGTACCGGGTGAAACGCGGCGGCAGCTGGTTCGACGGCGCGAACGTCTGCACCTCGTCCTACCGGGGCGGCGGCGACCCGTCGGGCGAGTACAACAACAACGGCTTCCGCCTTGTCAGAACCCTGTCAGACAACCTGGAAGGCGAGCGCAGCGCCGAGGCGGCAGCCGGCGCGGAGCGAGCCGGCACGGTCTGCGCGGGCACGAGCGCGCCGGTCGCGGTCGGGATGAGGGAATTCGCGGACGGCGACATCCGGCTCACGCCCTATGACGCGCCCTACGACGGCCAGCCCCACACCATCGGCATCGCCACCAACGCGATCGATGGGCTGGTGCTGCGGTATGCGGTTGGGGAGGGCGGCTCGCCCGGAGGGCTCGCCCCACCGAGCGGCGGGCACGGGGTGCCCGCCCTACCGGATTGGGGCGATGTGCCGCCAACCTTCACCGATGTGACCAACGTGACGGTGTGGGTGGAGGCGAACGCGCCGGGGTACTTCGCCTTCACCACCAACGCCACGGTGACGATCGCGCCGCGCGCGGTCTCGCTCACGAGCGGCAGCGCGAGCAAGACGTACGACGGCTCGCCCGTCACGTGCGCCGACGTTCTCGTCGGCGCCGATGGCTTCGCGCCGGGCGAAGGCGCCACCTTTGAGGTGACCGGTTCGCAGACGCACTTTGGCTCGAGCGAGAACTTTTTCACCTACGCGCTGAACGACGGCACGCTCGCGGGCAACTACGATATCACGACCGTGAACGGCACCTTGACGGTGACGAAGGCGGCGAATGCGTGGACGACCGATCCGTCGATCGCGGGCTGGACGTACGGCGAGGCGGCAGGCGTGCCGGACATGGGCGGCGCGACGTTCGGCACGGCGACGGTGACGTACTCGGCGGAGGTAGGCGACGCGGGCGACTACACGGCCACGTTCACCGTCGCGGGCACGGAGGACTACGACGGGCTCATGTTCGAGGTGCCGTTCACCATCGCGCGCGCCACGTTCGCCGCGGGCGACATCGTGCTCACGGACTACGCGGGCACGTACGACGGCGAAGGGCACGGCATCGGCGTGGAGACGAACGCGATCGAGGGCTTGGTGCTGCGGTATGCTGTTGGGGAGGGCGGCTCGCCCGGAGGGCTCGCCCCACCGGTGGCCGCGACAAGCGCGGCCCTCCCGGAGTTCACCGATGTGACCAACGTCACGGTGTGGGTGGAGGCGAGCGCGCCGAACTACGAGACCGTCACCAACAGCGCCACGATCACAATCGTTTCGAAGGAAATGACGGATGACGACGCGGATATTGATCTGGAGTTGCCGGAAGGCGGCTACGTCGGCGACGGCACGGCGAAGGAGCCGCCGGTGACGATTAAATGCGACGGGCGGCAGCTCGTCGAGGGCGTCGATTACGACGTCTCCTACTCGGACAACGTTGAGCCGGGCACGGCGACGGTGACTGTGACGTTCAAGGGCAACTACTTTGGCATTGTGAAGTGCTTCTTCAGAATTGCCGCACAGCCCGAACCCGAACCGGAACCGGAACCCGAGCCAGAGCCGGAACCTGCGGGGAGGCGCGTGCTGTGGCCTACGGACGCGCCGTTCCAGCTTGACCGCATGACGACGTACAACGGCTACCTGTTGGACGCCAACGCGAACGACGCGGTGGTGGGCATGATCACCGTGAAGGCGGGCAAGCCGAACAAGACGACCGGCGCCTCGCGCCTCACGGTGACGATCCGCCTCACTGGGCAGAAGGCGATCACCGTGAGGGGAAGGACAGTGGACGGCACGTTCCGCGCGATGGCGGGCGGCCGGGCGCTCGACATCGCGCTCGGGCTCCACTCGCTCTCCGGCGCGTTCGGCTCGTATCTTGTTGACGGCTCGCGCGACATGTTCTCGGCGCGGGACGCCGACTCCAAGTCGCGGGCCGCGCAGGCGCTGAGCCGCTGGAAGGGAAATTACGTCGCGGCGTGGCAGGCGGCCGGCGCGACGGACGCTCCCTACAACACGCTTTCCATCACGGTGAAGAAGAAGGGGCGCGTGACCGTGAAGGGGACGCTTGCGAACGGCACGCGCGTTTCGGCGAACACGCGCCTGCTCGTGGGCGGGCTGCACAGGCGCTTGGACACGGGCTCCCTGCTGCTCGTCGGCGAGAAGGAATGCGCCGTGGCGGTGAGCTGGGCGAAGAAGGGGTCGTCCGTCGCCTGTCTGCTGTGGTTCGGCGAGGACGGCACGGTGTCCTGCGAGTGCCTGAATGACGGCTCCGTGGCGGTGGCCGCGCCGGTTGGCGCGGGACTTGCGGCGGGGGCGACGCTGCGCATCGACCAGGCTGCCGTGGCGGCGGCGTTCCCGGGCATCAGCGTGGAGCGGTCGTTCCCCGGCGGCGTCCCGGCGAAGCTGTCGCTGCGGTACGGCAAAGACGGGACCTTCGGCGGCTCGTTCAAGGTCTACGTGGACAGCGGGGTGAGCTTCAGACAGAAGACCGTCAAGGTGTCCGGCGTGGTGCTGGACGGCATCGGCTACGGCGTTGCATACGTGAAGAACGTCGGCGACTGGAAGATCACCGTCGAGTAGATTGCTCAACAATAACTTGCACATTTGCCGGAACGATTGCGATTGTTCACAAATCTCAATTGTTCACAAATGCCACCATTGCCACCAATACAAATAGGTGTTGTACAAAAATAACTTTTACACAACACGGTAGGGCGGCATCGATGATGCCGCCGATTGCGGCGGTTTCATCGAAACCGCCCTACCAGGCCTTCCTTTTGTGTTCAACATACTTTTGAACAACACCTTACCCGGTTCCAAACACGGCGCAATCATTGACAGGGAAGCGCGGAATATTGTAAAATATACGCGGTTTGGGGCACTATGCCCTTGAACGAATCAAGAAAACTAACAAGCAAAAAAGTTGGCAAATATGCAGATGCGCAAAGTCAATACATTCCTCGCAGGCGTCGCCGCAACGGTTCTCGCCGCAAGTGCCGCGTTTGTTCCGGTTCCGTTCGGGAACGGCGCTAATTCATCCTTCCTCGATGACGAGGCAGACGACCAAAAAGGCGGGTTCATCGACCTCGGCAGCAACGACCTGCGCATGTTGCCGTCCGGCGAGCAGGACATCGGCGGCATCCCGTTCCAGATCGCGCCTGCGTCCACGAGCTCGGACAAGGCGTGCATCGTCCTCGGCGGGCACAGGCGCACCTACCTCGCGCAGTCCGCCGAAGTGAAGCTCGCAAAGCCGCTTCGCGGCGACTGCCTCTACCTGCTGCACGCCTCGTCGTTCACTTCGCCGGACGACAAGCCGATCGTCGGATCGCTTCACCTCGTCTACGAGGGCGGCGCCAAGGAAGAGCGCCATGTCCGCATTGGCCGTGACGTGGGCGACTGGTTGGCTTCGCGCAGCTACCGCAACGCCGTGCGCGCCTGGACGATCTACAACAACAACACGCAGGTGTCGCTCTTCGTCTCTACCTTCCCCCTAGCGCGCGGGAAGAAGCTCGCTGCCTTTTCCTTCACAGCCGACGAAGGACTTTGGGTCGTCGCGGGCGCGACGGTGGGCGATAGGCGCAAACCCCGCCAGGTGCCGGTCGATCTGCGCATCACGCGCACCTACAAATTCCCCGACCTCTACGAAAAGCCGCTTCCCGTATATCCCGCCGGATCGAAGCCGCGCAACGTCGTGTTCATCCTGGGCGACGGCATGGGCATCGGGTCCGTTACGTTCACCTCGAACTTCCTGCGCAAGCGTCCGGGCGCGCTCGTGATGAACCTGCTTCCCTACGCCGGATTCGCGACCACTTACTCGGCGAACGCGGACGTGACAGATAGCGCCGCCTCCGCGACGGCGTTCGCCTGCGGGCGCAAGACGAACAACAGCATGCTCGGCATGCTTCCGGACAGGTCCCGCGTCGACTCCATCGCCACCCGCGCGCACGCGGCGGGATTCGCAATCGGCCTGATGACGGACGATCCCTTCGTCGGCGCGACGCCGTCCGCCTACTACGCGCATGTGCCGGTCCGCTCGTACAGCGAGGACATCATCCGCGACGCCGCGAAGTGCGATTTCGAGATTCTTCTTGGCTATCACTGCAGACGGTATTTCCTGCCTGCGTCGAAGGGCGGCAAGCGCAGGGACGGACGCGACATCCTGTCCGAAATGACCGGGAAGGGCTACCAGCTGTGCGAGACGTTCGCCTCCTTCCTCGAAGCCCCGCGCGACAAGCGCGTCCTCGCGCAGCTGAAGGACGGCGAGCTCGACGAGGAATCGCGCTACAAGCAGTTGACGGAGACGGCGCTGAACCGCCTCTCGCAGGACGGCAAGCGCTTCTTCGTGCTGATCGAGAGCGGCGACCCCGACCACGGGTCGCACGCCAACAAGCCCACGCAGACCGTCTTGGGCGTCGTGAAGATCGACTGGGCCGTGCGCACCGCCGTCGATTGGTCGCTTGCGCACGGCGGCGATACGCTCGTCGTGGTCATGGCAGACCACGAGACCGGCGGCGTGAACGCCACCGTGAGCCCGGCGACAGGCAAGGCAACGGTCCACTACGGCGCTACTAGCCATACGGCGGCGCCAGTCCCGGTGTTCGCGTTCGGTCCCGGCGCGGAACAGTTCGAGGGCCTCTACGACAACACCGACGTCGCGAAGCGCCTTGCGCAGCTACTGGACCTCACCCTCTAGCAACAGGATCGCGTGAACGGCAATCTCCAGCTCTTCGTCTTGTTCGCCGTCGCGGCGTCATCCGCGTTTGGCGCTGTTTCCGGTGCCGCGCCGATCTCGCCGCAGGCAGCGTCCAACGACCTTGTCGTGGCGCGTCGCGCGCTTGGCGACGGGAACTGGTACACGGCCGAGCATCGTGCCGAGAACGCGGCGAAATTGCCGGCTCTGCGCACCGAGGCGCGGCTCGTGCAGCTGGAGACGCTTGCGCGTTCGGGTAAGACATCTGAGATTCCGTCCCGCCTCGAATCCTGGGGCAATCCGTCGGGCGACGCATTCCGCTACTGGCGCGCTTACGCGCTTGCGGCGGAAGGGAAGATCAAGCCGGCGCACAAGCTGCTGGAGGCGCCAATCGCAGACCCGCAGCTCGCCGTGCTGGCCGCGCGTCTGATGGCGCGCCTGGAGGTGGCGGACCGCAGCTGGGAAGCCGCCGACAAGCATTTTGCGGAAGCCGCCTCGAAGCTGCCGTCCAACTCGGTGGCGCGCGTGGAGAACGCAAGCGAATGGGCGGAGGCGCATTTGTCCAGGGGCGACCCGAAGGGCGCGCTGGACCTGTTGCGGCGCGAGGGCGCCGTTGACGCTCCCGGCGCGCCGGGCGACGGGGTGCGCCTGATGGCGGCGGACATCGCGGAGGCACTTGGCGACACGAAGGAGGCGCGTGCTTTGCGGGAGCGGCTCGTGAAGGCCGGCGAGAAGACGGCGGAGGAGCCGTACGTATACGCAGCCCTTGCGCTTTCAGACGCAGATTGGCTCTCTGGCAGCACGAACGCGGCCCTCGCAATGGCGTCAAACGCCGTGGCGCGCGCCAAGAAGGGCAAGTTGACCACGCGCGCGGGCTTTAACCTCGGATTCAAGGAGATGTCGGTGGCGGCGGCACGCGAGGGCGGCGCGGCGCGCATCGGCGCGCTCGTGCGCTCGCATCCCGACGATCCCGGCGCGGGCGACGCGCTGCTCAAGCTCGGCGACGTGCGTCTCATGGCAAGCGAGTGCGAAGAGGCTCTAAAGGCGTACGACCATTTCCTGCAGGCCTATCCCGCCCATCCTCAGACGCTTCACGCGCTGGAAGGGCGCGGACTTGCGTTCAAGGAGCTAGGACGCGACGCGGAGGCCGTGGGCGCTTTCGCGCGCGCGGCGCAGATGGCGACGAACTCGGAGGACCGTGCGCGCTGCCAGTTCCGTCAGGGGGATGCGCTCGTCGCCTCTCGCAGATTCGCGGAGGCAGCGGGCGTTTACGGCGAGGTCACAAGCTCTAACCTAGTCGAATTCGCGCAGTACCAGCGTGCGGACGCCTTGTCGCGCGCAAAGCAATCCAAGGAGGCTGCGGACGTTTTCCGGTCAATTCTGGACGGCGGCGGGAAATACTCGATCGACGCCGGACTGCGTCTGGCCTCTGAACTTTCATCCGCCGGAAGGACGACTACGGCAATCGAGATATACAACCGCCTCTTGGGCGAGAAGTCTGGTTCGGACGCAGCCCTGTTGGACGAGGGGGATGCGGCGTCCGCAAAGGCGCGCCCGCTCCCCGCGCTCTCGCCCGCGCAGAAGGCGAAGGCGCTGGAAGGGCGCGGCCGGGCCAGCTACCGCGACTACCGTTTCCCTGCCGCCGAACGCGATTTCACGGCAGTGGCTAAGATCGATCCCTCACGGGCCGGCGAGATGCGCTTCTTCTGCGCGCTATGCCGATACGGCGCGGGACGCGACGACGAGGCTTACGCATCCGCGCGCGCCTTGCTGGACGAAACGCCAGACTCGCCGTTGCGGACGGATGTCCTCATCTGGTTGGCAAAACTCGACTTCGCCAAGCGCAACTACGCCGCCGCCTTAGCCGAGTTTGAGGAATGCGCGACGAACAAGGACGTGTCGGCGGGGCGTCAGCTCGACGCGCTCGTACACGCGGCGCGGTGCATGGCGGCCCAGTCCGACTATCCAAAGGTCATTGAGATCGTGTCGCGCGTCGTGAAACACCCGGCAGCGGTGTCCGCCGCCGCGCAGGAAACTCCAGAAACGCCCATTCTCGCCGAGGCGCTGCTGCTGCAGGGCGAGGCGCTCATCGACCAGGCCAGGTTCGACGAGGCGGTGCTGGTCCTTGAGCGCGCGTCGCGCATGCCCGTCTCCGACGACATGCGCAGGCGTGCGGCCGTTCTGAAGGCGGACAGCCTGTTCGCGCGCGGGGCCGACAACTCGGCCTACTACAGCAAGGCGGTGGACGCATACCGTTCCGTGCTGCAGGATGCGGACGTGCCGCCTTCGATGCGCATCGTCATATCGTTCAAGTTGGCGCGCACGCTCGAGAAGATGCACAACTACAACGAGGCGTACGACCAGTACTACACGAACGTGGTGATGGCGTATGTGGACGGCGTGCGCGCGGGCGTGCCCTTCGACGTCAACGCGAGTGCCTTCTTCGCGCGGGCGGCGTTCAACCTAGCCGATGCCTACGAGGCTTCCGGGAACGTGCGCCAGGCCGAGCGCATGCTGAGGTACGTGGTTGACGCGCGCGTGCCGTCAGCCGATTCCGCGCGGCAGCGCATTGCGCGTCTGAGAAAGGAGAGAGCTGGCAAATGAGCGTTTGGACTATGCTGGGCGGCCCCGTGTTCTGGCTGCTGATCGCGCTGGGGGTGACCAGCGTGCTGCTGTTCTTCAACCGTCTGATCGCGCTGAGGCGCGCGCAGATGGGCTACGAGGATTTCGTGCGCGGAGTCGGAAACGTGCTGGAGCAGGGCAACGCCGAAGAGGCCCTCGCGCTATGCGACGAAACTCCCGCTCCGGTCGCGCGCATCGTCGCGGCGGCAGTGCGGCACCGCACCGCCTCGGCGCGCATCTTGCGCGAGGCCGTGGATACGACTGGCCGCGCCGAGGTGGGGCGCTTCGAGCGGCGTCTCGCGCTGCTTGCCATCATCGCGCAGTCCGCGCCGCTTCTCGGCCTTCTCGGCACCATAGTGGGCATGGCGCGCGTGGTGATAGCGGTTGGCGGACAGCCCCTCGTGGCGCGGGTGGACCTCATGGGCGGAGCGATGCAGACGCTTGGCGCGGCCGCGGCGGGCATCGTGGTGGCCGTATCCGTGCAGGTGATGTACGGAATGCTCCGCGTGCGCCTAGACCACCTCACGGCCGACCTCGAGGCCGCCGCGAGCGAGATACTCGGCATCCTTGCCGCCCACAGGGAGGCCGTTGCATGACCGGCCGCGAGTGGGGATGGCGTCCGGCGCAGGCCGAGGGCATCTGGCGTCACGGCGAGCGCTGGACGAAGCCGCTGTTCGCGGCGGCGCCGTGGATCACCCTTGCGCTTCTGCTTGTGATGTTCGGCCTCATCGACGGCCGCCTCACTGCGGCGCCTGGGGTGGAGTTCGACCTCCCCAAGTCCACGGGGCGGCAGGCTGTAGTGCCAGGCGCGACGATGCTCGTGCTGCCGTCCGCAAACGTGGGCGAGAACGGTGGTACGCTAGCGTTCTTCGACGATGCGCGGTACGTGCTGGACGATCCGCAGTCCGTCGCGCTTCTGTGCGAACAGCTTGTAGCGCGGGTGCAGGAGAACTCCGCCAACTCCACGTTGCTGGTGCTGGCAGACCGGCGCGTGTCCTCGGGCGACCTCCTGCGTCTCGCTGGAATCGCCCGCACGTCGGGCGTTACGCATGTTCAGATCGCGGAGCGGCGCGAATGAGGGACTTCTTCCACGAATGGTGGCCAGTGGCCGCAGTTACGCTGTTCACGTTGCTGCTCGTGCTGCAGATACCGCGCAAGACGATTTTCCCCCCGGTTTCGGAGGAGGGTACGGTTGAGCCGTTCGCCTCCTTCGTGACGCTTGACGACGAGGCATACGCTGCGGCGTTGCAGAGCTGCCGCATGTCGTGGCAGTTGCGGGCCCGCATGCGGCTCAGCGGCGGCGAGAGCCGCACGGCCTTTGAATTCGAAGAACCAGTTCCCGCACCGCGTACGTTGCCAGTCGGGAATGCGTTCTCTTCTCCGTATTGCGTCCCCAGTCCGGCGCCGGCAGAGCATCCGCGGCTTCTACCCGCCTCGCTCGCACGCTCTGGAGTTGAGGGGCTTGCCAAGGCAGCAGAGTCCGCCGCGCGTCCGCGCGACGCGGAACTGCTCGCGCTGCCAGATTCGCTTAAGGAAAAAGGAAAGGAAACAACACCATGATGACAGAAGAGGAAATCCTCAAGATATTCGCCGATACCGGCGCCCTCCTCGAGGGCCATTTCGAGCTCCGCTCGAAACTCCACTCCGACCGCTACTTCCAGTGCGCCAACGTGCTGCGCTACCCGCGCATCGCCGCGCGCCTCTGCGACGAACTCGTCGCCAAGATGAAGGCCGCCTGCGACATCGGCGCGATCGACGGCGTGATTTCGCCCGCCGTGGGAGGAATCCTCGTGGGACACGAGGTCGCCCGCGCGCTCGACACCAAGTGCGTGTTCGCCGAGAAGGTGCAGGCTGGCGACGAGGTTGACGCCACGGGCAAGCCCGTCACGAAGCTCGCGATGCGCCGCTTCTCCCTCAAGCCCGGCGAACGCTACGTTGTGGCCGAGGACGTGGTGACGAAGGGCGGCCGCGTCCAGGAGACGATCGACCTCGTGAAGGCCGCCGGCGCGGAAGTGGTCGCAGTGGTGCTGCTCGTGGACCGATCCAAGGGCAGCGTAAAGTTCGGCGACATCCCGATGTTCTCGCTTGTGCAGATACAGCCCACAACGTGGGAGCCGGCTTCTTGTCCGCTATGCGCGGCCGGTGGACATCCCGTCCACCCCGGTTCGTGAACGTCATCGCCCAGCTCTTCTGGCGCGACGGAGAACTCTGGTCGGAAAGCCAGGGGTGTCCGTCGCGCGCGTGGAGGCGTCCCGCAGACCTTGCAGAGGCGCGCCTTGCCACCGATCCAGCAGTTGATTCCCTCGCGCTCGCCGACGGGCGCGATCTGCTCACGGCGGCCTTTTGCGTGGTGCCGTTCGCGCACGGGCCGCTGCCGGAGCCGGTTTTCGGCGAAGCCGTGACGCCCGCCGCGCGCGCGGCGTTTCGGGCATTTCTTGGAATCGACGGCGAGGGCGATGCCTTTCACGTCATGCGCGGCGAGCCGGATGATTTTCTCGTTTTCGCACGGAGGTTGCGGCGGTCGCGGGGCGACCGCCCTACCGGGGCAGTTTGGCAGGTGGGGGGCTTCACCGTAGATGCCACCACGCTCACGGTGCGCTTCGAGGATGTGTGGAATCTCACGCCGCCTGATTTGCGCGTTACCTCCTACTCCGTGGAGGTTCTAAGAGACGGCGTTTCCGCCGTCTCGCAAAACATCCTCCCCGGCATCGCGCCCGATGCGCGCCTTTTCATCGACCTTGCCGCGAACGGAGGTTTCCTCTTCACCTTTACACCCGAGGAGACGGCGCAATGACGGACGCCCACTACCATCGCGACGGCTACGCGACCTTCCTCTCGCTCCGCGACCGCGAGTTCCGCTTCTACGGGGTACACCCGTGGGAGGCGGCGCGCGCGGGGCGCGCGCCCTACCAAGGTGACGAATGTGCGGCGGACGCCTCGGCGAGGCGTCCCTACCAGGATGGCGAAAGTGCGGCGGACGCCTCGGCGAGGCGTCCCTACCAGGATGGCGAATTTGCGGCGGAGTTGCGGGCGGCGCTGGAGGCGGATGCGCACGCGGGCGTGGGCGAAATCGGGCTTGACCGGCTGAAGAATCGCGTGATTGATCCGGCGCAGCGTGCGGTGTTTGCCGCGCAATTGGAAGTTGCTGCGGAGTTCCACCGTCCTGTGGTACTGCACGGCGCGAAGTGTTGGGGCGAAGTGGTGGCGGCGTGCCGTCCGTATACGGGACGCATCCCCGCGTTCCTCTTCCACGGCTTTTCGCGGAGCGGCGGCTTGTTGCCGGATATTGCGGCGCTCAATGGATTTGTGGGCGTTGGCGCGGCGCTTCTCAACGACCACGCCGTCAATTACCGTGCGCTCGTGAAGGAGATTCCGTTGGAGCGCCTTCTCGTTGAAACGGATGCGGATTATGGTCGCGACAAGCGCGACCCTCCCGGACAGGATGGGAGGGTCGCGCTTGTCGCGACCTTAACCAAACTGGCGGAACTGCGTGGGATGGACGTGGCCGCGCTGGAGGCGATCGTGGACGCGAACGCGGCGCGTTTCGTGGAGGTGCTGGCATGACGCCAAAAGATTTCACGCACAAGATGCTCATCGGCTGGGGCGGGGATTCCGTGTTCAGCCAGGCGTTGCAGCTGGGCAAGCGCGGAGCGGTGGTGAATGCCGAGTGGAACCCTGAAACCCATGAGGCGACAGGCGCAATCACGCTGTCCAGCGGCTGGGACATGCGCACCGGTTTCAAGCTGTTCGACGACGGACACATCCAGTCGCAATGCCCCTGCAAGACGAACAAGGAATTCGCGATGGTGTGTCCGCATGTCGTCGCCATCGCCCTCATGCTGATGTACCGGATGAACGACCCCGAGGCCGAGGCGAAGCATCAGGCCGAGCGTCGTGCGGCGCAGCGCGTGGCGGAGATCGACCCGAGCGCGTACATCCAGCGGAAACTCACCGGCCCGCGCATGCGCGTGTTGCTTACGTGGGGACGCGACTTCGTGCGCGAGTTCTACGCGGGCGGCGTGCAGGCGCATCTCGCGCTCGTGGACGAGGCAGGCGTGCGCCACGCGCCGGAAGAACCCGCGCTGCGGGAGGGCGTGCACCTCTCGAAGGGCGACGACAACCTCCTCAGCGTGCTGGAGGATGTCTGCGCGGGTCCGGCGACGTCCGACATCAAGCTCGTCCCCGGCGATTTCCTCAACATCCTCGCCATGCGCACGCAGGCCGCGCGCGCGCGGTGCGTGCTGAAGGCGGAGTATTTCGAGGAGGACGGACAGTTCGAGCTGTTCCCGTGGGCGGAGCTACCGTTCGAACACGTTGCCTCTGCGGACCGTTTCCTCGTACACGGCTCCACGGGTTTCGTATGGACCACGCCGCTCACGGAGCAGGGCGAGGGCACGCCCATGTTCGTGCCGCTTGCGAACGTGCTGAAGGGGCCGTTCCAGAGCATTTATCGGCACGACGAGGTGATTCCGCGCGAGGCGATGCCGGCGTTCATCCGAAATAATCTGCCCGTGTTGCGCCAGCAAATCGAGGTGCAGATGTCGCCGAGCGAGGATTTCTTCCGCTTTGTGCCGGACGCGCCCGTGATCCACGTGAAGCTCTCCGGCTCGCGCGCGTCCATCTCCGCCCAGCTCTTCGCGCGCTACGGCGAACAGGAAATCGGCTGCGGCGCGCCGGCCGGGCCGGACGCCATCTGCCGTCCCGATCCCAGCGACATGCTCCTCTATCACGTGCGCAACCTGAAGGCGGAGCAGGCGGCCCTTGCGATACTTCCGAAACTCGGCTTCGAGCCGTCCGACTCAGACCGTTGGTTCATCACCGAGCCGCGTGACGTGCTGAACTTCCTCGGCAGCGGGGAGCCGCGCATGAGGAGGATGGGCTGGAAGGTCACGTATTCCGAACGGCTCTCGTCAGCGCTTGACGGGTTGCCGCGCATCGTGCCGGTGGTGGACGTGTCGGACGCGCCCGGCGGCGCGTTCGAGGTGGGTTATACCTTCGAGGCGGGGTCGCGGAAGGTCTCGCAGTCCGAAATCCAGGGCGCGATCAACCGGGGCGACTCCTACCTGATGACGTCCGAGGGCACGTATCTCCTCAACATCGGCGCCGTCGAGGAAATGCGCGGCGTGTTCGCGGACTGCTCCGAGACGGGCACGGCGGTGCGTCCGGGACACTTCCGCCTCCCGCGCGTGTACGCGCCCTACGTGCGCGGCGCGCTCACGAGCTTCGAGGAAGTGGACTTCGAGGACGCCGCCGCGCCGACGTGGCGTGAGCTTTCCGCCACGCGCACGAAGGACGAAGACGCGAAGTTTGAGCCCGTGGACCTCGGGCAGCTCGAGGGGGTGCTGCGTCCCTACCAGAAGCAGGGCGTCTACTGGATGCGCTTCCTTGAAAAGAGCGGGCTGTCGGGGTTGCTTGCGGACGAAATGGGTCTCGGCAAGACGCTCCAGACGCTCACGTGGATTTCGCTCGAACGCATCGACCCGGAGGCGCGTGGCAAGCCCGCGCTCGTGGTGTGTCCCACGTCGCTCGTCCAGAACTGGAACGCCGAGGCGGAGAAGTTCACGCCATGGTTGAAGCGGCTCGTCGTATCTGGACCCGACCGCGCGGAAGCCTTCGCGCGCATTCCCGAGGCGGACCTCGTGATTACCTCCTACGCGCTCCTGCAGCGCGACCTCGAGGACGCCTACCTTGACCGGACCTTCAGCGTGATCGTGCTCGACGAGGCGCAGCACATCAAGAACCGCACCACGCGCAACGCGAAGAGCGCGAAGCGCCTCAACGGTCTCCAGAAGCTCGTCCTCACCGGCACGCCCGTGGAGAACTCCGTGGCGGACGTGTGGAGCATCTTCGACTTCCTCCTGCCCGACTACCTCGGCGGGTACGACACCTTCAGCGTGCGCGTGGAGCAGCCGATCGCGTGCGGCGGCGAAGAAGGGCGGGCGGCGCAGGAGCGTCTGCGCCACAAGCTGCATCCGTTCATCCTCCGGCGTCTGAAGCAGACCGTGGCGAAGGATTTGCCGGACAAGATCGTGAAGGTGGCGTATTGTCCGATGACGCCCGAACAGCAGAGCTGGTACAACCGCCTCCTCGCGGAGGCGAAGGGGAAGATCGGCGACATGGTGAAGGCGAAGGGCTTCGCGAAGTCGAAGTTTGAGATCCTCGCGCTCCTCATGCGCCTCCGCCAGGTCTCATGCCACCTCGAACTCCTCAAGGAATACCGAGAGAAACATACTCCTGGGAGGGACGCGCTTGTCGCGTCCGACCTCTCTGGCAAGCTCGAGGTCTTCTTCGAAATGCTCGACGAGGCGATGGACGGCGGACACCGCGTGCTCGTGTTCAGCCAGTTCGTGACGATGCTCACGATTTTGCGCAACGAGCTGGAGGCGCGCGGCATCCGCTACTGCTACCTCGACGGATCCACGAAAGACCGCCTTGGCGAATGCCGCACGTTCAACACGGACGAGTCGATCCCGCTGTTCCTCATCTCGCTCCACGCGGGCGGTACGGGGCTCAACCTCACGGGCGCGGACATGGTGGTGCATTTCGATCCGTGGTGGAACCCGGCGGTGGAGGACCAGGCGACGGACCGCGCGCACCGCATCGGACAGAAGCGCACGGTGTACGTGGTGAAAATGATCGCGGAGAACAGCGTGGAGGAGCGCGTCCTCGCGCTCCAGCAGAAGAAGCAGGCCGTGATCGACGCCACCGTGGGCACCACCGACACGCAGGTGATGGAGAAACTCACCTACGACGACATCAAGTCAATCGTCGGCCTGTAAAAGTTCGCATGTCCCGTCTTGCGCCACGCATGGGGATGTGATACAATTTTCGCGTTTTCGGCGGGATGGCGCCGGCCGTGTGGCCGGTGCGGAATTTCCGTCAAACCAAGGCTTTGCGCGAGAGCGCTTAGTCCCACATAAGTTAGGAAACTTCTGATGAAAAGAATAAAGACAAGGACAGCCCTTGCGGGGCTTGCGGCGTTGCTTGCCGCGATGACGTCGGGATGTGCCTCGGTGAATTATTCATCTCCTGGGATGTTGAAGAACGTCACCGTGAATGGGGCGAAAGGCGCCGAACACGGGCAGACCGTGGCGATAACCACGTCCGGGTACTACTTTTTATGGACTGTTCCGCTCGTTTCGGGGAATCTCCGGTGGGATTCGGCGACTGGCGAGATCAAGGGCGGTACCTCGTTATTCAGTGACCAGGTCGGTTACAGTGAGCTTCAGGACGCGCTGCACAAGATTGCCGAGCGCCGGAACTGCGACCTTGCCGAGGTCTATTTCGACAATTCCGACTGTTCGTACGCCGATGTGAGCTACGCTGGTTTGATAGGGGCATTCTTCGGATCGTCGCACATGAACGTGTCGGCAATCCTCGTGCCGCGTAAAAATACTTCCAAGTAAGGAGAAGCTGAAATGAAAATCATTGGAAAGGCATTTGCCACGCTGTCTTTGACTGCCATCGCGCTTTCGTTCGCCGGGTGCAGCTCGTATTCCGAGATTGCCCGTTGGAAAACAAACATCCCGGTCAATGACGGCGAAGTGCCGTTAGCGTCTTTCGTTACGCAGAACTTCTCGTATCAGCTTCTGGGTTTCATCCCGCTTTGCACGGGGCTTCCGTGGACGGAAGGAGATCAGGAGATCGTTGACGAATTCAATGTAAGGCTTTTTGCGAACGAGGCGACGATAGACAACAACCTCATCTCGCTCAAGCATGCGTTGGACATTGTATGCTCTCATCGAATCACGCACTTGCAGACCTCCGAGGACAACAGTTTGGCTTGGAGTCTTTTCATTGTCAATCGGCATGAAGTCCGCACGCAGTGCATGATCCTCAAGCCAGAGGCGCCCCAAGGCAAGTAATTTTCCGCGTAACCTTTTGCCGTGGAGGGCGTAAACATGGTAGCGAAACCCTGAGAAAGGAAGGCACTCTATGGCAAATACGATCAATCTGGCGAATGTAAATATTTCGCTCCAGCAGTTTCAGAAGATGTCGTCCGGCACATACAACGCCGGCGAGGTGAAGCTGACGAGCGAAACCACCCTCGGGCGGCTCAACAACCACGTCGTCTTCACGGGGTGGAATGGCAAGTCGATCTCGCATACCCAGGTCCTTGCCATCAAGGAGGCTTTCATCCGCGCGCTCTCCGACAATGGCGTGGGGCAGGCGGCAATCGACGAGGTGCGCAGGGAGCTGGGGCTCGCCCCAGACGGCGCGGTGGACGTGTCGCTGCGCGAGCGCAGCATCAAGCCGCTCTCCCGCAAGCAGATCCGCGAGATCCTCGACCGCAACGCGGATGCGATCAACGGGTTCGCCCAGGAGCACGGCATCAGGGGCATCCGCACGGGCGAGCAGATGCGCGCACGGCTGTCCGAGCAGGAAAAGACCGCGCGCGACGCGACGCGCGACACGGTGAACGCCGCGCTCGCCGGCAGCCGCCAGATTGCGGAACACCGCGAGATCGCGATCATTGAGGCCGTTCTCTCCGGAGACGTGGACTTCCTTTCGACCGAAGACAAGAGGGCGGCCCTAGAGATGGCCGAGTGTCAGCTCAACACGCTGCTGACCAATCGGAAGGGCGCATTGAGCGACACGCTCACGAGCGACTGGTGCGTCAAGATGACGTCCGGCCAGAAGATCACGATGACGACAGGCCTGACCGAGACCGCGTTCAGGGCGAAGCTTGAGGACATCATCGTGCGCCTCAGGACCGGCAGCTCGCCGAGGAACTGCGACCTCGAGGTCCGGACGCAGTTCGCGGCGCTCGCGGACGCGTCGGCGCGCCTGGCGTTCGTCACCGATCTCGCCAACGATCAGGCCGGCGCCTGCAAGGCGCGCATTGTCGTCGTCCGCCTGCTCCAGGAGCGCGGCATCGCCGACTACGCCACGCTTTCCGTCGCGAACAAGCTCGACAAGCACGAAGCTCTCGCCCTCGCGTCGCGGCTCATCGGACTTGACGCGAACGTCAAGGGCGACGGCCTTCGGAACGACCCGGAATTCGCCGAGCTTTGCGCGAAGCCGGATCTCCAGCTCCCAGCCGGCGAAAAGGCGTACATTCCGGCGACGACCGGACAGGTGTGGAACAGAGACGTGTTCGAGAGCGTCAGGTTGCGCCAGAAGCACCTCCTGCCGCAGTTCGAGGCGTTGTGCATGGATGTGGTGTTTGAGACGCGCGGCATCTACGGCGACAGGGGTTTCCCCGAAGGTTCCCACGTCTTCGACAGCTTCGGGGAGCAGAAGTTCCGCGACGCTTTCGACTTCTCGGGGCCGAACGCCCCGCGCGTGACCGCGGAATCGCTGCGCGCCCCCCTCCGCGAGGCGGCGCGGATGACGGCGTGCCGTCGGGCCGCGGAATCGGCGGTGAAGGACGCCCTCGCGGCGGTTGGTGGGGATGCAGCAGACTCCACAAGGGCCAAGAACTACGTTCTCGCACGCCATCCCGAGATCATCGACGACCTCTACGCGGCGCAGTCGCGCAAGGATGTGGACAGGGTGCTTGCGCAGTACGCCGGCCGCATCAATGACATCCTGAAGACCTTTGTCGAATGCAAGGGGGTCCGTGGCAATCTTGAAAAATGGGTCAAGGAAGACCTCGCCGCGCGGTTGAACCTCCCGCAGGCCATGCTCGACGGCGACACAATGATATTCATCGACCTGAAAAAGGCCGGGGACGCCCTGCTGGATGATGTCGTCAAAGGCAAGAAGCCGCTGCTGAAGACCAAGGCGGAGTACGAGGCCGCGTTCCGCGAAATGGCGCGCGATTACGTGAACCGGAAGATGGCGTGCATCGGGAAAATCGACGCTCTGCCGTATCCAGAGCAGATCAAGACCCGGATGAAGGCCGAGGTGATCAGGCTGGAGACGTTCGGCGACATCAATTTCGACGTACTTGTGGAGGAGACCGCGAAGATCGACGTCACGGAGCTCCAGGGCCTTCTCGCGAGCAAGGCCGCCCCGAACGACATCCTGGCGGCCATGAGGGGGATTGCCGAGAAGGTCGATGCCGCAACGAACAAGATGCTTGCTGGGAAGGGCGAATTCGGCATGGACGACAGGAACCTTCCGTACAAGATGTTCGCCTACGCGGTCATCGGCTCCCGTCCCGATCTGGTGCGGCTCGTGAAGGAGTTCTCGGAGACCCGCCTCGCCGAGGCCGAAGGGAACATGCTCGAGGACTACACGGGCGTGATCGCCGACATGCTGTTCTTCGCGTACGGCGTTAATTCCGAAGGGGACCAGACCATCGTGGACGCGCACGAGATTGAGAAGCGCTTCGCGCCGGACGGCTCCGCTAGGCAGCGCGCCCTCGGCGCGGGCTACGTCAGCTCCGAGCTCGACATGCTCAAGCGTACGGCCATGATCTACCGCAAGGCCACTGGCTGCACGATCGACGATGCGGTCGACGTCGCGCTCGACCACAAGAGCGCCGCGCGCCGTCTGGTCGCCTACGGTGGGCGGTTCACGGAGTCCATCGAGAACTTCAACGCCGGCCTCAGGCTCCTCAACGACTTCAGGACGTGGTTCGCGGCCACCAACGCCGCAATCAAGCCGATGCGCGCGCTCAACGGGCACCCCCCGGCTGGCGCGACCGTCACGGTCCTCAACACCGTGACAGCCAACCTCGACCTGGAGTCGGCGAACGCCTACGAGAAGTTCCTCTTCGAGGAGATTGCCATCAACAAATCCATCCCGCTTGACGCGCAGGACCCCGAGCGCGTGTTCGGCATGGAGGCGAACCCGGCCATGCGCTTCGTCGCGCGCGGCTACACGACGTCGATGGCGAACACGTGCGCGCAGATTCCGCCAGAGAAGAGGCAGCTTCTGTACGACGTGTTCGACCTGCTCGCGCCACTCGGCCGCACGGAGGCGGAGGTCGAGGCGAACCAGCCGATCAAGGCGCTCAACGTGGAGATCATGGCGCGCGTCCTCCGCCACTACGACGAGATCGCCGCGATGAAGGCGGCAGGCGAGCTGACGAAGGCGAACTTCCTCGCGCGCTTCTTCACGGACATCCCGGGCGCGGCAGACATGACGCCCCGGCAGATGCTGGCCACGTTCTTCGCGAGGCTCGACGGACCAATCACGACCGACATCCTCAAAGGGCATTTCGAGCACGTCCCGAATGTCACGATCATGGTGCAGAACGCCGGCGCCACGCTTGAGGAGGCCGCCAGGGCGGCCATGGAGGGCAGGCGGCTCCCGCTCGCGCCGTATGTGACGGACGTGGCCGGCATGCTCAAGGAGCTGGACGGCACGGCCGAAGGCGGACGCAAGACGATGCTGAGGGACTTCGTCAGGCCGTCGCCGCCCCATCGCATCGATGACAAGACGTCGGTGATCGACGGGGCGAACACGGTGTTCAAGGTCGTGTTCCCTGACGGAACCGAGATGAAGAGCATGTCGGGCGACGAAAGAGACGCCGAGGTCGCAGCGAACAACGGCACGATTGCGGACAAGGTCGCGAAATTCTGCGGGGACGTGCATCCCGCACAGCTCTCGTCGGTCTATTTCGCGCTTTCGCAGGCTGCCGCGTCTCCGGTCAAGGACGGCTTCCTCAACCGAGGAATCAAGTCGGACGAGCACACCGCGCTCACCTACACGCTCTCGAAGAACGCCGAGACTGGCGCGATCACGGTGACGTACAGCGAACCGGAGGGCTTCCCGTTCCACTTCCACTGGACTGCCACCATCGACATCAACGGCACCACTACAACCACGCAAATGATCGTTGATTAAATTATCGGCCTGTTGCGGTTCACACAAAATGTAAAATGTCTCTGTCTGTCGTGAAGAATTAGAATAAATGGCAATAATAGGTTGGGAACATGCAATTGACCGGCGTTACACGAAATGTAAGGTTTTACAGGCATTGTCAAAAACAAGGGATTTTGGTATACTAACCGCCCATGAGAGCAAAGTTGCCATCGGAAATAGCAGTTCTTCAGGAAATCAGCTCGGCGCTCGTGCGGGAACGCAATGTGCGCGTGCTGCTTGATGACGTGCTTGGCATTCTCGAAAAGAGCATGGACATGTGCCGCGGCACGTTCACGCTGCTGCAGGGGAATGAATTGTCCATTGAGGCGTCGCGTGGGCTGAACGCCGAGGAGAAGGCGCACGGGCATTACCGCTTGGGCGAAGGCATCACGGGGCGCGTGGCGCAGACGGGCCGTGCGGAGGTGGTGCCGGACGTGCATGAGGACAGCCGGTTCCTCAACCGCACTGGTGCGCGCGGAGGGGCCTGTCCGATCGCGTTCGTGTGTGTGCCGCTTGTCCATCTGGGACAGGTGATTGGCACGCTGTCCGTGGACCGTCCCAACCCGCCGGACTTCACGGCGGAGGCGTTCAACCGGGACGTGGCGCTTCTGCAGATCATCGCGAACATCACGGCCGACGCGGCGGCGGTGTGTCTGAAGGAGCACGAGGAGCGCGATGCGCTCGTGGCGGAGAACCGGCGTCTGCGCGACATGCTCACCGCGAATCCCGGCGACCTGCTCGGCAACTGCCGCGAGATGCGCGCCGTGTACGAGCAGATACGGCAGGTGGCGCCGAGTGACGCGACGGTGCTCGTGCGCGGCGCGAGCGGCACGGGCAAGGAGCTCGTCGCGCGCGCGATCCAGCGTCTGTCGTCGCGCAAGGACAAGCCGTTCGTGGTCCTCAACTGCGCGGCGCTTCCCGAGACGCTGATTGAAAGCGAGCTGTTCGGACACGAGAAGGGTGCGTTCACGGGCGCGGACCAGCGTCGGATCGGCCGCGCGGAGGCGGCGGACGGCGGCACGCTGTTCCTTGACGAGATCGGCGACCTGAGCGTGCCGCTCCAGGTGAAGTTGCTCCGGTTCCTGCAGGAGCGCACGTTCTCGCGCATCGGGTCGAACTCGGAAATCCATTCCAACGTGCGCTTCATCGCGGCGACAAGCCGAAACCTCGAGCGCATGATGGCCGAGGGCAAGTTCCGCGAAGACCTCTACTACCGCCTCTCGGTGTTCCCGATCGCGATGCCCGACCTTGCCGCGCGCACTGGCGACGTGCTGCTCCTTGCGGAGCATTTCATGGAGCGGATGAGCGTGAAGTACGGCAAGCAGGTCACGAAGATCTCCGCGCCGGCCGTGAACATGCTGCTCGCGTGGAAGTGGCCGGGCAACGTGCGCGAGCTCGAGAACTGCATCGAGAGGGCGGTGCTCACCGCGACGGACGACACGATCCATGGCTACAACCTGCCTCCGCAGGTGCAGGCGGAGGAATTCGCCGAGACGCCGTTTGACGCGGGCACGGAAAGCCGGACGCTGGAGGCGAAGCTGGCGGCGTACGAGCGGCACGTGCTCGAGGACGCCATCCGCCGACACGGCGGCAACCGCAGCGCGGCAGGACGCGAACTGGGCGTCTCGCCGCGCATGATGAACTACCGCCTCGGCAAGTTGGGAATCAACGGGTAGTCGGACGGAACCTCGCATGAAGCCGATATACCTCTTCGTCACGCCGTTCTTCCCCTCGCCCGAGTCTTGGCGGGGCGGGTTCTGTCTCGACGCCGCGCAGGCGTTGATCCGCAACGGACGTTTCGACGTGCGCGTGTTCGTGTCGGGGACGGGGCCGGACTACGAGGTTGAGGGCGTGCGCGTGCATCGTTTTTCGCGTAAGATACTGCCATGCGAGTTTGCGCCGTTTCTCGTAGACTGGCTAAATGTGCGTGCGTTCGTGCGCCGCGTGGAGGAGACGGGCATCGCGTGGGCGGACGTGGCCGTCTGCCATGTCCACACCGTCAACTTCGCGCCTTACGCCATTGCCGCGAAACGCCTGAACCCGCAGACCCTCTGCGCCCTGCAGCACCACTTTGCGTGCCCTGTGCATCTTCGGAGCGGACGTCTGGGCGAGCTGCCCGGCCATGCAACAAGGCTTTACTTCTATTGGCGGCGTCTGTGCGTAGCGATGGACGTACACGTGTTCACGAGCGAGCGGGCGCGTGCATCCTTCGGAAAGATGTTCGTGAAGGGCATGGAAGGACCGTGGGCGGATTTGAAAGAGCGACTTCTCTTCGGGCGCTGGATGCGTCCGTTCGACCCACCCAAGTCTTCATACGTGCTGTACAACGGCGTTGATCGGCGGAAGTTCAGTCCGGCGGCGGAGCCGCGTCACGACACGGGTTTTGTCATCGGCTGCGTGGCGAACTTCCACCCCAAAAAAGGGCAGATGACGCTTCTGCAGGCGGTGACGCGTCTGAAGGGCGTTATCCCCGACCTGACGGTACGGTTCGTGGGAAGCGGGGAGATGTTGGAGGATTGCAAGGCGTTCGCGAAGGAGCAGGGAATCATGGACATGGTGCGCTTCGAGCGTGAGATGCCGCATGAGCGCCTTGCCGATTTCTACCGTTCGCTCGACCTCTTCGTGCTGCCTTCAACCTACTGGGAGGGTTTCTGTTGCGTGTACGCCGAGGCACTGGCGTGCGGCGTGCCTGTGATGGGATGCCGTGGAATCAGTTTCCTCGATGAATTGCTGGCTGACGAGGACAAGCAGGAATGGCTGGTTCCGCCGCATGACGCTGCTGCGTTGGCGGAGCGAATCCGCAAATGGATGGTTCGGCCAGACCGTGGGAGAGTGCCGACGTTGACGGGCGATCTCGACATCGACCACTTGATCGGTCGCTGGCTTGATTTCGTGCAAACCGCTGCGCGGTAGGGCGTACGCCCCGCGCCGCTTTATCGGCCTGTTAGTCGGAACCAGAGGGCGTCAAGTGGCTTCTCGATGAGCCGTGCGGCGTTCCAGAAGAGGCGCAGAAGTACGTTGGCTGGGCGGCCGTGGACGGGGACGACGGATTGGAAGGCATGGTCCTGCGTGGCCGTGGCTGGCGTGGCGCGATAGAGTTCGATGTGGCCTCGTGCGGCGAATCTGGTCCAGCTATCTAGCGTCACGACCATCGGCGAGTTGACGCGCAGGAGTTCGCGCGCGGCGGGAAGGGTGATGAGGTAGGCTTCAGAACAGTCACCGCAGGTGGCGCGTGCGAAGGCTGCATCCGTACGTGGAAGGGGTTGCTGTGTGCCATCTGAAAACAGGAAGACCTGCGGACGGTTGGTGTCAAGGAGCGTTTTTGCGGCGGCGAGGGAAGCAGGAAATTCCGAGGTCAGGAGTACGTCGTCCTCTAAGACGAGGGCGGCTGGCATTTTTTCTTCAATCATCCGACGGTAGACGGCGTGATGGGAGAGTGCGCAGCCGATTTGTCCTGGCGTGTAGAGACGACCACGCGCGAGAAGGGCGTGGAAGCGCGCGACGGCGGCGCGGCGCTCTGCGGGGGAGAGCGCATAACCGTCCACGGCCGCCACGCGCTCGGCGTGTACGCCCGCTTGTGCTAGGCGCGTCTGCGCGGCGGTGAGCCGGTCAGGATGCCGGTCAAGGTTTATGAGAAATGCGGTCACGGGAGATAAGTATGGCAGTCGTCGGTGAATGCGTTGTTCGCCAGATCGGCTTGGACGCGCGGCACGAGGTTGATGATGTCGCCTGCGCCGAGGAGCATGAGGATGTCGCCGGGACGGGCCGTGCGGAGAAGATGTTGCCAGCCTTCGTCGAGCGAACGCGCCAAGATAACGCATGGGGACTGTCCCCCGAATGCGGCGTAGAGGTCGGTGATGTCGCCGCCGGGGATGGGTTCTTCAAAGGCCGCGTAGACGGGGGCGAGCACCACTTCGTCCGCCGCCGCGAAGGCGGGCGGGAACTCGTCGCGCAGCGCTTTCGTGCGGGAGTAGCGGTGGGGCTGGAACATGACGCGCAGGCGTGCGGGATGCAGGGCGCGCGCCATGTCGATTGCGCATTTCAGCTCTGCTGGATGATGGGCGTAGTCGGTGTAAACGCGCACGCCGTTTGACTCCGCGACGAGTTCGAAGCGCCGGTCGGGAAGGGCGGCGACGGCGTCGGGAAGGGCGGCTGCGATCTGCTCGCGCTTGAAGCCGCGCGAGAGCGCCACGGCGATGGCAGCAAGGGCATTTGCCACGTTGTGTCGTCCGAGAACGGGGATGGCCGGCCAGTCGGCGGCGTTCACCTGCGCTTCGGGCGCAAAGCCGAAGGTCACGGCATTCCCCTCCGCGAGCGCGAGTGCCTGCGGGTGGTCGGCGCAGACGATGACAGTGCCGCTCGTCTGGCGGATGGCCGCGCGGTAGCAGTTGAAGTAGTCGTCCTTTGAGTTGAAATGTTCGAGGTGGTCGAAGTCGACGGCGTTGAGGACGAGCGTGCGCGGACGGTAGAGCGCGAGCGTGCCGTCGGACTCGTCGGCTTCCACCACGAGGGGGCCTGTCCCCACGCCAGCGACGGGCATCGCTCCCGTTTCGCCGCCGATACACCAGGAGGGGGAAGCGCCGAGGTTCTGGAGAAGGCGGGTGATGAAGGTGGCGGTGGTTGTCTTGCCGTGGGTCCCGCACACCGCGATGCCGTCTGCGGCGTTGACGAGGGAGGCGAGCACTTCGCCGCGGCTACGGACGGTGAGATTGGCGGCGCGCGCGGCTGCGAGTTCGGGATTGTCGGGCGGAACGGCGGGCGTGACGATGAGCTCGTCGACGTTCACTTCCGGGAGGGGCGCGCTTGTCGCGACCGCCGCCGGGAGGGTCGCGCTTGTCGCGACCTGCAGGTGGGAAGGGGAATGTCCAAGGGCCACGGGAATGCCGCACTCCTCCAGCCAGCGCGTACGGGGCGTGGAATAAAGATCGCAACCGGAGATGTCGTCGCCACGTTTCCTTAGGAGATACGCGAGTCCTGCCATCCCTACGCCGCCGATTCCCAGAAAGTGAATGTGTCGTGCCATGATACCACCTCCGAAAACGGTTCACTCCCGCTTCATGCGAAACAATGAACCATGCTTTTCGTATTTGCATTCGAGTAAACTACGGTCAGGAACGTATCCTGGAAACGGCCTGACAACATACCACGGACGGTCGCGGTTGCGGTTAAGAACCAACTGTAGCGGGAGCGTATGGTCGTGGTCGTCCACGAGAGACGCGAGCGTCATGCCGACCTTCCTTTGTCCGAGCAACACGGGATTGGCACGGAAATAGGCATTGAGCGCGTCGCATGCCGTGATGTCGGCGACGATGACGGCATTGTCTTCAGTTGTAGCGGCAACTTCCTCGGCAAACCTTTCTGCGGAATTCTCGTTATGCTTCCNNNNCCACGGAAGAACCCAGTATCGGATGTCGTCTCGGAACGGCGTGGACACCTTCTGCGTTACGGCGGCGGGACGGATGCGGTGCAGAACCTCATGCGTGGCGGCGTATGCAACTGGTGGTACGAGTACTGTGGCGGCGAGCAGCATCGCGGCCGCCCCTCTGTTCATTTTCATGCGTGACATGCCGTCCGCCGCAAACAGCGAAAACAGCAACAACGTGGGAATTGCGAAAGTCGCCTGGTCGGCCACGAGATAGCGGATGAAGAACACGAAATGGAACAAGAGGATCAATCGGACTGCAGTGGAGAAGCGAGAACGTGCGGTACACAGGCCGATGCCCGCAAGGATCCACGCTGGATTTAGAAAGTTGAGCGAAAAGAGTCCCATGTTTGCAAGGAAAAAACCGCGCCAGCGCTGTCCAAGCGAAAGTACCTCCTCGGAATAGCCGTTCCCGACGAGAAGGTTTGCAAGCGCCTCCGTTAGCGACGTGACTTGTGCGCGGGCGGCGACCAAGGAACTCACGGGAAGCATCCCCAGTAGCCAGGCGAACATGGCCATCGGGGTGACTTTCCATGACACCTCGTGCCGTATGGCCTGCCAGGCAAAGGAGACGGCATAGATTGGCCATGCGAGCAATGCGAATTGGTGTATGGAAAAATGCAGGCCTGTGAGCGCGGCTAGAAGCACGTAGGCGAAACCCCGCACTTCGCAGGCGGAAAGGCCGAATTCTGCGAGCTGTTCGCCACGCCAGTCCTTCAGCGCGCACAGAAAAAGGAGCAGCTCTGCGGACAGCATCATCGCGCTGGTTGCGTAGACTTCCGCGATGGTCGCCATCCACCAGGGCATGTGGGCCATGCCGAACAGCGTCGCGGCCACTGCGGCGCAGAGTCTGCGTCCCCGTGCGAACGCCAGAAGGGACAGCAGCCAGACGTTGGCGACCGCCGCCGCCATGCAGATGGAACTGACGGCGTTGACCGCGTGTGCGGGGGAATCGTGAAAGAGCGAGGCCGATGTCCTCGCAAGGGCCACGTAGGCAGGATGCGCGAGCGCGAGGTTCCCGTTTGCCGCATATCCCTCCACATGTTCCCTGGCCGGCATGAGCGCAGCGGTCTGGAAGCCGCCTGAGTCCTGCCATCCGACACCTTTTTGGACCGTGGCAAGGTACAGCGTGGCAAAGCAGGCGAAAAAAAACAACCATCCCGCGAAAGCCCTTAGAAGGTACCTTGCGGGACGCTTGTTTTCGCCAGACTGTGATGTCATCGGGCGTTATTCGGCTAGTATTGGCGTGCCGCGCTTCACGAACTGGATGGCCATGCCGAACGGGTCGCGGAGCATTACCATGTCGAAGCCGGGCTTGTGCACGGTTTCGAGAAGGGTGGCGCCAGCGGCGACGAGGCGGGTGGCCTCGGCGTCCACATCGTCAGAAAGGAACGCGATGTGCATCGAGAGCGGGTCCATGTTCGCCCAGTCGGGGACCGGTGCGTCCGGATTGTGGTAGAACTCAAGGGCCGTCTGGCCCGTGGAGTCCACGATGAACGCGGGGTGGACCTGCTTGAAGCCGAGGTTCGCGCACCACCAGTCCATGAGCTTCTGGGGCTCGGCGACGTTGTAGCCGACGTGCTCAAGCTTCATGGCTCAGCCCTCCGCCTCAAGCGCGGCGTCGACTTCGTCGGTCGTCTCCATGTTCGTGAAGACGTCCTGCACGTCTTCGAGGTCCTCGAGCATGTCGACGAACTTGTTGATGGCCTTGGCAACGGCGACGTCGCTTACGGGCGCGGTCATGTTCGGCACGAGGCCCACGGAGGAGTTCTCCTCGTCCACCGTGATGCCGGCGTTCTTGATGCCTTCCATGACGGTGGTGAAGTCGTTCGGCTGGCACTTGACCGTGAAGCCACCCTCTTCGGAGATGACGTCCTCGGCACCCACGTCGAGCGCGACTTCCGTCACCTTGTCCTCGTCCACGCCGTCGGCCGCCGGGATCATGATCTGGCCCATGCGGTCGAAGAGACGTCCGGCCGAGCCCTGCTTGGCGAACTCGGTGCCGTTCTTCTTGAACACGTTGCCGACTTCGGCGGCGGCGCGGTTCTTGTTGTCCGTCAGGACGTTCACGACGATGGCAATGCCGCCCTTGATGCCTTCGTAGGTGGCGTCGACGAGTGCGGCGGACTCCAGTTCGCCCGTGCCTTTCTTGATGGCGCGGTCGATGTTGTCGTTCGGCATCTGCGCGGCCTTGGCCTTTGCGATGAGCGTGCGGAGGGTGGGGTTGGTGTTGGGATCGCCGCCCTTCGCCTTCACGACGATGGTGATTTCCTTGCCGAGCTTTGAGAAGATCTTGCCCTTCTTCGCGTCGGCTGCGCCTTTTGCGCGCTTGATTGTCGCCCAGTGGCTGTGACCAGACATGTTTTACTCCTTTTTTTGAAAAATTGATTTGTCAAGTTTACCAAAAAGGGGGCGGAATGGCAAGACGGAAAGCGCGGACAGTTGGGAAAAAACAATTTGGGCACCAGACCACTGAGGCGTATGGTATAATATTGACCGCAGGAGAAGGAAGAAAATGTCATGCATGTCAAAAGAAGAAACAAGGGGAATTGCATAAAGAAAGCTACCGTGTCGGCAAAGGTATGGATCGTTTCCGTAATGGTTGCCGCATCGGCGTTTGCGGGTGAATCCTTCACGGCGCTTTCGATGCTCACGCACGACGGCCGGCGCATGATCTCTCGGCAGAAGGGCGGCAAGACCGTTTACGAGCTTGTGCCGACGAACGCGCTCCCGGCGAACCTCCCGCCCGTGCGGGAATGGACGCTGTACGCCGTCAAGTCGGCACATACCGACATTGGTCTCCACAACTCGCAGTACATCCAGCGCCACGGCACGGTACGCCGCATCGACGAGGCACGCCGCCTGATCGCCGCCGATTCTGACGATGCTGATCCCGCCGCGTTCCGCTACGTGGCCGAAGGCGCGTGGTTCTGGGGCAACTACCCGCAGGACCGCGGCGAGGCCGAGGCGATGTCCGTCGCCACGAACGAGATCGCGCGCGGCCGCTTGGACGTGGGCGTGACCTGTGCCGGCAACCATACCCACCTCTACGGCTTCGAGGAGCTGTGCCGCAGCATCTACACGAAGCGCGAACTCGAAGACCGCTGGGGGATCAAGACGCGCACAATGCTGATGACGGACAACCCCGGCATCTCATGGAGCATTGTCGTGCCCTACGCGGAAGCAGGCGTGGAGCATGTCCTGTTCAGCCCCAACCATTGGAACCCGCATCCGTCGACGATCTGGAAGATGGACGAGAACCGTCCGTGGAAATGGAACAATCCTGACGCCGGAGGAGGCGGGAGCCGTATCGACGTGCGCTGGGCGAGCGCGATTCCGATGCTGTTCTGGTGGGAAGCGCCCCAGGGCGGCGCGCGCCTGCTCGTGTGGACGTGTCCGCACTACGGACGCGGCGGCGAACTTTTCGGCATCATCACGGCATGGAACAAGATGAAACCGATGTCGGAGAGCGAGCCGATGATGGCGCGCCAGCTGGCGAGGATGGAGGCGCGCTACCCGTATGACGTGTGGCTCTTCGCCGACTACGAGGACGACGAATGGCCCTCGACGCGCCAGGCCGACCTCTTCAAGAAGTGGAACGCCAAGTGGAAGTGGCCGCAATTGAGGACGTGCGGACGCCTCGACGAACCGTTCGACCGCGTCAAGGCGCGCTGGGGCGACAAGATCCCAACGCTGCGCGGCGAAATGACGAGCGGCTGGCTCCAGCATGCCGCCTGCACGCCGGAACTTCTCGCCCGCAAGCTGGCGGCGGACAGGGCGCTTGCGCGCACCGAGACGCTGACGGCGATCAAGTCCGCGAGAGGCGAAGCGGCGTATCCTGCGGAGGACTTACGCCGCGCATGGGATGCGCTCATCTGGAACGACGAACATTCCTACGGCGTGAGCGGCTACTCTGGACGCCGGGTCTTCGAGACGTGGATGCAGCACCGCGACTGGATCGAGCGCGCTGAAACGGTATCGAAGCTTGGGTTGACGGTTCCGGAAAATCCGGAGAATCCGGAGAATCCGGAAAGTCCGGAAGTCTTCTGCCCCAATGGCATCACGGAAAACCGCTGGTATCGCGTGGCGGTGACGAACGGCGTCATCTACTCCATCTACGACAAGGAACTCCAGCGTGAACTGCTTGAAGGCCCCGCGAACGAGTTCCGCTACACACGCGACAACCACAAGACCTGGATGCGGGGCGACAAAGCCGCGCACGCGCTCGGCGCGGAGATGGAGCAGAAGGTGTGGTTATCGCAGGATGAAAAGAAGATTGTCCTTGAATCCTCCTTCCGCCACGCCCGCGACCTCTTCAACACAAAACGCTACGACCGCTTCGGCTACATGGCGTTTCCGTTTGCCGTGCCGCAGTTCCGCTTTGCGGCGCAGCTGAATGGTCCGGTGATCGATCCCATCCGCGACCAGAGCGGCCTCACGTCGGACGCCTACACCGCGGTGCGCGACTGGTGCGCCGTGGAGAACGGCGAGTTCGGCATCGCGTTGGTAACCGCGGATTCGTGTCTCACGGAGTTCGGCGAGATCCATCCCGACAAGACGTGCTACGGCGGGCCGGTGAAGTCGTCCGGCATCTATCCGTATCTCTTCACGGACTGGCTTCAGATGCACAACCCAGACGGCGACAGCTTCAACTTCCGCTTCCGCTATGCGATAACGTCCTACGCGGGTACTTGGCAGAACGCGCACATCCCGGCATTCGCCGAGCGCGCACTCGCGGCGCTTGACGGCGTTCCGGTGATATCCGCCGCAGTTTCAGAATGGTTGCGCTTGGGCACACCAAACGTGCAGCTGCTTACGCTCAAGCGCGCCGAGGATGGTCGCGGACTGATCGCGCGCTTCCGCGAGCGCGAGGGGCGTCCGTGCCGGGTCACTGCGCGCCAACGCCTTGCGGAGGACGCTGAGTACACGCTCTGCAACGTGATTGAGCGCGACGTGCGCAAGCTTGACGGATTCGCGTTCGACCTCGCGCCGTTCGGCTATGCGACGATCAGGATCGACGCGCCGTCGCTGCGCTTCGCCACGCGGCCGCCGGACGACTCCGCGTATGCCTACACGGGCCTGATCACCAAGCCCCGCGCGGGACACGGCGGGAAGGACGGGCAGATGTACGTCCTGTGGGGCGCGGAGATGTCGCCCGACTTCGACCACTACGAGCTCTGGCGCGACGGGAATTTCCTCGCCAACGTGACGAACGAGGCGCCGGACGGCGTTGCATATCGCGTGGCACGCTACGAGGACCTGGGGTTGCCCACGCACTCGCGTCACGAATACCGCATCCGCAAGGTGTGGAAGGATGGACGCAAGGATCCGCTTTGCGAGCCGTTCTACGGGCTTACGCGGGCACATCACAACGGCACAACGTTAACCCTTGGCACGCCTTTTCGCCGTTCCTTGCTGCCAGCCAGCCTAAGCGGCATCAGTTGGGCGGGGGACAACGCTTATTACGCCGTGTCCGACGATGTCTTTACAGGCGAAGTGGGACTCTACCCAATGACCATCGAGCTTGCAACCAACGGGCTGTCGGTCATCTCATGCTCTATCCCGTCGCCAACCAACCGCATTTCGCTCGCGAAGGCGTATGACCTAGAGGATGTGGCGTTCGATGCGGTGAACGGCACCGTGTGGGGGGCGGACGAGACGCGCGGAACGATTAAGGAATACAGAGTTGCGGATGGCACCGTTGTGCGCACGTTGTCGTTGCCCGAAGAGCTGAAGAAAACCCGTTCAAACCTAGGCATTGAGTCGTTGACGCTGAGTCCTGACGGCAAGACGCTGTGGACCTGTACGGAGGAGGCGCTTGCGTGCGACGGGGCGCGGTCCTCGCCGACTAACGGCACAACGGTGCAGCTATTGAAGTACACGCGTCCGACAGCCAAGGAAGGTTTCACGTTTGCGGGCACGTATTCCTACACCACGGACGTCTGGAGCCAACGATTCGACTATGGAGGCAAAGGACGCCGTGGCGTTTCAGGATTGTGCGCGTTGCCGGATGGTTCGCTGCTCGTACTTGAACGCGAACTGAGCTTTGGAGGGGCGCATCCCTTGAAGGCTGCGGCAACGGCACGCCTCTCTTTTGACGTCTATCGCGTGGAATTCCCGCGCGGGGGTGGCGCGCTTGTCGCGACCAACTTGAGGAAGGTCAAGCTCGCGTCAGGCGGCGGGCCAGTCTTCGCTTTCGGCAACTACGAGGGCATCTGTCTTGGGCCGTGCCTTCCAGACGGCAAACGGAGCGTACTGCTCATTTCCGACGCTGGCGACGGCGTCTCACAGCCAATGATCCTGCCGATGGTACTCTCCATCGCGGGAGGGCCGAGCCGCAGGGGGGCGAGCCGTGGTAGGGCGGTCGCCCCGCGACCGCCGCAAGGTGGGGCGAGCCCTCCGGGCGAGCCGAGGTATGAGCGGTGACGCGAGACGCGAGACGTGAGACGAGCGAGACATTGGCGAAGCCGCATCGCCTCACACTCACGTCTCACGTCTCACACTCACGTCTCACGTCTATCGTCTCACGTCGCCCCACAGCATCACCCCCACCCCCGCGCCCCGTGCGCGAAGCTTCAACTCCCCAAAATCGCTGCTTGTTTTGGGCGGGGGAATGTGGTATCATTACCGCCAATGACACGCCTTGAATGGCAGATTCCGCGCAGCGGGAAGGCGGAAGGGCGCGCGCCCTTCCGAAGGGATGGTATTGCATCCTGCGGCAGGATTATAGCTGTGTCCAATTATGAGGAGGTGTTAAATGGATGAACTCTCACGGATAGGTTCGTTGGTCATCTATCTGCGCTTCTTCGACACGAAGCAGCACCACAAGCCGCACGTGCACGTGAAATACAACGAGGACGAGGCGGTTGTGGCGCTTGACGGGGAAATGCTTTCCGGTGAACTGCCAACCAAGCAACGCCGGATTCTTGACGGATGGATGGCTCTGCACGAAGAAGAGGCATACGCGGCTTGGAATCTTGCTGTCCAAGGCAAGCCGTTTGAGAAGATCGTTCCTGCGATGTAAGGAGGAATGCGATGATTGTTCGAGATGGAAAGTGCTATGCCGAAAACCCTTTGCCCGTGTTGAAGATCACGGGATTCGAGACATTTGCGCCGCATCGCATGAAGGTAATGTTCAATGATGGCGAGACGCGTATTTTTGATGGCCATGCGCTTTTGAGGGGGGAGGCGTTCGCCCCTCTCGCCGATGCCGACGCCTTTGCCAACTGCAAGCTTGATTACGAAACCCTCACATGGCTTGACGGCGAACTTGACGTCGCCCCGGAATTCGTCTATGAGAACAGCGTGATGTGCCAATGACGCCCCGCCTCCATAACTGCAACAAAACCCGCCGCACCGGGAGGGCCGCGCTCCGTCGCGGCCGCACTTGGGAGGGCCGCGCTCCGTCGCGGCCGGGTAGGGCGAGCTGGTCGCGGCTACAAGGTAGTGCAGCGTCTCGCCCACCTCGGCATACCCCACCCCAACAGCCACCGTATTTGGTAAAGCCTCAGTTTTGAAAACGGACCGAGTGCAAACAGTTTTGCCGTGCGCGCCCTGTCGCGCACCCAAGGCGAAGCATTTGGCTTGCTATTGGCTGAGTGCTTCGCACAAACCTCGCGGTGCCCCAAAGGCTTGTGAAAGGCAGGTGCTTCGCTCGATTCTTTCCTCTGCCATCCCTGTACCGCGCGCGTCTTTGCGGAGCGCTTTGCCTTGTGCGGAGCATTTGCTCACCGTTGGTGCGCGACAGGGCGCGCACGGCAGAACTGCTAGCGCACACACCAAAGGCAGGTCATTGCTGAACCATTGGCGAGGGGCCTTCGTGGTGCCGGAGGGCTTGCGCACATGCCATTGGCTGAGGCAAGGGTGCCATTGCCCTTGTGGCCACACCGTGAGGGCCGCGCTCCGTCGCGGCCGCAGGCGCTCCGTCGCGGCCGTAGTGAACCCCCTGCACCCCTGCACGCGAGGCTTCAACTTCCAAAATCCCTGCTTGTTTTGGGCAGGGGAATGTGCTATCATTTCCACCAATGACACGCCTTGAATGGCAGATTCCGCGCGGCGGGAAGGCGGAAGGGCGCACGCTCTTCCGAAAGGATGGTTTTGCATTCTGCCCCACCCCACCACCCCACCGACAAACCTTAATCTTAACAACAGCTAAACAACAGCCACTTTTAAAGAGGAGATACAGATGAACATCAAGAAACTAATAACAGCTGGAATTATGGCCCTTGCGACGTTGGCCACATTCGCCGATCCCACCGTCACGGACGTTGTTGCGAAGCAGCGGTATCCGTGGAACGGGCTTGTGGACATCACCTGCAAGGTGGCGGGAATCAGCGGGACGGCCCAATGGAAGTTCTCCGTGGCGGCAGTGATGCCAGATACGGGGAACGCTCGAAAGGTTTCGCAATTCTGGGTCGTGAAGAACGGTGTGAATTCGACAGACAAGAAAGTACAAGCCAACGGCTCCTACAAGTTGCTATGGGACGCAAAGTCAGAACTCGGGCAGGTGTCCTACGACAACATGGTCATGCGAGTTACCGTTGTTGATCTTCATGACATGGTCCAGCTCTGGGAAGGCGGGCCGTACTGGGCGACGACCAACATCGGCGCGGAGAATCCTGAAGATTACGGCTACTACTTCTGGTGGGGCGATACCGTGGGCTACAAGCGCGAGAACAACAAGTGGGTAGCGACCGATGGCTCATCATCCAATTTTTCGTTCGGTGAAAGCAACACACCGACCTACATTAAGAGTATTGCCACTTTGAAGAGCGAAGGTTGGATCACGGCGGACAGCGTCCTCGTGCCGGAGCATGATGCGGCGCACGTTCATTGGGGCGGCGGATGGCGCATGCCTACGAAACAAGAGCTGGGTGATCTCAACGGCAACTGCGATTGGACTTGGACTAAGCTGAACGGTGTCCAAGGGTATGTCGTCCGAGGCCGTGGCGACTACGCCTCTAACAGCATCTTCCTCCCCTGCGCCGGCGACGGCTACGGGACTTCGCTCCGCGATGCCGGTTCGTACGGCTACTACTGGTCGTCCGTTCCGTACTCGGACAGCTACGACGGCGGCGCGTGGGGCCTCTTCTTCTATTCGAGTGACCTCTTCACGTACTACTACGGCCGCTACTACGGGCAGTCGGTTCGCCCTCTTCAAGGGTTCACCGAATAGCGAGCGAAGCGAGCGCATTCAATTCTTTAGTTCTTTAATTCTTTTGAGTTGGTAGTTGCGTAGTTTGGTAGCTGTTAGTAAGATGGCTTCGATAGAAAACAGTTTGAAATTCGAAGCCGAGGTGGAGCCGGGAAAAATACGGCTTATCACTTCGGGCGGGTTCGTGCGTGCCTACAACCACAGTGCGTGGCTGTTCTACTGCTGTATCTCGAAATACAAGGTGATACGCAAATTCTCCAAGGTACAGCAGAAGGACGTGTATTTTCTCGGGTTCCCTGTAAGCAAGTTGCTTGAGCTGATAAACGGACGAGTTTGCGAGAATACGGACTTTGGGTATGACATTACGTTGAAGCCAGATGAGGTTCCCGCAGAAGAAGGGTACGAGGCATGGACGAGGGAGGTTCCTGAGGAGGCTGCGTCGCGCGCGGACGCTAGCGCGACGCCGCTGAGCGGAAAAGAGCTGGAGAGCGCGGTCTGCAGGAAGATTCGCGAATTTCCGCTTGAGACCAAGACGCCGGTTGAGACGGTTGTATTCTTGAGCGAGATGCGCAAGCTTTTGATAGGACAGGGGGTAGGGGCGTGAACTCTCTCTATTCCAACCTGCCGGTCTATCGCGACTGCTACGCGGTGATGCTTGAATTCGCCAAGATGCGAAGCGAGTTGCCGCGAGACACGCGCTACACAATTGCGCAGGATTTGAGCAGGGCGTTGGTGGACATGATGGTGACAATCTACCGCGCGAATTCGTCGCGGAACGACAAGGCGAGGCTCATCGCGGAGATGCGCCGCAAGGCGGTGGAGATACAGATCTACTTCAGGTTGCTTTCCGACATGCATCAGCTCGGCGCGCAGAAGGCGGCGTTCTTCATGGAGAAGGTTACGTCCATCGGAAAGCAGCTCGCAGCATGGCACAAACATGCAATTTCAAACGGTGCGGAACCGCCGTTCCGTGCGGACGGAAGGCCGGAATGCGTCGGGGCGCGGCCCGGCGCAGCGAGCCACAAGGTGAACCCAATGAACGGTAGGGCGGTCGCCCCGCGACCGCCGATTACCGCCGCAAAAGGCGGCCTGACCGAGAATACGGAGGTGACTCCGTGACGGTAAATGACAAAGAGATGCGCGGATGTTCCTTTACGCCACATCCGCCCATCAGTGAAGAAGGTCGGCCTGAAAGAGTCCCCTGCGCCGGCAACGGCAACGGGACTTCGCTCAACAATGCCGGTTCGAACGGCAACTACTGGTCGTCCGTTCCGAACTCGGACAACAACAACAACGCGTGGAACCTCAACTTCAATTCGAGTGACCACAACACGAACAACAACAACCGCAACAACGGGCAGTCGGTTCGCCCTCTTCAAGCGTTCACCACCGATCCGCAGGACGGCGTTCCGCACCGTGGCCTTTTGGCCGATTTGATCGTTGCCTACCATGACGCACGGCGGCACAAGAGAGCCAAGTTCTACCAGACGCACTTTGAGATGAACCAGGAGAGTGAACTGGTGAGGCTGCGCGACGAGCTGCTGGAGCGGCGGTACAAACCGCGTCCGTCGTCGTGCTTCATCATACATGATCCGAAGATGCGCGAGGTGTTCGCGGCGGAGTTCCGCGACAGGGTGGTACATCATCTATTCTACAACTACACGCACAAACTCTTCGAGCGCACGTTCATCGCCGACTGTTACAGCTGCATCGAGGGGCGTGGGACGCATTACGGCGTGGAGAGGCTGAAGAAGCACATTCGCTCCTGTTCGCAGAACTGGTCAAAGCCGTGCTACGTGCTAAAACTTGATATCAGGGGCTACTTCATGAGCATCAACCGCGCGCGGCTTTTGGCAAGGTGCAGGGAACTGCTTGGGAAGTTTAAATGTTCACAAATGGCAATTGGCACAATTGTTCACAAATCACAAATTACAAATTATGACTGGAATCTGATTGATTATCTTTTGGAATCGATCTGCATGCTGAATCCGGTGGAGAACTGTAGGGTGCTGGGCGACAGGGACGAATGGAAGAAACTACCCAAGGACAAATCGCTGTTCTGCTCCAAAGAAGGGTGTGGACTTCCGATCGGCAATCTTTCATCGCAGCTCTTCAGCAACATCTACCTCGGCGTACTCGACGATTTTATGAAGCGCGAGCTGAAGTGCCGCCATTATGGGCGTTATGTCGATGATGCATTTGTGGTGGCATCGTCGAAGGAGGAACTTTACGGTATCGTGCCGCGCGTGAGAGAGTTTCTGCGAGAAGAACTTGAACTTGAACTGAACGAGGGCAAGGTGCGCGTAGTCGATGCATACAAGGGCGTGGAGTTCCTTGGTGCGTTCATCAAGCCGTACCGCACCTATCCAGCAACGCGGACGCTGCACAGGATGCGCGGGCGAATGAAATCACTCGACTGGTCGGAGCGTCCAAGAAGGATACAGGCACGGGTGAACAGCATGATGGGCGTTCTCTCGCACTACGATTGCTGGCATGTGCGCAAGGTGCTGGCCTGGGAAGGGCGGTTACGTGAGTTCGGGGTGGTGACAGACGACTGCCTCAGGTTCTACCCAGACATGCTGAAGTTTATGGTAGGGTCATGCATCCCGCATGACCGGAATGGAAGGGCGGTCGCCTCGCGATCGCCGCGGACGACGCGGGGCGCCGTTCCTACCGGTGTTGCTATTTGAATGAAAATGAACGGAGGTACAAGATGAAACTGATAAAAACAATAATAACGATGGTGTCGGCGATGGCCGTGACGGTCGGGTATGCGGGCGATTCAGCGCCGTTTCGACTGGACACGATAGAGGGAACTCGTGTTGCGAGAGCAGAAGAGGTTATCACTTATTCAACAGATTGGGACAATGGCGGAAAGGTTATTGTTGCCCTAGATGGCGTGACGCTTAAAGAGGCATCCGCACCCGCCGTAGGCGATGTAACTTGGAACGCAAAGAACGCCAGCTTCGGAAACCACACATTTACGCATACAACATATAAGAACGGTGTCGCTGACAAGGTAGACACGGTGACATTCACGGTAAAAACATTCTATACCATCACGTTCAATGCGAACGGCGGTTCGTTGGGAACGGTGAATGCTACTAGTGCGATAGCGGAAGGTTCGGTCATCGGCACGCTTCCCACGCCTACGCGGACAGGCTACACGTTCGCGGGGTGGTGGACGTCCTCCAGTGGTGGCACGCAGATTTCCGCATCGACGACCGTGAGCGGGAATGTGACATACTATGCGCATTGGACGGTCAACCAGTACACGGTGACGTTCAATGCGAACGGCGGGACGGGCGGCACTACCAAGACGCAGAACTATGGGACGAGTTTGACAGCGCCGACGGTGACGCGCACAGGGTACACGTTCACGGGCTGGTCGCCGTCCGTGCCGTCGACGATGCCCGCAGGGAACACGACGTACACGGCGCAGTGGAAGATCAACCAGTACATAGTGACGTTTGAGGGGAATGGCGGCGCGCTCGGTGATCGCGCCCTACCAAGGATCGTGAATACGCAGAATTTTGGTTCGGCGATTGCTGCGCCGACGGTGACGAGGGAATGGTTTAACTTCACGGGCTGGTCGCCTGCCGTGGCGGCGACGGTTCCGGCGAATAATGTGACGTATACGGCGCAATGGGCGCGGTGGGGAGATACGATTTCCGCTTCCAAGATGGGCGGGAAGACAATGAGGCAGCTGTATCCGAGCGATTACGCGCACATGACAACGATGATATTGGAAGAGGGGATCACGGAACTGCCTGTGGGATTTTTCGACGGGTGCGGCAACGTGGAATTCGTGACATGGCCTTCGACGCTCCTGGAGTTCGGGATCGACGACCTGCCGCCCAAAATAAGAGCTGCGGTGGAAGGTAAGTATGACGTGAACGGTTTCTTGATCTACAACAACTGGATACTGGACTACCAAAACCGCAATGCGTCGGTGGTGACGATCCCGAATGGCGTCGTCGGCATCGGGCGCGGCGCGTTCGCCGAGATGTATGATCTTGAGAAGGTGAATATGCCGGAGTCGCTCAGGTGCATCGCGAAGGGGGCGTTCGAGGGATGCACGTGGATTCAGGAGTTCCAGTTCATGTCGGGTCTGCGCTATGTTGGGGCCGAGGCGTTCAGGGACTGCTCGTCCCTGCTCAAGGCGACGTTCGCCGACGGCGTGAGGTCCATCGGCGAAAGCGCATTCACGAACTGCTGGCAGATGCAGTCGGTGCGCTTGCCGTACACGGTGACGGACGTCGGCGACAACGCCTTCTCCGGCTGCGGTGCGATCCGCGGCGTGACGGTTCCTACGCATGTCAAGACCATGAAGGAGCTTTTCCCGCAATCCTACGCGAAAATCGAGACGGCCGAGGTCGCCGAGGGCGAGAAGACCGTGATGGCCGAAATGTTCAAAGGGTGCGTGAAGCTCAGGGGCGGCGCCACGCAGACGGACATGTCCATGGTCCCTAACACGGTGACGAACATCGGCGCGATGGCGTTCCAGGGCTGCACGTCGCTTACGGCGTTCGTGGTGCCGAACAGCGTGACCGAGATGGGCACAAGCGTGTTCGAAGGCTGCTCCGCCCTCTGGAACATGACGCTTTCGCGGAACCTGACGAAGATTCCCGACCGCACGTTCAGCGGATGCTCGAGCCTTGAGACGATGGTCGTGCCGGAAAAGGTGAACTACCTCGGCGAGATGTTCTTCGGCGGTACCACTGGAGAGAACGCGCTCTACTACCTGTGCGCCAACGCCCCGGCCTACCATGCAGACGCCTACAAAGGCGTCTCCGGGAACATGACCACATACGTGCTTCAGGATTCGCGCGGGTGGGACGGACGGCCCGGATCGCGCGTGCTTCCGCAGAAATGGAACGACTATCCAATCACCTACTGGACCCCCAACCGCTTCGACGTCACCTTCGACGCTAATGGTGGGCGGTTCGACTCGTCGGGCGGTTCTACGTGGAGCGAGCAGCAGATCACGGACACTACGTACGCCCTGCCGTCCACGGAGCCGGTGCGTCCGGGCTGGGCGTTCGAGGGCTGGTGGACGGAGCAGACCGGCGGCGCGGAGGTGCGGTACACGACGCTCGTGACGGCCACTCGGACGCATACGCTATACGCCCACTGGCGTTCGCTGGGCACCTCTATGACTGTCAAGTTCAACTCGAACGGCGGTACGGTGGTCACGCCGGGTATGCAAGACTACGTGCCTGGGCAGACGTTCGGGCAGTTCCCCGTTCCGACGCGGCGCGGCTACACGTTCCAGGGATGGTGGACGGAGTCCGCTGGCGGCGTCCGCATGACGGAGGCAACCCAGGTTCCTGCGGCGGACATGGAGCTGTTCGCGCACTGGCAGCCGATCACGTACTACGTGCGGTTCCACGCGAACGGCGGCACGGGGAGGATGGAGGACCAGAAGTTCGTCTTTGACGCGCGGCAGGCGCTGGCCACGCACAAGTTCACGCGGACGGGTTTCGCGTTCACCGGTTGGGCCACCACGCCGAGCGGACAGGTCCGCTACGCCGAGAACGCCAGCGTGGTGAACCTGGAGGAGGTGCAAGACCGCATCGTGGACCTCTACGCCGTGTGGTCGGGGGTGGGCTATTCCATCCGCTTCGACTCCAACGGCGGCACGGGAATCATGGACAACCAGACCATCGCCGTCGACGAGACGCAGCACCTGTGGCCGTGCGCGTTTGCGCGGGGCGGCTACACGTTCGCGGGGTGGGCGCTGTCGCCCACGGAGGCAGAGGCGAAGAAGGTGGCGTATGTCGATGGCGCGGCGGTGCGGAATCTCTCGACCGAGAACGGCGCGATCGTGCCGCTCTACGCGGTGTGGGTGACTGGGTCCCAGACGGTGCGCATATCGTTCGACGCGAACGGCGGAAGCGTGGCGCCGAACGACTATTGGGACTGCGTGGTCGGCTCGGCGCTGGAGGCGTTTCCCACGCCGACGCGTCCGGGCTACACGTTCGCGGGCTGGTGGACGGCGAGGACCGGCGGCACGCGCATGACGTCCATCGCGCGTGTGACGGCCGCGCAGACGTTCTACGCGCACTGGGCTGGAAGCGGGGGGGAGGTGCCTGGTGACTGGGCGTGTACGGTGACGTTCAACCCCAACGGCGGGAGCGTGTCGCCCACGACGCGCAGCGTAACGAGCGGCCATGCGGTAGGAACGCTGCCTACGCCTACGCGAACGGGATATGCGTTTGTGGGGTGGTTCACGGCTCCCGAGGGAGGCGTGCAGGTCTATTCGACCACGATAGTCAACAGCGGCGTGACGTACTATGCGCACTGGTCTGCTAACGGCGGCGGCTCCGATGGCGGCGGCTCCGATGGCGGCGGCTCCGATGGCGGCGGCTCCGATGGCGGCGGCTCCAGTGGCGGCGGCTCCAGTGGCGGCGGCTCCGATGGCGGCGGCTCCGATGGCGGCGGCACCGATGGCGGCGGCTCCAGTGGCGGCGGCTCCGATGGCGGCGGTACAGATACATCTTCGTCTAAAGTCTACACGGAATTTGCCAACGGGTATAAGTGGACGTTCAAGATCCAAGGCAACACTGCGGTGATAAGCAATTATGGCGAGGACGAATGGTACGATGTAATCTCGCCCAAGCCCGTTGGTGCCGTGACGATTCCATCAACGCTTGGCGGTAAACCCGTAACAGGCATTGAGAGCTTTAGCTCTGGTATCTCCGGAAGTGGTTTTGGTGGCCTGACTAGTTTGACGATTCCGGCAAGTGTAACGTCGATTGCCAGTTGTGCGTTCCTGGATTGCACTGCTTTGACGAGCTTGACTGTGCCCGCGTGGTGCAAGAAGTCAATGTATAATTCGAGGTACGGGAATGTGGTCAAGAGCGGCGGGGATTCGGGTGGTTACCTCGACGAAGAGGAATTTCTGAGTTTTGTGCTGGGCTGTCTGTGTCAAGGTGGCTCTGATGAGTGTTCTGCGCGGGTCGCATCGCGAGTCAAGGTCACTTACAAGGATGTCGGCGGCGGCTCCGGCGGCGGCTCCGATGGCGGCGGCTCCGGTGGTGGCGGCTCCGGCGGCGGCGATGTTGTCGGCAACTGGATCGCCGGCAGGTTCAATACGGGGTTCGCCAAGGCGCAGACTGTGCTGGGCGCGCTGTACGGCAGGAACGGCGCACCGGTGGGGACCATGCAGGTGAAGGCGGGCAAGATCAACACGAAGAAGGGGACGGTCAAGATTTCGGCGTACGCCACCTTGTTGGTCAGCGGCAAGGCGAAGAAGGTCTCGGCTAAGGCGGTGAAAGTCGAGTTGGACGCGACGGGACGCGTCTTGCCCGTGACGCTCGCGTTCAAGGCGCCGGTTGGGGAGATGTCGTTTGAGATGGCGGCGGACGGCACGTTCACGCTAAAGAACGGCAACTATTCGATGGCTGAGAGGAATGTGGGCGGCAACTGGACCAAGGCGGGGGCGAAGGTGTATGTGTCCGTGACAGGCGCGGCCCTCCCGGAGGGTACGATCGAGGAACTGCTGCCGGATGGCGAGACGGTGATCCCGAAGGGCGGGAAGTGGTCGTTCGCGAAGGCTGCGGGCGTCAAGTACGCGAAGGACAAGAAGACGAAGGTGTCCAGCCTCGTAATCGACACAAAGAAGGGAACGAACCGCTCTGCGATGAAGCTCACATACGCGCCGAAGACGAGCATCTTCAAGGAAGCTCTCGTACACGCCGAAGACGGGCATATTCAAGGGATCGTTCAAGGTGTATGCGATTCAGGGCGGGAAGCTGAAGAAGTTCACGGTCAAGGTGATCGGCGTGGTCGTTGACGGGAAGGGGACGGGCAGCGCAACGGGTCCGAATGGGATGAGGTTTGACGTGAGGGTGGAGTAGGCAAGTTGGGGGAAATTGCAAAATCTAAAATCACCCCCTTGCGGTTTGGCCCCGTTTTTAGTAAAATATCACCTCACTTTTGCAGACCAAAGGAGTAAAAATGGCAGACAAAAAAGCGTTTCCGCTTGAAAAAGTTCGGAACTTCGGCATCATGGCGCACATCGACGGCGGCAAGACGACCACGTCGGAGCGCATCCTCTACTATTCCGGCAAGAACTACAAGATCGGCGAAGTGCATGACGGCGCCGCGACGATGGACTTCATGGTCCAGGAGCAGGAGCGCGGCATCACGATCCAGTCCGCCGCCACGTGCGTGCAGTGGGGCGCCTACCGTCTGTCGCTGATCGACACTCCCGGACACGTGGACTTCACGGCCGAGGTGGAGCGCTCGCTCCGCGTCCTCGACGGCGCGGTGGCCCTCTACTGCGCGGTGGGCGGCGTGCAGCCGCAGTCCGAGCAGGTGTGGCGCCAGTCCGAGAAGTACAAGGTGCCGAAGATCGCTTTCGTCAACAAGATGGACCGCATCGGCGCGAACTTCTACAGCGTGATGGACCAGATGAAGAACCAGCTCGGCGCGAACCCCGTGCCGGTGGTGCTTCCAATCGGCGCGGGCGAGACGTTCGACGGCATCATCGACCTCATCAAGATGAAGGCCATCCGCTACGACATGAAGAGCCTCGGCAAGAACATGACGGAGGAGGAGATTCCCGCCGACATGGTCGAGAAGGCCAAGGAATACCGCCAGAAGATGATTGAGAGCGCCGCCGAGCAGGACGACGCGCTCATGGAGAAGTTCTTCGCGGGAGAGGAGCTCACGAACGACGAAATCAAGATGGCGCTCCGCAAGGGCTGCATGGCCCGCACGATTACCCCGGCGTTCTGCGGTTCCGCGTTCAAGGACAAGGGCGTGCAGCAGCTGCTCGACGGCGTGTGCGACTACTTGCCCTCGCCGATCGACGCGGGCGCGGCCGTTTCCGCCGACGATCCCTCGCAGAAGCGCGAGCCGAGCGACAACGAGCCGTTCTGCGGCCTCGCGTTCAAGATCATGTCCGACAAGGCGATGGGCAAGATCACCTTCGTGCGCGTCTATTCCGGCACGCTCAAGCTCGGCGGCGAGCTGCTCGACTCCACGATCAACCAGGAGCAGCGCATCAGCCGTCTCTTCCGCATGCACGCGAACAAGCAGGAGGCGCTCGAAGAGGCGCACGCCGGCGACATCGTGGCGTGCGTGGGCCTCACGCAGACCCGCACGGGCGACACGCTCTGCGACCCCGAGCACCCGATCACCCTCGAGTCCATCGACTTCCCGGCGCCCGTGATCTCCGTCGCGGTGAAGCCGCAGTCGCGTCAGGACAACGAGAAGCTCGGCGCGGCGCTGCACGCGCTCGCGATGGAAGACCCGACCTTCGTCGTGACCTTCGACCAGGAAACCTCCGAGACGATCATCGCCGGCATGGGCGAGCTCTACCTCGAAGTCATCGTGGACCGCCTGAAGCGCGAGTTCAACGTCGCGTGCGACGTGGGCGCGCCGCAGGTCGCGTACCGCGAGACGATCACGACTTCGGTTGAGAACGAGTACAAGCACGTCAAGCAGTCCGGCGGCCGCGGCCAGTACGCGCACGTGTGCCTCAAGCTTGAGCCGCAGGAGCCTGGCAAGGGCTTCGAGTTCGTCAACGAGATCAAGGGCGGCGTGATTCCCACCGAGTACATCCCGGCGGTCGAGAAGGGCGTCCGCAAGGCGCTCGAGAGCGGCCCGCTCGCGGGCTTCCCGGTGGTGGACGTCAAGGCGACGGTGTACTTCGGCTCCTACCACGAAGTCGACTCGAACGAATTCGCGTTCGTCACCTGCGCGATGCAGTGCTTCAAGCAGGGCTTCCTCAAGGCGAAGCCGCAGCTCCTCGAGCCGATGATGGACGTGGAAGTCGCCGTGCCGGAGACCTACATGGGCGCCGCGAACGGCTCCATCAACCAGCGCCGCGGGCGCGTGGAGGGCATGGAGGACCGCGCGGGCGTGAAGCTCATCAAGGCAACGGTCCCGCTCGGCGAGATGTTCGGCTACTCGAACGCTATCCGCACGGTCACGCAGGGCCGCGGCACGTTCACGATGATCTTCAAGCAGTACGAGGCGGTGCCGAAGAACATCGCCCAGGAAGTGATCGAGAAGCGCATCAAGGAAGGCAAGGTCCGCGCGAGCGCGGACTGATAGTCCCAAGTAAGTAAAGCTCGTTTCGAGGATAGAAGACATGTCAGATTGCTGCATTTTCGCCGGACAGGGCGCGCAGGTTCCCGGTATGGGCAAGGATTTCGCGGAGGCCGATGCCGAAGCGATGGCCTTGTTTGACAAGGCGAACGCCGTCCTGGGCTTTGATCTCAAGAAGATATGCTTCGAAGGCCCCGCTGAGGAACTCACGAAGTCGAACGTGTGTCAGCCGGCCATTTTCGTGACGAGCTACGCGGCCTACCGCGCATTCCAGAAGAGACGTCCTACGTCCTTCGCCTGCGCGGCGGGTCTCTCGCTTGGCGAATGGGGCGCGCTCTGCGCCGCAGGCGTGCTTGATTTCGACGCCACGCTTACCGTCCTGGAGGCTCGCGGACGCTTCATGCAGGAGGCGTGTACCGCCACGCCTTCTGGAATGATTGCCATCATGGGGGCGTCCGCCGACCAGCTCAAGGAGCTCTGCGATAAGACTGGTTGCACGGTCGCCAACATCAACTCGGCAGCGCAGCAGGTGCTGTCCGGCTCCAAGGACGCCGTGGCGCAGGCAGCAACGGTCGCCAAGGAACTCGGCATCAAGCGCGCGATTCCGCTTCAGACGGCCGGCGCTTTCCACTCGCCGTTCATGGCGCCTGCGCGCGAGAAGCTCGCGCCGGTGCTGGATACGGTGACGTTCCACGCGCCGCAGTTCCCCGTTCTTTCCAACGTTACGGGGCAGCCGCACTCCTCCGACCCCGGCGCCATCAAGGCGCTCATGCTTGAGCAGGTCACGCAGACGACCAACTGGGCGGCCGACGTTGAGGCCGCGAAGGCCCTTGGCTGCACGCGGTTTGTGGAGTTCGGCCCCGGCAAGGTGCTGAGCGGACTCATCAAGAAGATCGACGCCGAACTCTTCACGACGAACGTCTCCGATCTCCCCGCCCTCGACGCGACCATAACCGCACTCTCCTGAGGTCGGCAAGGTCTTCAAGCATATTTCAGCAATTGTGGAATTGAACTAAAAACGGAGCGCGGCACTTGTTGCCGCGCTTTCTGTTTGGTATAATGTTGCCGCAATGAGCGATAAGAGAATAAACAATTCAATTTTCATTATGTTCCTGTTGTCGGGAGCATATTGCGCTGCTCACCATATTTCAATGCAGGAATTTCTTGCTCTTGACGACCAATATGCGATCCTGAATTACATAGCTGAGTGTCCTGACATATTTGACTCAATGACGGAAGAAGAAATGGTCAAGGAGATTGATGCGTATGTCAAGGGTGTTTGAGCAACCGCTTTTTCACGGCACAATGGACGCGCGAAAATATGCAGGGTATTTGGCGGTGGTGATTTCGCCGGCGGTCGTCGGACTTCTTGCGGAGTCGCTTGGAATCGACGAAGTGTCCGCCATGAACAAGTACTTCACGTCGTCTGCGTATGCTGCGATTTCTGATGAGGGACAGAAACTCTGGCATCACAGTCCGCAGCTGCTCGCGTCGTTGGTCGAAGAAGAGTTGCGCACGGGCAAGTTCACCTATCCGCAGGAGGCGCTGTGATGAGCCGCGAAGGGGAGTATCTGGTCTTTGCCGCAGAACTGTACCGTCACGCCAAGGGCCTCAGCGGAGCGGAGGTCGCCGCGCTCTTCGAGAAATATGGCGTCTCGAAGTTCATCATGGATTCCTTCGAGCTGTTCCACATCGAGTGCGAGGAGAACATGATTGCCGCGGTGGACGAGTTCATCGCGCGCAAGAGAAGCGCGTAGGCGGCTACTTCATTGATGGCAGCACGATGCCGCGGAGGATGACCTTCTGGCAGGCGAGGAAGACGACGGCAGTGGGGATGGAGACGAGGACGAAGCCGGCCATCACGCACCAGGGCTGTCCCGCGAACTGCTGGCTCATCTGGTACATCCACACGGCAAGTGTCCAGTGCGACTCCTTCTGGCACACGAGGAACGCCCATTCCCATGAGTTGTACGCCGCGAGGAAGCTGTTGAGCGCGTTGACGGCGAGGATGGGCGTGGTCATCGGGAGCGTGATCTTGCGGAACACGAGCCATTCGGACGCGCCGTCGATCGCGGCGGCCTCGTAGAGCTCGCGCGGAAGGGCGTCGAAGAAGCCCTTGAGGATGAAGATCGACATGCCGCTCGCCACCGTGGGGAGCACGAGCGCGGCGAAGGTGTTGAGAAGCCCGAGATCGCGCACGAGGAGGAATCCCGGAATCGCCGTGACGGCCGCGGGAAACGCCATCGTGGCGAGCAGGAAGAGAAGTATTTGCTCCGTGCCGCGCATCTTGAAACGCGAGAGCGCGTAGGCGGCGAGCGGGTTGACGGTGAGGTGCGCGAGGACGGTGAGCAGCACGAGGATGAGCGTGTTGAGGAAGGCGCGTCCGCGCACGAAGAGGTAGTCGGCGACGAGGCGGTAGTTCGCGAAGGCGCTCCGCCAGAAGTCGCGGTCGCCGTGTTCGATGAATTGCGTGGCGAGTGCGGCGCGGATATCGGCCGCGACGGAGCGCGGCCCTCCCGTTTCGGCCGCGACGGAGCGCGGCCCTCCCGTTTCGGTCGCGACGGGGCGCGACCCTCCCGTAAGAGGGAAGGGGAGCGTGCGGCATATGTAGTCGCCGTCGGCGACCATGCGCTGGCGATATGAATCTTTGAACGCGCACCACATCGCGTACTTCGGGTCGTCTTTCGGCGGCTTCCACGAGGCGTGCCCGAGGGGAATTTTTGACTCGGCGGTGAAGGAGATGTCGAAGAAGCTGCGGTAACGCACGGGCCATGTGCGGTTGAGGTCGTCGAGCGTGGTCTGGGACTTGACGAACGGGGCCACGTCGCGCGCGTCGTAGGCGCAGGTGGTGTAGTCGATGTTCCAGGCGAGTGTACGGTCGCGGAACGATTCAGCGCGGCGTTTCCAGTCCGCGCGGACGGCGAGGTTCGTCCAGGCGGGCTCTAGGTGCTGTGCGGCAAAGGCGGAGATGCCGTCCGCATCGCGCGCGACGGTCGCCCAACTGCCCCAGGATTCGGGGGCATCGGGATAGATTTCGCGCGGGAAGCGTGGAAAGTACGTGGCGAGCGAGCGCATGAAACGGTCGTTGCGGTCCCAGAGCGCGCGCACGACCGGCGAATGGCGGTTGTAGTCGTATGGACCCGAGATGCTGGACGCGAGCATGCTGAGGAACGGCAGCACCATCGTGAGGCCGCCGAGCGCGAGGACGGCATAGACGAGGACGAGGAAGATGCGTCCCTTTGCCGTATGCCGTTCGCTTGCGAGCAACACGCCCATGAGCAGTTCCGTTCAGAGGGGCCGCGCTACTGGCCGGCGGTGAAGAGGGCGTTCGATGCGAAGTACGGGTCGCTCGTGAAACGGCAGCCGAGGCGGCGGAGACCGGCCTCGTCGCCGGGCGTGACGATGTGCGTCATGTGGACCTCGCAGCCGCGTAGTTCGTTCAGCTTTTCGGTGGCGATCTGCGCAGCCGGGTTCGTGGTGCAGGAGATCGCGAGGCCGATCAGCGCCTCGTCCAGGTTGAGCGAGGTGTAGCCGCCCTTGAGGATGTCGTGCTTCATGTGGGCGATGGACTGGATCACGTTCGGCGCGATGAGCGGAATCTGCGCGGGGATGCCGGAAAGTTCCTTGACGGCGTTCAGCATCATGGCGGCGGCGGCGTGCATTTCGTCCGAGTTACGTCCCGTGATGATGCGTCCGTCCTTCAGTTGTATGGCGGCACCCGAGACGATTTCGCCGCCGGCCTTGCCCTTGCCGGCCTCCTTGGCGTTCTGGGCGGCCTGGCGGGCGGCCTCCACGGGGATGCGGTCCTCGGGCTTGAGTCCGAGCTTCTGCATGAGCGCGTCCGCGCGGGCGACGGAGTCGCGGTCCGTCGTGCCGAGCGCAAAGTCCGTCATGTAGCGGAAGTCGCGGCGGATCACCTCCTGCTTCGACGCCTCCTGCACCACGGCGTCGTCGATGATGCCGAAGCCGATGCGGTTCACGCCCATGTCCGTGGGCGACTTGTAGGGGCATTCGCCGCCGGTCATCTTCTCCCAAATGGCGCGCAGGAGCGGGAAGGCGTCCACGTCGCGGTTGTAGTTCACCGTCGTCTTGCCGTACGCCTGGAGGTGGTACGGGTCGATCATGTTGCAGTCCTTGAGGTCGATCGTGGCGGCCTCGTAGGCGACGTTGAGCGGATGCTCGAGCGGCATGTTCCACACGGGGAACGTCTCGAACTTCGAGTAGGCGGCCTTCTTCCCGTGGCGGTGCTCGTGGTAGATCTGCGAGAGGCATGTGGCGAACTTGCCGGAGCCGGGACCCGGCGCGGTGACGACCACGATGGGACGCTCGGTGGGCACGTACTCGTTCTTGCCGTAGCCGGCCTCGGAGACGATCGTCTCGACGTCCGCCGGGTAGCCCTGCGTGACGTAGTGGAAGAACACCTTGATGCCGCGGTTCTCGAGGCGCTGGCGGAACTGCTGCGCGGCGACTTGTCCGGTATAGCGCGTGATCACCACGCCGCGGAAGAGAAGTCCGAGGCGCTTGAGGTCGTCGATGAGCTTGAGCGCGTCGTCCGCGTAGGAGATGCCGAAGTCGGCGCGCATCTTCTTGTGCTCGATGTCGCCTGCGTAGATGCAGAGAAGGATTTCGGCCTGGTCCTTGAGGGACTGGAGGAGGCGGAGCTTCACGTTCGGGTCGTAGCCGGGGAGGCAGCGCGCGGCGTGGAAGTCGTTCATCAGCTTCCCGCCGAACTCGAGGTAGAGCTTGCCGTACTTCGCGGCGCGGCGGCGGATTTCCTCGCTCTGCTCGGTGAGGTACTTCTCGTTGTCGAAACCGATCTTCATTTGGATCCCCCGTTGATCTCGTCGAGAATGGCCTGGATTTTCGGCTTGCACTTGCCGCAGCCGCCGCCGGCCTTCGTGAAGTTGGTGACCTCCTCCACGGTCGTGAGGGAGTTCTCGGTGATCACGCGGCGCACCTCGTTCTCGCTCACGTTGTAGCAGGTACAGAGCATCGTGTCCTCGAGGTTGCGGTCGGAGTTCTCGCCGGTCTTGAAGTTCTTGATGGCGGCCTCGAGCGCCTCGCGTCCCATCACGGAGCAGTGCATCTTCTGGGGCGGCAGGCCGCCGAGGTAGTCGGCGATTTCCTTGTTCGTGATCTTCGAGGCCTCCTCGAGGGTCTTGCCGATCACCATCTCGGTAAGGGCGCTCGACGAGGCGATGGCGCTCGCGCAACCGAACGTCTGGAACTTCGCCTCGCAGATCTTCCCGTCCGCGTCCAGCTTGAACTGGAACGTCAGCGCGTCGCCGCACGCGAGCGACCCGACGGTGGCCGTGCCGTCGGGGTGTTCGATCGTCCCCACGTTCCGGGGGTTCCGGAAGTGGTCCATCATTTTCTCAGAGTAATTCCACATCTTCGCTAGTCCTTCATTGCAACGCCGATTAGTATACCATTTTTCCGCGCCGAAGGGGTAGCGCAACGCACCAAAAAAATGATATACTGTGCGCCGTGAAAAAAGTCTTTTGAAAGGAGCCATATACATGAAGAGATCCGTATTAGCGGCGGCCGCGCTGGCCGCCATGGTCGCAGGGGCCTGGCAGCAGGTGCCCGGCATGAAGACGCCGTGGGGCGAGAAGGTCACGCCCGCAAACGCCTGGCGCGAGTATCCGCGCCCGCAGATGGTGCGCCAGAACTGGACCAACCTGAACGGCCTCTGGCAGTACGCCGTCACGAAGAACGCGCCGGGGTGCCCGGTGAAGTGGGACGGCGAGATCCTCGTGCCGTTCGTGATCGAGAGCTCGCTCTCCGGCGTGGGAAGGCTCGTGGCGCCTGACGAGATGCTTTGGTACAAGCGCTCGTTCGACTCGGACGTGAAGACCGGCGAGCGCCTGCTCCTCCACTTCGAGCAGGCCGACTTCCGCGCGATGGTGTACGTGAACGGGCGCGAGCTGTGCGTCCCGCACGAGGGCGGACAGATGCCGTTCTCGTACGACGTCACCGACTTCGTGAAGAAGGGCGCAAACGAGCTCGTCGTCGCGATCTGGGACCCGACCGCGTCCTTCATCGGCTCCTTCGGCAAGCAGTCGTTCAAGCCGCGGGGATGCTTCTACACGCGCTCGACCGGCATCGGCGGCACTGTGTGGCTCGAGACGGTGCCGGCCGTACACATCGCGGGATACAAGGTCACGCCCGACATCGACGCGGGAACGGTGCGCTTCGAGTTCGACGTCGCCGGCGGAGGTTTCGCCAAGCCCGAGGTGCGCGTCTCCGTCCAGTGCGACGGCGGAAACGCCGTCGTCACCACGAAAGACGGCGTGGCCATGATCAACATGCCCGCCGGCTTCAAGCTGTGGAGCCCTGAATCTCCCGCGCTCTACGACTTCACGGCCGTCTGCGGCGCGGACAAGGTGAAGGGCTACTTCGGCATGCGCAAGATCGAGGTCAAGAAAGACGCGAACGGCGTGCTGCGCATCTTCTTCAACAACAAGCCGCGCTTCCTCCTCGGCACGCTCGACCAGGGGTGGTGGCCGGACGGACTCCTCACGCCTCCTTCCGACGAGGCGATGGCCTACGACATCAAGAAACTCAAGGAGATGGGCTACGACATGATGCGCAAGCACATCAAGGTCGAGCCGCGCCGCTACTACTACCTCTGCGACACGCTCGGCATCCTCGTGATGCAGGACATGCCGTCCGGCTCCGGCGACAGGACCCAGCGCTACGGCTTCTACCGCCGCGAGCTGAAGGAGATGATCGACCATCTCTACAACGTGCCCAGCATCGTGAGCTGGATTCCCTACAACGAGAGCTGGGGACAGCCCGGCGAGTTCCTCACCCACGCGACGCTCGTGTGGACGCAGAAGTACGACCCATCGCGCATCGTCGACGGCCCCTCGGGCTGGAACGACTACGAGGGCGGCAACAAGGGTCCCCACAAACCGACGGGCGTGGAGGAGGCCGCCGATCTCGTCGACAAGCATGACTACGGTAAGCGTCCCCGGATGTGGCCCGTGAACGACCGCCGCGCGAGCTTCCTCGGCGAGTTCGGCGGCATCGGCTGCCGCGTGGACGGACACCTTTGGACGGACAAGGCGTGGGGCTACGGCGGCACGGGCAAGGACACCGACCGCAAGGCCGTGCAGGACAAGTTCGTGTCGCTCATGGACCACGTGGGCGTCCTTGCGATGAACGGGCTTTCCGGCAGCGTCTACACGCAGACCACGGACGTCGAGGGCGAGATCAACGGCCTCATCACATACGACCGCAAGGTCGTGAAGTTCGACGAGAAGGCACTCGCGGAAGTCCATGACCGCGTGCGCGCCGCCTTCTCGCTCGGCATTACGCCGCGCGAGTCCAAGGTGTTCGCGAAGCGCCTCGACCCGGACGTCAATGCCTGGGCGTGGACCACGACGGCGCCGGCCGCCGGATGGGAGAGGCCAGGCTTCGACGACGCCGCGTGGGCGCGTTCCGCCGGCGGGTTCGGCAGCGCCGCCATCCTGAGGGACCATCCGCACGCCAAGGGTACCACGAAATGGGAAACGCCCGAGATCTGGCTGCGCCGTCACTTCACCTACAAGAAGCCGACGGGCAAGATCCTCCAGGCGACCATCGACATGTTCCACGACGAAGACGCCGAGGTTTACCTGAACGGCGAGCTGGTCCTCTCCGCAAAGGGCTACAACACGAACTGGACGTCGTTCCCGTTGCCGCTGGAGAAGTTCGCCGCCGCCGTGAAGGAGGGCGACAACGTGATCGCCGTCAAGGTGATCCAGACCGTCGGCGGGCAGTTCATCGACCTGGGGCTTTCCGTTGACGTTGCAAAGTAAGCGCGGAGAGATACGATGGAAAGCAAAGTCGAAAACCTGTCGTCCCGTCGGACGCTGTCCAACGGCGTGGGCATCCCGTGCGTGGGCTTCGGGACGTGGCAGACGCCGTCGGGCGACGTCGCCCGCGACGTGGTGAAGAAGGCCCTTGAGGTCGGGTTCCGGCACATCGACACTGCCACGGCCTACGGCAACGAGGCCAGCGTCGGCGAGGGACTGCGTCTCTCAGGCGTGAAGCGCGAGGACGTGTTCATCACGACGAAGCAGTGGACGGACATACGCGGATGTGCGGCGACCGTCGCCGCCGCAGAGAAGGCCATCCAGACGCTCGGCGTGGACTACCTCGACCTCTATCTCGTCCACTGGCCGGCCGTCGCGAAACTCTCCGCCGACTGGGCGCAGATGAACGCCGACACCTGGCGGGGATTCGAAAAGCTGTACAAGGACGGCAAGGTGCGCGCGATCGGAGTCTCGAACTTCATGCCGGAGCATCTGGAGGCGCTGAAGGCGTCCGCTGAGGTCATGCCGATGGTGGACCAGGTGGAGTTCCATCCGGGCTACATGCAGCGGAACGTCCTCGACTACTGCGCGGCGAACGGCATACAGGTCGAGGCGTGGAGTCCGCTTGGCAGCGGACGTCTGCTCGCCGACCCGCTCGTGACGAAGATCGGCGCGGCGCATGGCAAGAGCTCGGCGCAGACGTGCGTGCGCTATGCGATCCAGCACGGCATCGTGCCGCTTCCTAAATCGACTCATGCCGAGCGTATCGCGGCGAACGCGGAGGTGTTCGACTTCGCGCTGTCGGACGAGGAGATGTCCGCACTCGACTCCATGCCGGAGACTGGTTACAGAGTGTAAAATGGAAAGTGTAAAGTGTAAAATGAGGAGGAAGATTGAGATGAAGAAACAGATGATTTGCGCGATGGCGGGTTTTGCGGTCGCTACGCTTGTGGCCGCAACGGGCGGGACGCCCGTTGCCTCAGTTGCGGGCAAGATGCCCGCCACCCCGAAGATGCCCGCCACACCTGAGAAAATTCCGCTTCCGGAGCATCCGCGGCCTGACTGGCAGCGCGCCGAGTGGCAGAACCTGAACGGCAGTTGGCGCTTCGCGGCCGACAAGACCGACGCCGGCGTGAAGGAGAAATGGTTTGAGGCGGCGGATACGGTTTTCCCGCAGCGCATCCGCGTGCCGTTCGGCTGGGGATCTCCCGCGTCCGGCGTGAAGGACGAAGCGGACATCGGCTGGTACCGGCGCGACGTCACGGTGCCCGCCGCGTGGAAGGGGAAACGCGTGTTCCTCGTGGTGGGCGCGAGCGACCACGATACGTCCTGCTGGTTCGACGGCACGAAGCTCGGCGAACATTCGGGCGGCTACACGCCGTTTGAGTTCGAACTCACGCCGTTCGTCAAGTGGGGCGAGGCGCAGAAGATCACACTCCGCGCGTGGGACGTCCCTGCCGAACTCGCGCGTACGGACTGGCGTCTCTACGGCAAGCAGGGCTACGGAAACGCGCGCGGCATCTGGCAGACGGTTTACCTCGAGGCGCGCGGCGAGACGTACCTTGAGACAGTCCACTTCACGCCGGACATCGACAACGGCCGCGTGTTCGCTCAGGTGACGCTCGGCGCGCCCGCGAAGAAGCCGCTTGCGGCGCAGATTGTCTTCACGGCGGCCGACCGCGCGGAACCAGCCGTCGTGTCCTTTGCACCAGGTCAGGCGAAGGCCTGGATCGAAATCCCGTTCGACAATGTGCGCCTCTGGGACCTTGACGATCCCTACCTCTATGAGGTGCGCTGCGTGTTGCTCGGTGAGGGCGTGACGGACGCCGTTAACACCTATTTCGGCATGAGGAAGATCGGCGTGGGCACGATGCCTGGCACGGACTTCCCGTACGTGACGCTCAACAACAAGCCCATCTACCTCCAGCTCACGCTAGACCAGTCCTACCATCCAGAAGGCTGGTACACGTTCCCGTCCGACGAGTTCATGAAGAACGAGATACTCATCTCCAAGAAGCTCGCGCTCTCCGGCAACCGCGTGCACATCAAGGTGGAAGTGCCGCGCAAGCTCTACTGGGCGGACAAGCTCGGCCTCCTCATCATGGCGGACGTGCCGTGCGCGTGGGGTTCCGCCTCCGAGGCGATGTTCCGCGAGCACTGGTTCTGCTTTGAGGACATGGTGCGGCGCGACTACAACCACCCGTCGATCTTCTCGTGGGTGCTGTTCAACGAGACGTGGGGACTCTTCTCCGACGGCGGCAACTGGGGCAAGAACCGCCACGCGCGCTATGCGCCCTGGACGCGCCGCGCCGTGGCGCGCGCATACGAGAAGGCGAAGGAACTCGATCCCTCGCGTCTCGTGGAGGACAACTCCGAGTGCAACGGCGACCACGTTGTCACGGACCTCAACTCTTGGCACGCCTACTTGCCCGGCTGGAAGTGGGAGGCGCGCGTCACGAAGGAGTGCGAGAAGTCCTTCCCCGGCTCCACGCACCGCTACATCGGCGGCTTCGTGCAGGGCACAGAGCCGATGCTCAATAGCGAGTGCGGCAACGTGTGGGGCTACAAGGGCTCGACGGGCGACTGCGACTGGTCGTGGGACTACCATGCGATGATGAACGCGTTCCGCCGCCGCCTCCAGTGCGCGGGCTGGCTTTACACCGAACATCACGACGTGATCAACGAATGGAACGGCTATGTGCGCTTCGACCGCACGTGGAAGGAGACCGGCATCGAGGAGCTGTTCCCCGGCTCCACGCTCGCCGACTGGCACGCCGACGCCTACCTGCCGCTCGACACCGAACTTTGCCGTACGTTCAAGGCTGGCGAGACGTGGAGCGTACCCGTGGACGTGTCGCTTACCACGGACGACTACGCCGGCCATCTGCTCAAGCTCTCCGCCACGCTCCGCTTCTGGAACGCCGAGGGCAAGCTTGAGCAGCGTCCGATTCCAACAGATGATTTCGCGTTCATCGCAGGCTCGTGGCAGAACGGCCGCATCGCCAAAGTGCCCGTGAAACTTCCGTCCGAGACGGCGTGCGGCGTCGTGTGCTTCACGCTCCTGGACGGCGTCGAACCCGTCGCCCGCAACTTCGCGTGCTTCGTCACGCGCGGCGCGGCGAAGGCGAACACGGCCTCCGTCGCCCCCGACAAATTCGCGAAGGCGCAGTGGTCGCAGAAGCAGTGGAACGTGCTGAAGGGACTCAAGGCCTGCGGCGCAGGCAAGGGATTCTTCGAGTACGCGTTCACCGTCCCTGCTGACGCGAAGAAGGCCACCTTCCGCGCGGAAGTGGGCGCGAAGCGGCTCAACTCGAAGGACTCCAAGGACATTGACAAGGGCGTGCGCGACCTCGACTGCATGCTCGGTGGCGGGTTCGCGAGCCGTTCGAAGAACCCGAATTCCTATCCGATGACGTCCGCTGAGAAGTGGCCGTCCACGCTCAAGGTGTACGCGAACGGCAAGCTCGTGAAGACGATGCAGCTTCCAGACGATCCCGCTGACCATCGTGGCATCCTCTCGTGGGCCGCGCAGCCGCGCGACTGCACGCTGCACGAGGCGGGCAGCTACGGATGGCTCGTCGAGGCGGCGATTCCGTCCGAGGTCCTCGCGCAGGCAAAGGACGGCAAGCTCACGATCCGTCTTGAGACGGAGAAGGGCGGCCTCGCCGTGTACGGCGCCTCCTTCGGCCGCTACCCGCTAGACCCGACCGTGTCGTTCTGACGCCTGGCCTGAAATATGCGGCCGTCGGCCGCATGACCAGCAAAAGTCTCAGTCTGGGATTGAGACACCGTCTGAATTTTGGTAGAATATGCAGCCTTGCGCGGGGCGGCAATCCAGCCGTTACCGCCAAACAGAAAGAAAGACATCATGGCAGAAGAGAACAAGTCGAGCCTCGACCCGCTCGCCGCGCTGTGCAAGCGCCGCGGGTTCATCTATCATTCATCCGAAATCTACGGCGGGATGCCGGGATTCTGGGACTACGGTCCGCTCGGATGCGAGCTGAAGCAGAACGTCAAGCAGGCCTGGTGGCAGTTCACCGTGCGTGGCCGCGAGGACGTGGCGGGACTCGACGCGACGATCATCATGCACCCGAAGATCTGGAAGGCGAGCGGCCACCTCGATACGTTCGCCGACCCGATGACGATGTGCAAGCAGTGCAAGAAGCTCATGCGCGCCGACCAGATCGACGACATCCGCGCCGAACTCGGCAAGAAGGCGGCGGCGGTGAATCCGGCATACGCGCTCTCGTGTCCGCACTGCGGCGGCGAGATGACGGAGCCGAAGCCGTTCAACCTCATGTTCAAGACCGTCGTCGGCCCGATCGACGATCCCTCCAACGTCGCCTATCTCCGTCCCGAGACGGCGCAGGCCATCTTCGCGCAGTTCACGAACGTACTCTCCACCTCGCGCCAGCAGGTGCCGTTCGGCATTGCGCAGATGGGCAAGAGCTTCCGCAACGAGGTGACGCCGCGCAACTACACGTTCCGCAGCCGCGAGTTCGAGCAGATGGAGCTCGAGTTCTTCATCCGTCCCGACGAGGCGGTGGAGATCCTCCACGGGCACGTCGTGACGCTCGCCGACAACCCCGACCTCAACGGGCCGGTGCAGGACGACTGGGGCTGGGAAGTGTGGCACAAGTACTGGGTGGAACAGCGCAAGAAGTTCCTTAACGCCGTTGGCCTCCCCACGGAACATTTCGTCGAGTACTGGCAGAAGCCGGACGAGCTCGCCCATTACGCCCGCGCGTGCGTGGACATCGAATATGACTTCCCGTTCGGACGCCAGGAGCTGGAGGGCATCGCGGCCCGCAGCGACTTCGACCTCACGCAGCACCAGAAGCATTCCGGCGAAAGCCAGATGGTGTTCGACGACCCGCTCAAGCAGGCTGCGAAGAAGCTTGATGACGCGGCGCGCAAGGCGTTCATCGAGAAGGTGCAGGCCGACTGGGTGTCGCGCGGCAAGGATCCGATTGCAGCCGAGAAGTTCTGCCTCAATCTCTTCGACGGCAAGTACGTGCCGCACGTGATCGAGCCGTCCGCCGGCGTGGACCGTCTCATGCTCGCGCTTCTCTGCGAGGCGTACGAGGAGCAGAAACTCACGGACGAGAAGGGCAAGGAGGATGTCCGCACGGTGCTCCACTTCCATCCGAAGGTGGCGCCGGTGAAGGTTGCCGTGTTCCCGCTCGTCAAGAAGGACGAGGCGTGCTTCAACATGGCGCGCGAGATCTTCGACAAGTTGCGCAAGAAGGTGAACTGCTTCTGGGATGCGTCCGGCCAGATCGGCCGCCGCTACCGCCGTCAGGACGAGGCGGGCACGCCGTGGTGCATCACGGTGGACCCGGAGTCACCTAAGGACGGCAAGTTTACGGTGCGCGACCGCGACTCGATGCAGCAGGAGCGCATGACCTACGAGGAGTTCCTCGTCAAGATGTACGCGGCGCTTGAATTCTAAAAAGTGGAACCTCCAGACAAATTTCTGCTTGTTTCCACAGAGAAAATTCGCTATCATAATCTAATTCGATGGAGAAACCAGAACAAATGGACATAACAGAAGAAATGCGCCGCCATTCGGCCGCGCACCTGACCGCGCGTGCGGTCTGCAACCTATTTCCCGGCACTCAGACTGACATCGGTCCGGCAACGGACGACGGCTTCTACTACGACTTCGACCTTGAGCATCGTCTCGCCCCCGAGGACTTCCCGGCCCTCGAGAAGGAAATCGCGCGCCTCATCGCGCTCGACGAGCCGTTCGTGCGCGCCGAGATGTCGCGCGCCGACGTGGCCGCGCGCCTTGACGGGCAGAAGTACAAGCTCGAGCGCCTTGCGGACATCCCCGAAGGCGAGACGATCAGCACGTACACCGTGGGCGACTACTTCGAGATGTGTCGCGGTCCGCACGTGGAGCATTCCGCGCAGATCGGAGCCGTCAAGCTGATGAAGGTGGCGGGCAGCTACTACCGCGGCGACGAGAACAACAAGATGCTCCAGCGCGTCTACGGCATCGTCGGCAAGGACCAGGCGGATCTTGATGCGTACGTCGCCCGACTCGAGGAGGCGAAGAAGCGCGACCACCGCCGTCTCGGCGTGGAGCTCGACCTCTTCCACCTCGACCCAGAGGACCCAGGCCAGATCTTCTGGCACCCGAAGGGCTGGGCGATCTACGTGGCGCTGCAGGACTACATGCGCGACAAGATCGTGAAGGACGGCTACCAGGAGGTCAACACCCCCGCCATCATGCCGCGCAGCCTTTGGGAGCGAAGCGGACATTGGGACCACTACAAGGCGAACATGTTCGTCACGGAGAGCGAGAAGCGCGTCTTCGCAGTGAAGCCCATGAACTGCCCCGGCGCGCTCGAGATCTTCAAGAGCCGCATGCGCTCCTACAAGGACCTGCCACTGCGTCTCGCCGAGTTCGGCCACTGCGCGCGCAATGAGCCGAGCGGCACGCTGCACGGCATCATGCGCGTGCGCGGGTTCGTGCAGGACGACGCGCACATCATCTGCACCGAGGAGCAGATCGAGGAGGAGGTCGCGAAGTTCTGCCGTCTCCTGAAGGACGTGTACAAGGACTTCGGTTTCGACAAGAACCTGCTCGTGAAGCTCTCCACGATGCCCGAGGACCATGTGGGCGACGAGGCCACGTGGCAGCACGCCGAGTCGGCGCTCGCCGCCGCGTGCAAGGCGTCCGGCATGGACTACGTGATCCAGCCCGGCGAAGGCGCGTTCTACGGCCCGAAGCTCGAGTTCACGCTCATCGACGCGCTGGGGCGTCCGTGGCAGTGCGGCACGATCCAGCTCGACTACCAGCTCCCGAGCGCTGAGCGCTTGAACGCCGAGTACATCGGCCCCGACAGCCAGAAGCACCATCCAGT